>JBIKOJ010000059.1:0-24545 GCA_044358135.1 Acetobacteraceae bacterium | reverse complement strand
AATCCGCACTGCCTATCGCCGCCTGGCCAAGAAACACCACCCCGATGCCAACCCGGATAAGCCAGACGCCGCCGATACCTTCTCCGCCCTCTCCTCCGCCTACGCCCTGCTGTCCGATACCGAAAAACGCGCCCGCTTCGACCGCGGCGAGATCGACGCCGCCGGCGCCGAGGCCCGCCCGCAATGGCGCGATTTCAACCAGGGTCGCGGCGCCGACCAGGGCTTCGCCGCCGACGACCTGGAAGACCTCCTCCGCCAGGCCATGGGCGCCCACGCCGGCGCCCGCGCCCGCCAGGGCTTCGCCTCGCGCGGTGAGGATGCCCGCTACACCCTCTCCGTCCCCTTCATGGAGGCCGCCCTCGGCACCAAGCGCCGCATCACCCTGCCGGATGGCAAGTCCCTCGATGTCACCATCCCCCCCGGCCACGGCGATGGCCAGGTGCTCCGCCTCCGCGGTCAGGGCCATCCCGGCCGCGGCGGCGCCCCCGCCGGCGATGCCCTGATCGAAGTCGCCGTCACCCCGCACAAATTCTTCCGCCGCGAAGGCGACGACATCCACATGGACCTCCCCGTCACAATCCAGGAAGCCATCCTCGGCGCAAAGGTCGAAGTCCCCACCCTCACCGGCACCGTCGCCCTGGCCATCCCCCCCCGCTCCGGCCCCGGCACCCACCTCCGCCTGCGCAACCGCGGCCTCAACGGCGGCCACCAATACGTCACCCTCGCCATCGCCCTGCCCACCGAACCCGAGCCCGCCCTGGAGGAGTTTCTCCGCAGCTGGGCCCCCGAGCACCCCCAAGCCCCCCGCCACGACCTCAAGCCATGACCAACCTGGAGCCGATCCTCCGCTCCAACCCCCACCTCGCCACCCTGCTGGACAATTTCGCCAGCCTCGCCCTCCCCGAACCCTGGATCGTCGCCGGCGCCCTGGCGCAAACGGTCTGGAACCACCGCTACGCCCTGCCCCCCACCCACGGCATCGCCGATATCGACATCGTCTACTTCGACCCCGACCTCTCCGAAGCCACCGAAGCCGCCCACCAATCCCGCCTCGCCAACACGCCGATCCGTTTCGACGTGAAGAACCAGGCCCGCGTCCACCAGTGGTACGAAGCCAAGTTCGGCCGCCCCCTCGCCCCCTACCGCTCGGTGCCCGAGGCGATCGCCACCTACCCCACCACCGCCACCGCGATCGGGGTGCGCATGCAGAACGGCACGATGGAACTCTGCGCCCCCTTCGGCACCACCGACCTGTTCGCCGGCATCGTCCGCCCCAACAAGGCCCTGGTCACCGAAGCCGCGTACACAGCAAAGGCGGCGCGTTGGCGCCGCCTTTGGCCGAAACTCCAAATCCTGCCCTGGTAGGCTACCCCCGCAGGTGGCAGGAAACCTGGTGCCGCCCGCCCACGCTCTTCAGCACCGGCACATCGGTCTTGCACCGCGCCTCGGCGATCGGGCAGCGCGTATGGAAATGGCACCCGCTCGGCGGCCGGATCGGGTTCGGCACGTCGCCCTGCAGCACGATCCGCTTGCGCTTGATCTTCGGATCCGGGATCGGCACGGCAGACAGCAGCGCCTCGGTATAGGGGTGCAGCGGGTTGGCATACAGCTCCTCGCTGGTCGCCACCTCCACCACCCGGCCGAGATACATCACCGCCACCCGGTCGCTGATATGCTCCACCACGCTCAGATCATGCGCGATGAACAGATAGGTCAGCCCGAACTTCTCCTGCAGGTCCTCCAGCAGGTTGATCACCTGCGCCTGGATCGAAACGTCCAGCGCCGAGACCGGCTCGTCGCACACGATCAGCTTCGGCTCCACCGCCAACGCCCGCGCGATCCCGATGCGCTGCCGCTGCCCGCCGGAGAACTCATGCGGGAAGCGCCTCATATGCTCCGGCCGCAGCCCCACCGTCTCCAGCAGCTGGACAACCTTGTCCTCCATCTCCTGCCGGCCCTTCACCAGCCCATGGATCGTCAGCGCCTCGCCGATGATCCCACCCACGGTGTGCCGCGGATTGAGCGAGGCGAACGGGTCCTGGAAGATGATCTGCATGTCGCGCCGCATCGCCCGCAGCGCCTCGCCTTCCAGCGCCGTCACATCGCGCCCCTGGAACCAGATCTCGCCGGAGGTCGGCTCGATCAGCCGCAGGATGCAGCGCCCGGTGGTGGACTTGCCGCAGCCGGATTCGCCGACCAGCCCCAGCGTCTCCCCGGGCGCCACGTCCAGCGACACGCCATCCACGGCATGCACCCGGTCGATCTCGCGCGCCAACAGGCCGCCGCGGATCGGGAAGTGTTTCTTGAGATTGCGAACCGACAGCAGCGGCTGGGTATCCGTCGCGGCGTCGGGCGTGGTCTGGGTCACGGTGCTCACAGGATGCAGGCCACTTTGTGGTCGGGCGCGACAGTGCGCAGGGGGGGCTCGGCGGCGGTGCAGGCATCGGTCGCGAACTTGCACCGCGCCGCGAAACGGCAGCCCGGCGGCGGATTGAGCAGGTTGGGCACGGTGCCCGGAATCTGCTCCAGCCGCTGCCGGCCGCCGGCACGGGCATGGCCGGCAATGTCCACCCGCGGAATGGAGCGGATCAGCCCCTGGGTGTAGGGGTGGCGGGGATTGCCGAACAACTCCTCCACCGACGCCTCTTCCACCACCTTGCCGGCATACATCACCACCACGCGCTGGGCGTTCTCCGCCACCACCCCCATCGCGTGGGTGATCAGCATGATGGCCATGCCGAACTTGTCCTTCATCTCGGCCATCAGCTCGAGAATCTGGGCCTGGATCGTCACGTCCAGCGCGGTGGTCGGCTCGTCGGCGATCAGCAGCTTGGGCTTGCAGGCCAGCGCCATGGCGATCATCACGCGCTGGCGCATGCCGCCGGAGAACTGGTGCGGGTAGTCGTTCACCCGGCTGCGGGGATTGGGGATGTTGACCAGCCCCAGCATCTCCACCGCCCGGTCGATCGCCGCCTTCTCGCCCAGCTTCTCGTGCGTCTGCAGCGCCTCGGCGATCTGGTGCCCGACGGTATAGACCGGGTTCAGCGAGGTCATCGGCTCCTGGAACACCATCGCGATCTCGCGGGTGCGGATCTGGTCCATCTCATCCATGGGCAGCGGGATCAGGTCCCGACCGCGCCACAGGATGGTGCCGGATTCGAAGCGCCCGGGCGGCATGTCGATCAGTTTCAGAACCGATCGGGCGGTAACGGACTTGCCGCAGCCGGATTCGCCAACCACGGCCAGCGTCTCGCCGGCAGCAATCGACATGGAGACACCATCCACGGCACGGACCATGCCGTCATCGGTCTTGAACCAGGTGCGGAGGTCGCGGATCTCAAGCAGGGGATCGGACATGCTGTGCCTAGATGACGCGGCGCGGATCAAGGGCGTCGCGCAGCCCGTCGCCGATGAAGTTGATCGACAGCACGGTGAGGAAGATCATCATGCCGGGGAAGATCGCCCAGTGCGGGGCGATGTCGAGGTAGTCCTTGGCGTCGAACAGCACGCGCCCCCAGGTGGGGATGTCGGGCGGGAAGCCGAGGCCGAGGAAGGAGAGCGTGCTCTCCGCGATGATCGCCGCCGCCACGTCGATGGTGCCGGCCACGATCACCGGGCCCATGGCGTTGGGCAGGATGTGCATCACCACCAGCCGCACGCGGGAGGCACCCAAGGCCTTGGCCGCCTCCACGAATTCCTTCTCGCGCAGGCTGAGGAACTGGGCGCGCACCAGGCGTGCCACCGGCATCCAGCGCAAGCCGCCGATCACCAGCACGATCAGGATGAACACCCCGCCTTCCGGGCCGAACATGCCCTTCAGCGCATCGCGGAACAGGTAGATCACCAGCAGCAGCAGCGGCAGCTGCGGCAGCGAGAGGAACAGGTCGGTGATCCACATCAGCGCTGCGTCCACGCGGCCGCTGGACATGCCGGCCAGCGCACCGATCACCACGCCGACCGTCACCGCCACCACCATGGCCGCGAGGCCCACGGCGAGCGAGATGCGCCCGCCATAGATGATGCGCGCCAGCACGTCCTGGCCGAGGTCGTCGGTACCGAACGGATGCTCGCCGGAGGGCGGCTTCAGCTTGGCGCTGAAGTCGATCTCGTTGATCGGCACCGGCCACAGCCAGGGGCCGGCCAGCACGAGGAACACCAGCGCGCCCAGGATGAACAGGCTCGCCACCGCGAGCTTGTGCTTGCGGAACCGTCGCCACGCCTCCGCCGCCGGGGTGACCGGCTTGGTGGCGCGGGCCGCGGAGGCGGATGCCTCAGCGGAAAGAGATGCGGGGGTCGAGCCAGCCATAGAGGATGTCTGCAATCAGGTTGAAGAGGACGACAAGGCAGGCGAACACGAAGGTCACGCCCATCACCACCGGGGTGTCGTTGGCCAGGATGGAGGTAATCAGCAGGGAGCCGATGCCGGGCACCCGGAAGATCTGCTCGGTCACGATGGCGCCGCCGAACACGATCGGCATCTGCAGCGCAACCAGCGTCACCACGGGGATCAGCGCGTTGCGCACCACGTGGCGGATCAGAACCTTGCGCTGGCCAATGCCCTTGGAACGGGCGGTGACGACGTAGTCCAGCTTGATCACGTCGAGCACGGAGGAGCGCACATAGCGCACCAGCGAAGCGCCCTGGAACAGGCCGAGCACCATCACCGGCATGATCGACTGCTTGATCTGCACCCACCACCATTCCCAGCCGGTCTCGCGCAGGGTGGACTGGTAGACCATCGGCAGCCAATCGAGCTGGATGGAGAAGAACAGGATCAGCAGCAGGCCGGTGAAGAAGGTGGGCAGCGAGAAGCCGACGAAGGCCATGGTGTTGGCAATCTGGTCGAACAGCGAATAGGGCCGGGCCGCGGCCAGCACGCCGATCGGCACCGCGATCAGGATCGCCAGCACCTGCGAGGTGCCGATGACCGCCACCGTGGTGGGCACGCGCTGCAGGATCAGCTGGTCCACATCGATGCGGCTGACGAAGGAGAAACCCCAGTCGCCCTTCAGCATGGCGAACAGCCAATGGAAGTAGCGAAGGTACACCGGATCATCCAGGCCGAGCGAGGCGCGCAGGGCAAGGCGCACCTCCGGCGGGATGTTGGGATTGAGGGTCAGTTCCTCGAACGGATCGCCGGGCGCCATGGCCAGCACGCAGAACAGCACGACGCTGATGCCGAGCAGGCTGGGGATGGCCAGGAGGAAACGGCGCAACAGATAGGCGCTGGACAAGCGAACGGCTCCGCTGGGGAAAAATCCGTCGGGACGCAGCGGGTCGCGCCGCATCCCGACGGGAAGCCAAGGCGGGGGGAGGCCCCGCCGGGGTCAGTCGATCAGGCGATGTACCAATCGGCCAGGTCGTAGAGGTTGCTGTCCCAGCCGCTGAGGTTGATCTTCAGCCGCTTGCTGACGCCCGAGACGGTCGGGCGATAGACGATCGGGATCAGCACCACGTTCTTGATGACCAGGTCGTTGCACTGGATCAGCATGGCCACGCGCTTCACCGGATCGAGCTCGGCTTCGGCCGCGGTGTGCAGCACGTCGTATTCCTTGCTGATCCAGCGGGTGGTGTTGCGCCCCTGCCACTTGTTCTCCTTGGTGGCGAGCTCGGTGGAGAGGAACATCTGCAGCCACACGCCGGGGTCCGGGCGGCCCGGGCCGGTGTTGTACATCTGCAGGTCGGTGTAGAACTTCGGGTAGGTGTCGGGGTTGGCCACGTCCGACGAGAAGTAGACCGAGGCGACCACCGACTTGATCTCGATGTCGATGCCGGCGCGGGCGCAGGCCTGCTTCACGATCGCCTGGGTCTTCTGGCGCGGCTGGTTGATCGAGGTCTGGTAGACATACTTCAGCTTCGCACCGCCCTTGGCACGGATGCCGTCGGAGCCACGGACCCAGCCGGCGCCGTCGAGCAGGGCGTTGGCCTTGTCGACATTGAACTCGTAGCTGGTGTTGGGCGAGCGGAAGCGCGGCGGGTTGTTCACCCAGTTCGCGGTGGCGATGCCGGTGCGGCCGTAGATGTGGTCCTGAACCGACTTGCGGTCGATCAACAGCGCGATGGCCTGGCGCACGGCCGGGTCGGTCAGCGAGGGATGCGCCTTCTTGATGGAGGAGCGCTCGCCGTCCACCTCGGTCCAGGGGTCGGTGTTGTTGAGCTGGAGATGCTCGCAGCCGGCGCCCTCGGTGATCACCACCGCGCCCTTGCCGCCGCGCTCCAGGCGCTGCAGCACCTCGTCTTCCACCTGCAGGTTCCAGGCGAAATCATACTCGCCGGTCTGCAGCACGGCGCGCGCCGCGGAGACGGCGTCGCCGCCGCCCTTCATCTCGATGCTGTCGAAATACGGCCGGTTGGCCACGTGGTAGTCCATGTTGATCTCGCCCAGCACGGTGTCGCCGGGGCGGAAATCCTTGAACTTGTACGGGCCGGTGCCGACGGGCTTGAGGTTGGTCGGCGCCTCGCGCGACTTCGCGCCGGTGAAGTCCTGGAACAGGTGCTTGGGGATGATCTGGCCGGTGGCGCCCACGAAGGCATCGGCCCAGAACGGGTTCGGCTTGTCGAACATCACCTTCACGGTCAGGTCGTTGACCTTCTCGACCTTGATGTCCTTGTAGCTGCCGCTGGTGACAGCCGAGGTCGCCGGATCGGCGGCGTACTGCCAGTTGAACACCACGTCATCGGCGGAGAAGGGCTTGCCGTCGTGCCACTTCACGCCGGGCTTCAGCTTCCAGGTCACCGACATGCCGTCGGCGGCCACGCCGCCATTCTCGCGGGTGGGGATCTCGGCGGCCAGCACCGGCTTGAGGTTGCCGTCGGCATCCCAGGCGGCCAGCGGCTCATAGAAGATGCGGCTGCCGTCCTGGTCCTTGGTGCCGGTGGCGAAATGCGGGTTCAGCAGGGTGGGGGCCTGCCACCACAGCACCTTCAGCACGCCGCCGCCGCCGCGCTTGGTGGCCTTGGAGGTGGAGGGGACGGTGGAGGCAGACTGCGCCATCGCCACGCCGGAATGCATCAGCAGCTGCGTGGCCATCGGCGCGGTCACGCCGAACACGGCCAGGCGCTTCACGAAAGCCCGGCGGGCCATACGGCCGGCACGGACCTCCTCGATCATCGTACGAAGGTCTTGCTCGTTCATGTGAGCCCCCAAATCCCTTTTTCTGCCGCCACCATGACACGCGGTTCCCGCGCATCTCCCAGAATGGTAACAGCCATGCGTGGGGCGCATATTGCGCCAGAACGCCCCCCCGTCAACAGCAAGGGAGGCAACGAATCCAGTTCCGGCCGGAGTTTTTTTGCGCAAGCCTGCTTCACACGCCCATCACGACGTGGCTGGATCCTTAACAAATGCTTAACAGTCAGGTGCTTGCGGCGTCGCTCTACGCTTCTTCAGCGATGGGCCGGAAGATCGGCAGCACCGGCCCCTCCCCTTCACGCTCATAGCCGATCGCCACCGGCAGGCCGAGGCGCAGGGCCTCCGCCGGCAGGTCGCGCAGCTGGCCCTGGGCGCGCACGCCCTCTGCGAGATCCACGATCACGAGGATGTAGGGCGACTGCGCCTTGAAGCCCATGTGGAACGGGTGGTGGCAGACGGTCCAGGAATGCACCGTGCCGCTGCCGCTGGCGGCCACCCAGTCATGCGCCATGGACCAGCAGCCGTCGCAGACCGGCCGTGGGTAGTGGCGCAGCTTGCCGCACTCCTTGCAGCGCTGGATCAGGTATTCGCCGCGGGCCAGCCCATCCCAAAAGGGCTGGGTGTCCGGCCCCGGATGCGGGATGGGCTTGGTGAAGCTGTCGGACATGCTCACGCCCTCCGCATGATGGCGATGGAGCCGTCACCCATGTCGCCATAGCCGGTGACGAGGCCGAGCGTGGCGCCCTGCACCTGGGCCGCCCCGCCCTGGCCGCGCAGCTGGCGCACCAGCTCCACGATGTGGTTCATGCCGGCGAGATGCGCCTGGGAGAGCAGGCCGCCATGGGTGTTCACCGGCAGGCGCCCGCCGATCCCGAGTGCGCCGCCCTCCACGAAGGCGCCGCCCTCGCCCTGCTGGCAGAAGCCGATCTCCTCCAGCTGGCGCAGCACCACGTAGGTGAAGCAATCGTAGATCTCGGCCACCTGGATATCTGCCGGCTTCACCCCGGCCATGGCGAAGGCGCGCGGGGCGGCCTTGGCCAGGCCGATGCGCAAGATGTCCGGCCGCTGGGTGATGACGCTGGGGCTGTCCGGGTGGCCCTCGGCCGCGCCCATCACCAGCACGCGCGGCTGGCGCAGGTCGCGGGCGGCTTCGGCGCTGCTGACCACGACCGCGGCGCCGCCATCCGACTCCAGCGAGCAGTCGAACAGGCGGAACGGGTCGGCGATCATGCGGCTGGCCTGGTGGTCCTCGATGCTGAGCGGCTTGGTCATCGCCGCGTTGCCGTTGAGGATGGCGTGCCGGCGGGTGGTGACGGCAATCTCGGCGAGCTGGCGGCTGGTGGTGCCGTAGAGCTCCATGTGGCGGCGGGCCATGGGGGCGTAGATCTGGGCGGGGGCCACGTTGCCCAAAGGCAGCTCGAACTCGCCGATGGTGCGGAACTGCGGCATCTCATGCACGCGGGTGCCGATGCGGGTACCGGAATAGCCGGTTCGGCCGATCGGCAGCAGAACATGGCGGCAGATGCCGGTGGCCACCGCGGCGGCGGCGGCCTGGATGGCGGCGACGCAGCTGGCCCCGCCCATCGGCGTGGTGGCGGAAAATCTCAGGTCGGGGATGCCGAAATTGGTGATGAAGTCCTCGGCCACCGCGGCCCCCGTGGCCATGGGGATGATGCCGTCGATGTCGCGCGGGGACAGCCCGGCATCGGCGATGGCGGCCAGCGAGGCCTGGAGCTGGAGCGAGAGCGCGCTGCCCTGCTGAAGGCCGCGGCCGTGGGCGGTCTCGCCAATGCCGGTGATGGCGGCACGCTCGAAGAGGGACATCTTGGCTCCTTCGGGGAAGGAAGAGTCTTCTTTTTGTGAACAAAAAGAAGCAAAAAAACTTTATCCATAGGCGCCCGGCTCTCCAGTTGGAGAACCGGGCGGTGGTGGCCGGCAAAAAGGGAAAAGTCTTTTTGCTTCTTTTTCTTCAGAAAAAGAAGACTCTTACCCTTTGTAGTAACCACGCCCGCGCAGGAAGTCCTCCGTCTCCTTCGCCGCCGCATCCAGCGCCGCCTTCACCGGCATTTCGCCGGTCACCGCCTGGATCACGCGGCGGGTGATGAATTCGCCGACGGCGTAGAACTCGGGGATTTGCGGGAACGGCAGGTTGGTTTTCATCGAGGCCGAGGCGGCGGGGTAGAAGCGGTGCTTGGCCTGCATCTCGGGGTCGTTGAGGATGCTGCCGCGCGGCGGGACGGAGAGCGCCGCGCCCTCTCGCGAGTTGGCCTGGTTGCAGGCGGTGGCGATGATGCGGAACAGGTGCTCCGGATCGTGCTTGGTGAAGGCGGAGATGCCGTAGCCGTCGCCGGAGAAGCGGGCACGGCCGCCGGGGGCTGCGACCCAATCGAACTTGCCGACGACGCGGGACTGCTTCGGATCGTCCATCGAGGCGGCGCGGGTGGCCCATTGCAGGCCCATGACCGCGGCGTCCTGCTGGAAGGCGATCGAGCACTCGTCGTTGGCCGCGGCGGTGTAGGCGCGCTGGGCGAACTTCACCGTTTCCTTCAGCGCCTCGATGGCGGCCACGCCCTTCGGCTGGTTGAAGATCGGGCGCCAATCCTTGTCGAACCAGCCATCGCCGAGGGCGTTGAGGTACCAATGCGCCTCGTTCAGCCCGGCATCGACGGGCTTGAGGCAGGAGACCGTGCCGGCGCGCAGCGGGGAGTGGAACTTCTTCGCCAGCTCCTGGAACTGCGCGATGGATGTGGGGGGCTTCACCCCGGCCTGCTCGAACAGGTCCTTGCGGTAGAACAGGAACATGACGTTCAGGTTGGCCGGCAGCACGTAGAGCTTGCCCTGGTAGCTGAACTTCTCCAGCACTTCGGGCGCGTAGTCATCCAGCTTGAACTCGGCCTTGAACTTGGCCCAGAGGTCATCGAGCGGGCGCAGCCAGCCATTCTTGGCGAAGGTGGAGACGGTGGCATCCGACGCATAGGCGATGTCCACCGTGTCGGCCTTGGCGGAGAGCGCGATGGTCAGCAGCTCCAGCGCCTTGTCGAACGGCATCAGCTGGGTGTTGACCTCCTGGCCCGGGATGGCGGTTTTCATCTTCGCCGCCCAGTGCTCCAGCGCCGGGTAGCGGTGGCTGATCATCTGCACCGGGCGGTTCTGGGCGATGGCCACGCCCGTGCCGGCCGCCGCCGCGGTGCCGGCCAGTGCCGCCCCCTGCATGATCCGCCGCCGGCCGATTTCGGTTCGACTCATGGCCCATTCCCCCTTCTGGCGCGCCGCTGGCTGCGGCGCTGCGTGTTGGGCGGGAGTTTAGGGGGCGGCGGGGGTGGCCCGTCAATCTTCCGGAATGGGATTGGGCAGGGGCGCGCCGGCGAAATGCGCCCGCAGGTTGGCGATCACCATGTCGGCGCATTCCTCCCAGGTTTCGATCGTGCCGCCGCCGCGGTGCGGCATGAGCACGGCATTGTCGAGCGCCATCAGCGCGGCGGGCACCTCGGGTTCGTGCTCGAACACATCCAGCCCGGCTGCGGCGATGGTGCGGGCCTCCAGCGCGGCAATCAGGGCGGCCTCGTCGATCACGGTGCCGCGGGCGATGTTCACCACGATGCCGCGCGGGCCGAGGGCGGCGAGAACCTCGGCATTGACCAGGTGGCGCGTGGCCTCCCCGCCCGGGCAGGCAACCATCAGCAATTCGCAGTCACGGGCGAGGGACAGCACGGAATCGCGGTAGGCGTAGGGCACGCCGGGCACGGGGCGCCGGTTGTGGTAGAGCACCGGCATGCCGAAAGCCTCCGCACGGCGGGCGATCTCGCGGCCGATGCGGCCCATGCCCAGGATGCCCATGGGGCGGGAATGGATGCGCGGCATCAGCGGGAAGGCGGCGGCGGGCCATTTGCCCGCGCGCACATAGCGGTCGCCGGCGGCGATGCCGCGGGCGGCGGCGAGCAGCAGGGCGAAGGCCATGTCGGCCACGCAGCCATCGGTGGGGCCCGGCGTATTGGTGATGGCGATGCCGCGGGCGCGCGCGGCGGCGCGGTCGATCTTGTCGTAGCCCACGCCATAGACGGCGATGTGGCGCAACGACGGGAGCGATTCGATCATTGCGGCGGTCACCGGGGCCTTGGCGATCAGCGCCGTGGCGTGGCGGCCGGGGAAGGCGGCGCCATCCTGCCAGGGGTGCAGCGTGACGTGCTCGCGGTAGCGTGCCGAGCACAGCGGCACCTCCGCCCCCACATGCACGACCGCAGGCTTTTCCGTAGCGTTCATGACCAACCCTTATTTTGCCTCTTTCCTCCTGACAGGGTATCAGCAGCAACCACTTGCTGCACTGCAATAAGGACCTGACATGCGCATCGGCGTTCCCAAGGAAATCAAGACCCACGAGTACCGCGTTGGGCTGACGCCGATCGCGGTGCGGGAATTCGTGGTGCGTGGCCACCAGGTGAGCGTGCAGCAGGGCGCGGCCACGGCCATCGGCTTCACCGACGACGCCTACCGCGCTGCCGGCGCCACCATCGCCGCCGATGCGGCCGAGGTGTTCGCCAACAGCGACATGATCGTGAAGGTGAAGGAGCCGCTGGCGCCGGAGATCGCCATGCTGCGCGAGGGCCAGGTGCTGTTCACCTACCTGCATCTGGCCGCCGACAAGGCGCAGACCGAGGGCCTGATCAAGTGCGGTGCCACCTGCATCGCCTATGAGACCGTGACCGACGCGCGGGGTGCGCTTCCCCTTCTGGCGCCGATGAGCGAAGTGGCCGGGCGCATGAGCGTGCATGTCGGCGCGCATTGCCTGGAGCGCGAGCAGGGCGGCGCCGGCGTGCTGCTGGGCGGCGTGCCGGGCGTGCCGGCCGGGCAGGTGGTGATCATCGGCGGCGGCGTCTCCGGCACCCATGCCGCGATGATGGCCGTGGGCCTGGGCGCGCACGTGACCATTTTCGACCGCTCCCTGCCGCGGCTGAAGGAGCTGGACGTGCAGTTCGGCAGCAAGGTTCAAACGCTCTATTCCACCACGGCGGCGATCGAGGCGGCGGTGAGCGATGCGGACCTGGTGATCGGCGCCGTGCTGGTGCCCGGTGCCGCCGCGCCGAAGCTGGTTTCCCGCGAGATGGTGAAGAAGATGCGCCCGGGCTCGGTGATGGTGGACATCGCCATCGACCAGGGCGGCTGCTTCGAAACCAGCAGGCCGACCAGCCATGCCGCCCCCACCTTCGTGGAGGAAGGCGTGGTGCATTACTGCGTCACCAACATGCCGGGTGCGGTGGCCCGCACCTCCACCATGGCGCTGGGCAATGCCACCCTGCCCTTCGCGCTGGCGTTGGCCGACAAGGGCTGGCGGCAGGCGCTGATCGACGACAAGCATCTGCTGGCCGGCCTCAACGTCCATGCCGGCCACGTGACGTTCGAGGCGGTGGCACGTGACCTGAACCTGCCATTCACCCCGCCCGCCTCCGTGCTGGGGCGGTAGGAATCCGCGAAGCTATCCACCAACCGTTAGCCTGGGTGCCGCAGGATGCACCCAGGCAACAACATGAGGGTGCCATGACCGATCAGACCATCTGGGTGCTCTGGGGTGGCGTGTTCACCAACACGGACTTCACGACGCTGGAAGGCGGGACCGAGGAACTGCACGGCCCGTTCCACAGCGAGGCCGAGGCAACCCGCGCCTGGCAGGAGCTGATGCGCCGCAAGATCGACATCGCCACGCACCGCTTGTTCGTGATGCAGGCGGTGGCGGGGCGCCAGGCTAGCCTAGCCGCCTGATCAACTCGGCCCAGCGATCCAGCTCCGGCAGGATCGCGTCGGCCTTCGCACTCTCCAGGCTGATGATCACGCGCACCACGCCCAGGGCGCGGTCGCGTTCCAGCATCGCCATGTCCTCCTTGGCGCCCCAGATCGTCACCGGCAGGCTGGTCGGGTCACGCCCGGATTCGGCCAGCAATTCGTTGTACTGCGGAATGAGGTCGGCCACGTTCGCATAGGCCGGGCGCACGCGATGCGGCATCCAGCCGTCGCCATACCGGATCGCGCGGCGCGGGCCATAGGGGAACGCGCCGCCGACGAGAATGGGCGGGTGCGGCTTCTGCACCGGCTTCGGCCAGGCCATGATCGGGTCGAAATTCACCATCTCCCCGTGATACTCGGCCTTGGACTTGGTCCAGATCGCCTTCATCGCCTCGATGCGCTCGCGGGCCAGCTTGTGGCGGGACTTGAACGCGGTGCCGTGGTTGGCCATCTCGCCTTCATTCCAGCCATTGCCGACGCCGAACAGGAAACGGCCCCCGCTTAGCTGGTCCAGCGAGGCCACCTGCTTGGCCGTCTGGATCGGATCGCGCTGCGGCACCAGGCATACGCCGGTGCCCACCAGCAGCGTGGTCGTGGCCGCCGCCGCGGCGGTGAGGGTCACGAATGGGTCCATCGCGTCGTAGTATTTCTTCGGGATCTCGCCGCCGGTGGGGAAGGAAGACGCCCCCTGCACGGGGATGTGCGAATGCTCCGGCGCCCAGACGCTGTCGAAGCCGCGATCCTCCAGCGCGCGGGCCAGCTCGCCCGGGGCCATGGAATAGTCGGTGAAGAACATCGCGGCGCCGATTTTCATGAGAGCCCCCCAGAAAGAATCTTCTTTTATGAACAAAAAGAAGCAAAAAAACTTTATCCACTGGCACGCGTGCTGGGCACCCGGCACGCGTGCCAGCGGGGAAAAGTTTTTTGGTTCTTTTTTTCAAAAAAGAACACGCTTATTTCTTGTTTCTGTCCGGATAACTCCGCCCCATCCCCTCGCGCACATCCATCTGGATGCCGTATTGCGGGAACGGGTAGCGCAGGCCGTTCTTCGCCAGCGCCTCCATCCCCGCGATCGCCTTGGCGATATAGGCGGGGGGAAGCGCCATCAGCATCTCGTCGTCCAGCACCCCGCCATAGCGGCGCTCGGCGAAGCAGGGGATGGAGAGCGAGGGGGTGCGGGTGGAAAGGGCGCGGCCCCAGCTGTCGGCGCAGGAGCTTTCGCCCACCACGCCCCATTCGAAGTTCTTGTAGCCGGCCCATTGCAGGCCGTTGATGAAATACATCATCGCGCCCGGCGTGGCGTAGAACAGCGCGATATCCGGTGGGTTGAGGCGGCCTGCGCCCAGCGGCGAGACGGCCAGCGCCTGGTACTGCCCGTCCGGCACCACCGCCATGCTGGCCTGGTGCGCGGCGGCATCCTCGGGCGTGGAATACCAAACGCCCACCATGGATTGGCCGGACTTCCACGTGGCATCCTTGGCCATCCCGAGGCCCACCACGGCGCGGCACTGGGCGCCGACCAGATTGTCCCCGGTGATCCCCACGGTCCAGCCGAGGCGGGCGGCCTGGGCCACCACCTGGTCCAGCGTGTGCACCTTGTCCGGCCGGCGGATGCGCGGGATCGCCTCCATCTCCGCCGCATCCTCGAACAGCTTCATGCCGAAGGGCGCGTTGCGCAGCCGCAGCAGCCGCATCAGGTCGTCGGACAGCTTGGCGAGATCGAGGCTCTGCGCGGAGAGATCATCGGGCATGGCGTTGTGCTCCTGGACGTTGCCGCAAGCCTAGGACGGTTGCGCGGCTTCGCCAACGCGGCGAGGCTGGCGGCGCAGCACATGGAGACGAGCGATGGCCCTGCCGGTGACCCTGACCTTCGCGGATTATCCGCGCCTCCATTTGCTGGCCACCGGCGCGGTGCAGCCGCCGGGGATCGACCTCACCGTGGCGCTGGGCCGCAACGGCCGCTGGGCCGACCGGGCAGAGGCGCTGCGCCGCGCGGGGCAGGACCCCGCGGTGGCCGGCGGCGAGTTCTCCATGGCGCAATACCTGTATCGCATCGACAAGGGCGACCGATCGCTGGTCGGCCTGCCGGTGTTCCCGCTGCGCAACTTCGTGGGGCGGGACCTGTATGTGGCCAAGGACGGCAAGATCCGCACACCGGCGGACCTCAACGGCGCGCGGATCGGCATGTATGCCTGGGGCGCCAGCGGCTCCGTCTGGTACCGCCATTTCCTGCGCTTCCTCGGCGTCGACCCCGCGGGCGTGCGCTGGACCATCGGCAACCCCGACGAAGGCTGGGGCAGCGCCGCCGCGCCGGTGCTGCCGGAAGGTGTCGCCCATGCCGGCGGCCGCGCCCTGACCGAGCTGCTGCTGGCCGGTGAGCTCGACGCCGTGTACGCCCCGCCCCGCCCCCGGCTCTACCATGCCGGGAACGGCCCGATCGTGCGGCTGCTGCCGGATTTCCGCACCCGGGAGCAGGCGTATTTCCGCGCCACCGGCGCCTTTCCGCCGCAGCACCTGGTGGTGCTGAAGCGCGCGGCGTGGGAGGCGAACCCCTGGATCGCCAAGTCCCTCACCGAAGCGCTTACCGCGGCGGAGAACGAGTTCGCCACCGCCCAGCACAGCTTCCCCTACTCCACCCCCTGGGAGGAAGCGGAGCTGGAGGCGATGCGCGCGCTGATGGGCCCCACCGCCCACGCCCACGGGCTGGAGGCCAACCGCGCGCAGATCGAGATGTTCTGCGAGGAGGCGCACCGCCTCGGCCTCACCTCCCGCCGCGTGGCGGTGGACGAGTATTTCGCCGACTACCTGGCCAGCTGAACGCGGCCGAACGGGGAGGAAACCAACATGAACATCACCCGTCGCCTGCTGGCCGCCGCCGCGATCTGCCTGATCGGCCTGCACGCCCAGGCCGCAGAACTGCCGACCGGCACGCCCGAAGAGGTGGGGCTGGCCCGGCTGGACCGGATCGACGCCTTCTTCCAGGCCGAGGTGGCGTCCAAGCGCCTGCCAGGCGCCGTGGTGATGATCGCGCGCGACGGACGCGTGGTGCATCACGCCGCCTACGGCCTGCGCGACCCCGCCACCGGCGCGCCGATGGGCAAGGACAGCATCTTCCGCATCTACTCCATGACCAAGCCGGTCACCGCCGTGGCGGTGCTGATGCTGATGGAGGAAGGCAAGCTCCGCCTGGCCGACCCGCTGTCGCGCACTCTCCCCGCCTTCGCCAAGCCGCGCGTGCTGGTGGATGGCGCCGAGGTGCCGGCGGCGCGGGAGATCACCATCCTGGACCTGCTGCGCCACACCTCCGGCATGACCTATGGCGTGTTCGGCAACACGCCGGTGGACCAGGCGATGAAGGCCGCCGGCCTGAACGACAGCGCGATGAAGCACCGCCTGACCGACATGCAGGTGGCCGAGGCGATGGCCAAGCTGCCGCTGCTGCACCAGCCAGGCACCCAGTGGCAATACGGCCGCTCCACCGACATTCTGCTGGCGGTGGTGGAGGCCGTGAGCGGCATGCGCGGCGACGCGTTCTTCCAGCAGCGCATCTTCGCCCCGCTCGGCATGGTGGACACCCACTTCAACCTTCCGCCGGAGAAGCTCAACCGTATGGCCGAGGCCGGGCCGGACCCGGCAACGGGCCAGACCTCGGCGCTGACCGACGTGCGCCAGCCGCGCCTGTTCCTGGGTGGCGGCGAGGGCCTGCTCTCCACCGCCGCGGACTACATGCGCTTCGCCCAGATGCTGGCCCAGTCCGGCAGCCTCGATGGCGTGCGGCTGCTGTCGCGCAAGTCGGTCTCGCTGATGGCCGCCGACCACATGGGCCCGGAGATCGGCCGCGGCCCCGGCTACCTCCCCGGCCCCGGCCACGGCTTCGGCCTCACGGTTTCGGTGCGCACGCAGGAGGGCCAGGTGAGCACGCCGGGCAGCGTGGGCGAATTCGCCTGGGGTGGCTACGCCGGCACGCAGTTCTGGATCGACCCGCTGGAGCGGCTGGTGCCGATCATGATGATCCAGGCCCCGCTGCAATCCCGCCAGGTGCGCGGCGCCTTCCGCGCGCTGGTGTACCAGGCGATCGAGGACTGAGGCTTGCCACGACTGCGCCTGCCCCCGAAACTCCGGCCAAACGCGGAGGGAACCCCATGCTGCACGAACTGCGCACCTACACCTTCTACCCCGGCAAGCTCGCCGCCTACCTCAAGGTCGCCGCCGAGATCGGCCGGCCGGTGCGGGGCAACGACTATGGCGTGAACCACGGCTACTGGACCACGGAGTTCGGGCCGCTCAACCAGGTCTGGCACCTCTGGAGCTACGAAAGCTTCGAGGAACGCTCGCGCCTGCGCGCCGCCCTTTCCAAGAACGAGCGCTGGACCAAGGAATACGTGCCGACGATCCGCCCGCTGATCGAACGCCAAGACATCCGCCTGCTGAAGCCGCTGAAGCCGCTGGGCGCCCCGGTGAAGGAAGGCGGCATCTACGAGCTGCGCATCTACCGCCAGAACACCGGCAAGACCGGGCCGATGGGCGAGGCCTACCAGCGCATCATGCCGGTGCGGGAAAAATACTCGCGCAACATCGGCCTGTGGGCCGGCGAGGCGCCGCAGCCGAACGAATTGCTGCACATGTGGAACTACGAGAGCTTCGACGCCCGCAAGGAACAGCGCGCCGCCCTGTTCCGCGACCCCGAATGGCTCGATTGCCTCAAGCCGATGGATGGCTGGAACGCGCAGATGACCTCGCTGCTGCTGCTCCCCACCAGCTATTCCACGATGAAGTAGCCCGCACCTTCACGGCCAGGGTTCGCCCTGGCCGTGAGGTAACTGAATTGTCATCCGTTTGGGGCGCAACGCGCCACATTGTGACCTTTCTTCTCCGGGACAGTCTCCCCATCCTAACGGTAGGTGCTCCGGCCAGGAGCATCCCGCCGGGCGAGAGGCGAGGAGACCGCGACGATGTGCCCCGACCAGACATGCCGCATGGACTTCGAGACCCTGATGTCGGACCCGCTGACGCGCGCGGTGATGGACAGCGACGGGGTGAGCGAACGGGACCTGGTGGCGGTGCTGGAACTGGCGCGCGATGCGCGGATGGCCCACGCCGCCGGCTGATCGCCCACGGCCTGATCGCACCGATTGCAAGCCGCCGCCCGCCGCCGCATATGGGGCGGGCATGTCCCCGCCGCTCCGCATCGAAACCCTCACCGCCGCCCGTGCAACGCCCCTGATCCCGGCGCTGTCCCGCCTGCGCATGGCGGTGTTCCGCGACTGGCCCTACCTCTACGACGGCTCGGCGCAGGAGGAGGCGGACTATCTCGCCCCGTTCCTGCGCAGCCCCAGTGCGGCGCTGGTGGTCGCCTTCGATGGCCAGGAACCCGTGGGCTGCGCCACCTGCCTCGCGCTGGCGGAAGCGGACGCGGACATCTCCGCCCCCTTCCGCGCCCTGGGGCTGGACCCGGCGGAGCATTTCTATTTCGGCGAGTCTGTCCTGTTGCCGCAGTACCGCGGCCGCGGCGCCGGCGTGGCGTTTTTCGCCGCGCGGGAAGCGCATGCCCTGGCCGCCTCCGCCTGCGGCTTCGCCACGTTCTGCGCCGTGCGCCGCCCCGCCGAGCATCCGCTGAAGCCGGAGGGCGCCGGCACGCTGCACGATTTCTGGCGCCATCGCGGCTACGCCCCGGTGCCCGGCCTGGCCTGCACGATGCGCTGGAAGCAGCTGGATACGGAGGGCGAGGTGGCGAACACGCTCGATTTCTGGCGCCGGCGGATCCGCTGATGGCAGCGGTGAAAATCGGCGCCATGGCCTGGCGCGTCGGCCGCGGCGGGCTCGACCGCTGGGGCAAGCGCCTCGATCGCGAGGTGGCGCAGGCCGCCTGGGCCGGCGCGCAGCTGCTCGTGATGCCGGAATATGCCGCGCTGGAACTCGCCCTCGGCGAGGCACCCGATCTGGCCGGCGAACTCGCGCGCGGCATCGCGGCCGGGAAGGCGGCGCTGGCCGTGATGCGCGCCGTGGCCCAACGCCACAAGGTCTGGCTCGTGCCGGGCACCCTGCCCTTCGCGCTTGATGGCCGCGTGGTGAACCGCGCGCCGCTGGTGGCGCCGGATGGCAGCCTCGCCTTCCAGGACAAGCACGTGATGACGCGGTTCGAGGCGGAGGAGTGGCACGTCGCCCCCGGCGCGCCGCCTTGCGTGTTTGAAACCGATTTCGGCCGCATCGGCATCGCCATCTGCTTCGATGCGGAATTCCCGCCTTTGGTCCGCACGCAGGTGGAAGCCGGCGCCTGGATCATTCTCGCTCCCACCTGCACCGACACGGCGCACGGCTTCAGCCGGGTGAAGATCGCCGCCCGGGCGCGGGCCATGGAAAACCAGTGCTTCGTGGCCGTCGCCCCCACGGTGGGCGAGGCCCCCTGGTGCGGCGCGCTCGATACGAATGTCGGACAGGCCGGCATCTACGGCCCGGTGGATCGCGGTTTCGCGGCCAGCGGCATCGTCGCCGAGGGCGAAATGAACGAGGGCGGCTGGGTCTTCGCGGATCTGGACCCGGCCCGGCTTGATGCGGTGCGCCAGGAAGGCGCGGTGCGCAACCACCTGAGCTGGCCCGCCCCGACGCCGCCCGCCCAACCGGCGCGCTTCGGGTGACGCTGATCTACCTGATCGCCGGCGAGGAAAGCGGCGACGTGCTCGGCGCCCGGCTGATGGCCGCCCTGAAGGCGGCGCGGCCGGGGCTGGCCTTCGCGGGGATCGGCGGGCCGCGCATGGAGGCGGAAGGGCTGGTGCCGCTGTTCGCACAGAAGGAACTGGCGGTGATGGGCCTGCTGGAGGTGCTGCCCCGCATCATCCAGCTGCGCGCCCGGCTGAAGCAGACCATCGCCGACATCCTGGCCCGCCGCCCGGCCGTGCTGGTCACCATCGACAGCCCCGGCTTCACGCTGCGGGTGCTGCGCGGCGTGGCCGGCCACGGCATCCCCCGCGCCCACTACGTCGCCCCCCAGGTCTGGGCCTGGCGCGAAAGCCGGGTGAAGCATTTTCCGGGGCTGTGGGAGGCGCTGCTCTGCCTGCTGCCCTTCGAGCCCGGCTTCTTCGCGAAGCACGGTCTCGCGGCAACCTTCGTCGGCCACCCGGTGCTGGAAGCCGGGCTGGACCAGGGTAATGCCGCCCGGTTCCGCGCCGCGCACGACCTCAAGCCCGACCAGCGCGTGGTGATCGTGATGCCCGGCAGCCGGCGCAGCGAGGTCGGCCGCCTGCTGCCGATCTTCGGCGAAACCCTGCAGCGCCTCGCCGCGAAGCTCCCCGGCCTCGTGCCCGTCGTGCCGGTCGCCCATTCCGTGGCCGAAGCGGTGCGCGCCGCCACCGCGACCTGGCCGGTCAAACCGATCCTGGTCGCGGAAACCGCCGAGAAGCACGACGCCTTCGCCGCCGCAGACGCCGCCCTGGTCAAATCCGGCACCTCCACGCTGGAGCTGGCCCTGGCCGGCGTGCCCATGGTCGTCGCCTACCGCGTGAACCCGCTCTCGGCCGCCATCGCCAAGCGGCTGGTAAAGGTGAAATATGCCGGGCTGGTGAACCTGCTGGCGGGCCGCGAGGTGGCGCCGGAGCTGATCCAAACCCGCTGCACCCCGCCCCTGCTCGAAGCCGCGCTGGGCCGGCTGCTGACCGATCCCGTGGAGGCCGCCGCCCAGCGCATGGCCTTCCGCGACATTGCGGCCGGCTTGGCACCACCGGGCATCGCCCCCTCCGCGGCGGCAGCTTCCGAGGTGCTGGCCCTGGCGGACCGCGTCCCCAACGGGATTTCAGGCTGACGGCAAGGCCGGACCCAGCCCAGACCCACCAGGGGCCAAGCCGCTGGGCCGTATCAGGTCACTATCCTGCCACGTGTTCATCGTGAGCGCCTCGTATGCCAAGCCACATCGACATGGCGCCATCGCTGATCCGTCGATCGCAGCCCCCTGACGGCCTCCGGGCCATTCCCACCTTGAATCCGTCGCCGACGCCCCGTGCCATTGCGGGAGCCAGGAACCGCGCCGGTCGCGGGACGTTGCTGCACCATGAGTGATCGCCAGGATACGCAGCCCGAGACCCCGCCCGAGCCCGGCTCCGGCCGCGCCGCGCGCCAGGGGCGGATCAGCGGGCGCGTGGTCACGGTGCTGGGGGTGTCGCTCGCCCTGGCCGTGGTGATGATGGCTGCGTCCTGGTTCATGTGGTGAGCACCAGACCTGCCTGAGACGCCGTTCGACCGCGGGTGCCAGCCGGGATAGGCTCGCCCCATGTCCTCCCGCACGAAACCAGCCACCGATGCCGTGGTGCTGCCCGGCCTGCCGCCCATGCCCTGGGCGCTGCTCGCCGCCGGCTGCCTCGGCATGTTCGCCGCCTCCTGCAGCGGCACCACGCGCGCGCCGTTCCTAATCGACATGGCGCGCGACCTCGCCACCACCGTGGCCTATGTGGCGAACCTCATGGCGATGACCTCGATCGCCTGGGGCGTGGCCTCGATGGCCGCCGGCGCGGGGTCGGACCGCTGGGGGCGCCAGCCCTTCCTGATCGGCGGCCCGCTGGGCCTGGCGCTCTGCATGGTGGGCGTGTCGTACTCCGAAACCTATTTCACCGTGGCTGCCTGGGCCACGGCCGCCGGCGGATGTTCCGGTGCCTTCACCGGGGTGATCATGGCCGAGGCCTCCGCCCGCACGGTGGACCGCCAGCGCGGCCGGGCGCTGGGCTGGATCATGGCGGGCCAATCCATGACCCTGCTGGTTGGCGTGCCGATGGCGGCCTGGATCGGCAGCTTTGTCGGCTGGCGCGGCGTCAACGTCACGGTGGCCGGAATCGCCCTGCTGGCTGCCCTCGGCCTGCTGGCCAGCACCTGGGGGCGCGACGGCGGCAAGCTCGCCGCCGGCAGCAAGGCGGTGTCCCTGCGCGCGGCAATGACCGGCCCGGTGATGCGGCTGCTGGCGATGGGGATCGCCGAGCGCATCTGCTACGGGCTGACGGCGGTGTATTTCGCCACCTTCCTGCAGGCCACCTATTCCCTGTCCCTTAGGGGCGTGGCCTTGCCGCTGGCGCTGTTCGCCGGCGGCAACATCCTGGGCACGGTGCTGGGCGGGCAGCTGGCAGACCGGCTGCCTAACCGGCTCCACACCTTCGCCGCCGCCATGGCCGGCTCTGCCGCGGTGGCGCTGGCGCTGTTCCTCTGGACCCCGGGGCTGGCCCACAGCGTGGCGCTCGGCTTCGGCTACGTGTTCGTCAACGCCATCGCCCGCCCCAGCCTGATGGCCGCCCTGGCCAACGTGCCGGATGAGGTGCGCGGCACGGTGCTGGGCCTGAACGTGACCTCGGCCAGCTTCGGCTGGCTGGGCGCGGCCGCCCTGGGCGGCTGGATGATGACGGCCTTCGGTTTCGGCGGCTTCGGCCCCCTGGCGGCCGGCGTGGGCCTGGTGGGTGCGGCCCTCGCACTGGTCGGGCGGCGCTAGCCATCACCGTTGCGCGAGCGGGCCATGATGGTCCGCCTGCGCCATGGACCCATCACCGTGTCATCACGTTTCTGCCGCAGATGGCGGGCATTGTGCCTGCATGACGCGGGCCGGGCCCGCGCAATGCTGCGGAGGATCCTGCGATGAAGACGATGCTCACGACCACCCTGCTCCTGGCGACCCTGGCCCTGGCGGCCTGCGGGCAAAGCACCGGCGACCGCGCGATCTCCGGCGGCCTGATCGGCGCCGGCACCGGGGCCGCGATCAGCGGGCTCACCGGCGGCGGCGTGGGCACTGGCGCGCTGATCGGCGGGGCGGTGGGTGCTGCCGGTGGTGCCGCAACCTCCGGCCGCAACGTGAACCTGGGCCGGCCGATCTGGCGCTGAGCCCCCCACAACGGAGGCAGGGGGCGGCGGGGCAACCCGCCGCCCCTTTTTCATGTCAGCCCGGCAGCGCCGCCCGGGCCGCGGCGGCGGCGCGGCTGGCCTGGGCGACGATATCAGCCAGCAGCGCCGGCTCGGTGTGGTGCACCATGTGCCCGTCGGCCGCCACCGGGTGCAGCCGGCTGTGCCGAATCTCCTCGTGCAGGCGGCGGGACTGGGTGTCGAAATCCACGATGCGGTCCTCCACGCCGCCGACGATCGCCACCGGCATCCGCAGCTCGTCGTAGTGGCGCGCCAGCAGCGCCGTGCCCGGGATCATCATCGCGGTATCCTGCGCCACCGCCCGCAGCTGCGACGGGCGGAGCGCCAAGCCCACCGGAAAGCGTGCCTGGAAGCCGGAGGTGACCGGCGCCGGCGCGAACAGCATGCGGAATACCCCCTTGCGCATCAGCCACAGCAGCGGCGGCAGAACGGTGTGCCGCAGCAGGTCGCCCAGCACCGGCAGCGCCGACAGCGACACCAGCGGCACGTCCAGCCGTAGCGTGGGGTGGTAGTAGCCGCCCACCAGCACCAGGGCGCCCACCTTGGCCGGATGCCGCCGGGCGAGATCCAGCGCCACCATCACGCCCCAGGAATGGCCCAGCACCACCGGCTGCTCGATGCCCAGCCGATCCAGCGCCGCGGCGATCAGCTCCGCCTGGGCATGCGCCGTCCAGAGCTTGCCGTGCGAACGCGGCGTATGGCCGAAGCCCGGCCGGTCCGGAATGATCACCCGGTGGTTGGCCGAAAGCCGGTCCACCAGGCCGCTGGCGACGAAATCCTCCGCCATGGCGCCGTTGCCATGCAGCAGCACCACCGGCGGGCCGCTGCCCTCCTCCAGCACGTGCAGCCGGGTGCCCGCAATGTCCAGCATGCGCCCGCGCGGCGGATGCCGTCGCTCCGCGGCGCGGGCGGCGGCATGGTTGGCCGCCGCCAGCACGCCGAGCCCAAGCAACGCGGGCCAGAGCCAGGAGCGGGGCGCGCGGGCGGGCGCCGGCAACGTGCGTGCGGTGATCGGCATCGGCAGAACTCCTGTCCGGGACCGGGAAATGCCGGCACCGCGGGTCGGTTGCGTCCGCTACCGGGCCACGTCCTCGGCGATGATGCCGAAGGCCGCCAACCCCTCAGACAACAGGTCGCCCAGCATCTCCATCCCCACCAGGTAGTCGGAGGTGGAGCCTTCCGCACTGCGCTCCTTGGCCAATGCGACGGTCTCGTCCCACTCGCTCGGCTCGCGGTCACCGCGGCCGGTCCAGGTCAGCGCGATCAGGGCGGCCTGCTCGTCCTCGTTCAGGTCATCGATCAGGCCGCGCAGGGCGCCTTCCAGGCCCTGGGGGTCGGAATCCTCGGGCGTGTCGGCGTCCTGCATGTCTTCGTTGAGGTCATCCTCCTCCAGCTCCTCCACCGCACGGGCGGCATCGATGATGCCCACCACCACGTTGAGCCCCACGGGCAGTTCGAAATCGCTGAAGTCCTTGGCCCCGGCACGGTCGCTCATGGCATTTGCCCCCTCGGTTTGCGCGGGGGCAACGCGCAACCAGCCGTCCGGTTTCGCACCCGGGGCGGAATGGCTCAGGCGGGACGGAACCGCCAGCCTGCGTCACCGGCTTCGGCGGCGCAGCCGATGGCCCGCACGCGCGGCGTGCCGGACAGGCGGCCCGATTGCCAACCCAGCCCAAGCCCCGGCAGCGGCGGCACCGTGGGCAGGCCGAACGCCACCACCTCCTCCACCGGCCGCGCCGCATCGATCTCGACG
>JBIKOJ010000231.1:0-7495 GCA_044358135.1 Acetobacteraceae bacterium | reverse complement strand
ATTGTCGGGCGGGTGGTGAAGCTCGGTCCCGATGCCGAGGGCGTGAAGGTGGGCGACATCCGCATCGTGTTCCCGTGGGTGGGATGCGGGACCTGCGAGGCCTGCCTGGCGGAGGAGGACAACATGTGCCTCCAGGGCAAGGCGCTGGGGGTGTTCCAGAACGGGGGCTATGCCACGCATGTGGTGGCGCCGCATCCGCGGCACCTGGTGGACCCCGGCCGGATTCCGCACGCGATCGCGGCGACCTATGCGTGTTCGGGGATAACCGTGTTCTCGGCGATCAAGAAGGTGATGCCGATTTCGCCGCAGGAGCCGATCGTGCTGGTGGGGGCGGGCGGGCTGGGCCTGAACGCGATCGCGGTGCTGAAGGCGATGAAGCACGAGAACATCGTGGTGGTGGATATCGATGCCACCAAGCGTTCCGTGGCGGCGCAGGCCGGGGCGACGAAGACGGTGGATGGTTCCGGCGAGGGGGTGACGCAGCGGATCGTGGAGGCGTGCGGCAAGCCGCCGCTGGCGGTGATCGACCTGGTGAACGGGACGGCTTCGGCGGCGTTTGCGTTCGCGGCGCTGCGCAAGGGCGGCAAGCTGGTGCAGGTGGGGCTGTTCGGCGGCGAGCTGAACGTGCCGCTGCCGCTGATGCCGATCCGCGCGCTGACGATCCAGGGCAGCTATGTGGGCAACCCGAAGGAGCTGCGCGAGCTGGTGGCGCTGGCCAATGACGGGACGCTGCCGGCGCTGCCGGTGGAGACGGTGCCGCAGCATGAGGCGAACGATGCGCTGATGCGGCTGCGGGACGGCAAGGTGATCGGGCGGCTGGTTCTGAAATCCGAGGTGGCGTGATGGCGAACGATATTCAGCGTTCCGTTGTCCTGAAGAAGCGGCCGACCGGGGAGCCGGGGCCGGAGCATTTCGAGGTGATTTCCGCGCCGGTGCCGCAGCCCGGCGCGGGGCAGGTGCTGACGCGGACGATCTGGCTTTCGATCGATCCCTATATGCGTGGGCGGTTGCGCGAGCAGCAGACCTATGCCGCGCCGGTGATGCCGGGCGAGGTGATGACCGGGGAGACGATCGGGGAGGTGATTGCCTCAGCCGATCCCGGGTTTGCGGTGGGGGACATCGTGGGCGGGGCGCGCGGGTGGCAGAGCCATTGCCTGTCGGCGGCGGGCTCGCTCTACAAGGTGGCGCGGGGGTCGGCGCCGCTTTCGGCGTATCTCGGCGTGCTGGGGATGCCGGGGACGACGGCGTATTCCGGCATGAAGGATATCGGGCAGCCGAAGGCCGGCGAGACGGTGGTGATTTCCGCCGCTTCCGGGGCTGTGGGCTCGGTGGCCGGGCAGTTGGCCAAGCGGGCCGGGGCACGGGTGATCGGCGTGGCCGGCGGGCCGGACAAGTGCCTGTGGGTGCAGGAGGCGCTGGGATTCGATGCCTGCATCGACCATCGCGTGGGCAACCTGGACGATGCGCTGCGCGAGGCGTGCCCGGCGGGGATCGACGTGTATTTCGAGAACGTGGGCGGGGCGCTGCAGCATGCGGTGTTCGCGCAGCTCAATGCGTTCGCGCGCGTGGTGATGTGCGGGATGGTGGCGCAGTACAATGAGCAGGAGATGCCGGCGGGGCCGAATCTGGGCTTCGTGGTGGGCAAGCGGGTGCGCATCGAGGGGCTGATCGTGAGCGACAAGCCGGAGCGGTTCGCGGAGTGGCGGGCGCTGGCGGCGCCCTGGGTGAAGGACGGCGCGCTGCACTACCGCGAGACGGTGCTGGATGGGCTGGAGAGCGCGCCCGAGGCGCTGGGCGGGATTCTGCGCGGGGATAATTTCGGCAAGATGCTGGTGAAGGTGGGGGCGGATCCCGCATAAGGATTCTTCTTTTTCTGTAGAAAAAAAAGCAAAAAGACTTTCATTCGTTTGTGATGGGTGCTTGCAATCTGGCACGCGTGCAAGCGAATGAAGTTTTTTTGCTTCTTTTTGTTCACAAAAAGAAGAGTCTTTCCTTGATGCTTCCAGTGGATCACGTGCGCCCCACGGTACCCTTCGCCGTGGCGACCCTGGCGATCATGGTGTTCACCACCATGGACGCGGTGGTGAAGGCGTTGCCGGCGGGGTTGCCGACCATCCAGGTGGTGGCGATGCGGTTTGCCTTGGGCATTCCGCTGGTGCTGCTGGCGGTGTGGTGGGGGCGGGCGGGGTGGCCGAGCGTGGCGTCGTGGCGGGCGAACGGGCCGCGCGGGTTGCTGACGATTGCTTCGACGTTTTTGTTCTTCACGGCGCTGCGGCGGTTGCCGTTCGCGGAGGCGTTGGCGCTTTCGTATTTGGGGCCGTTGCTGGTGGCGACGCTGGCGGCGTTGATCCTGAAGGAGCGGCTGCGGGCGGATGTGCTGGGGGCGGTGCTGCTGGGGCTGGCGGGCGTGGGGGTGATTGCCTGGGGGCCGCTTTCGGAAGCCGATGGGCTCAGCGGGGATGTGATCGGGATTGCCGCGGCGGTGGGGTCGGCGGTGACCTATGCGCTGAATACCGTGCTGCTGCGGCGGCAGGCGAAGAAGGATAGTGCCACTTCCATCGTGTTGATCCTGCACATTGTGCCGGCGCTGCTGGCCGCACCTTTTGCGCTGGCGGACTGGCAGCCGGCGAGCGCGCCGGTGTGCGGGGTGTTCGCGCTGGTGGCGGTGCTCGGCGTGTCTGGCCATTTCCTGCTGACCTGGGCGTTCGGGCGGGCGCGGGCGGGGGTGCTGGCGATCGTGGATTACCTGGCGCTGCCGTATGCGGCGGCGGTGGGGTATCTGTTTTTCGGCGAGGTGCCGGCGCTGGCGGTGTGGCTGGGGGCGGGGCTGATCGTGGTGGCGTGCCTGATCGTGACGCGCCGGTAGGTCAGGCGGCGAGGACTTCCAGCGTGTGGAGCGCCATCATGCGTTCCTCGTCGGTGTGGCGGACGAGGACCGGGGTGGTGCCGTTGGAGATGGTGGGGGCGTTGGCGGCGTTGCGGGCGGGATCGAGCGTGATGCCGAGGAAGCCGAGGTTTTCGCAGATGGCGGCGCGCAGGCGGGCCGAGTGTTCGCCGATCCCTGCGGTGAAGACCAGGGCATCGAGGCCGCCGAGGGTGGCGGCGAGGGCGCCGATTTCGCGGCGGACGCGAAAGGCGAAGTGGGCGAGGGCGCGGTTTGCCTGTTCGGTGCCGGCGGCCTCGATCTCGCGGACGTCCTGGCTGATGCCGGACATGCCCTTGAGGCCGCTGCCGCTGTAGAGGAGGCGGGTGACCTCGGCGAGGGGCATGCCCATGGTGCCGAGCAGGTGCAGGATCACGCCGGGGTCGATGCTGCCGGTGCGGGTGCCCATCGGCACGCCATCGAGCGCGGTGAACCCCATGGTGGTGGCGATGCTGCGGCCGGCCTGCATGGCGCAGAGCGAGGCGCCGTTGCCGAGATGGGCGGCGATGACGCGGCCGGCGGCGAGGGCGGGGTTCTGCTCGGCCAAGGTGCGGGCGATGAATTCGTAGGACAGGCCGTGGAAGCCGTAGCGGCGGATGCCCTGTTCGTAGAACTGCGGCGGCAGGGCGAAGGTTTCGGCTTCCCAGGGCTGGGTGCGGTGGAAGGCGGTATCGAAGCAGGCGATGTGGGGGACAGCGGGGAAATGCGCCATGGCGGCATCGATGCCGGCGAGGTTGTGCGGCTGGTGCAGCGGGGCGAGGGGGATGAGGGATTGGAGGTCGGCGAGCAGGGCTGCGTCGATGCGGGCGGGGGCGGCGTGGCGGGGGCCGCCATGGACGATGCGGTGGCCGACGGCGATGACGCGGGCCCCGGCGAGGGTGCGTTCGAGCAGGCCGATCACGGCGGCGACGGCGGCGGCGTGGGTGGCGGGTTCGGGCAGGGATGGGGTGGCGAGCGCGGTGCCGTGCGTGTCGTGGGCGGAGAAGCGGGCGCGGGCGCCGATCCCCTCGACCTGGCCGGCGATGCGTTCGTGCGGAATGGCGGATTCGAGCGTGTAGGCGGCGAATTTCAGCGAGGAGGAGCCGGCGTTGAGGACGAGGAGGGTGGCGGGGGCCGGCATCAGTCTTCCAGCAGGGCCACGTCGAGCAGGCGCGCGATCACCTCGGCTTCCTGGGCGCCGGCGATGGCGTGGCGGCCCCCGAGGACGAAGCAGGGCACGCCGTTGATGCCGAGGCGGTGGGCGCGCAGGTTCTCGGCGTGGATGGCATCGTATTCCGCGTCGCTTTCCAGGAAATCGCGGGCGGCGGCCATGTCCAGCCCGACGGAGCCGGCGAGCGCGGTGAGGATGAAGACGTCGCCGATATCAAGGCCTTCGGAGAAATGGGCGGCGAAGAGGGCCATGGCCATCTCGTCGGCGCGGTTGTCACGGGCGGCGAAGCGGACCAGGCGGTGGGCATCGACGGAGGAGGGGGTGCGGCGGATGCGCTCGAAGCGGAAGGTGATGCCTTCGGGGCGGCCGATCTCGGTGATGGAGGCGTAGAGGCGGCGGGCGCGATCCTCGCCGCCGAACTTGCGCACCACGTAGTCGCTGCGGGCCATGCCGAGGCGGGGCATGTCGGGGTTCAGCAGGAAGGGGTGCCAGACCAGGGTGGTGGCGATATCCGGCCGGCGGTGCAGGGTGTGCAGCAGGCGCTGGACGCCGAGATAGCACCAGGGGCAGACGAGGTCGTGGACGACCTCGATCATCAGGCGCGCCTTCTGGGGCACATGGATGTTCATGGCGGGGAGGCTCGCATCGTGGCGTGAGTATCGCGGTGGCGGGGCAAGGAGCGCAAGCGGGGTGTGGCTCCATGTTGTTTGAGAATAGAAATAAAGTGTCGACAGGATGATGGTGTGGAATCATCACTATGGGTATGGATTATAATGATGCTGATAGATATGATGATTCCTGATGATGATGCATTATGAAGATGACAGGTGATAGTCATGAAACAAAAAGACCCCGCGTTGCCGCGGGGCCTTCCGGTTCCGGATGGGCCGGGGATCAGTAGCCGATCGGCTCCTTGAGCGACTGCTCCCACTTGCCGTTCTTCACCACCGCCACGTAGCTCTTGTTGGAGCCCTGGCGGATGTTGGGGCCGTAGCTCATCGACGGCGAGCCGAAGATGTCGTCGAAGTTCTTGATGCTCTCCATGCCGGCGATGAAGCTGTCCAGCGTGAGATTGCGGCCGGCGTTCTGCAGGCCCTGGATCAGCACCTGGGCGGCGGAATAGCCGATCTGGGCGGCGAAGTTGGGTTCGCGGCCGTACTTGTCGCGGTAGTTCTTCAGGAAGGCCTGCACTGCGGGGCGCGGGTCGTCCTTGCCGACGAAGAGCACCGAGGTCATGCACTCGATCCCCTCGGTGACGCCGCCGGGGACTTCGGCCACGGCGCTGTCATAGGCGGCGACCTGGGCCATGATCGGCACGTCCCAGCCGGTTTTGCGCACGGCGGCGACGATCTGGTTGGTGTCGCGCACGATGGTGCCGAGCAGGATGGCGTCGCAGCCGGCATCCTTCAGCTTGGCGACCGAGGCGGAGAAATCGGCATCCGTCGGCTTGTGGGCGGTTTCGGCGGCCAGCGACATGTTCATCGCCTTGAGCTGGTCGCGGGCGCCGTCCATCACGTCGCGGCCGAAATCGGTGTCCTGGTACATGGCGCAGATCTTCTTGCGGCCACGCTCGGCCAGGAGCTTCACGGCGGAGCGCATCTGGTCGTAGTACGAGGAGGCGAGGCCGAACTTGAGGCGGTGGTACGGCTCGTACATCGAGCGGGCCGAGGTGAGCGGGAACATGTTCGGCACGCCCTTGGAGAGCTGGTCGGGCATGACCGCGTTGTTCATCGGCGTGCCGCCATTGGCGATCAGCAGGAAGACGTTGTCGCGGTTGATCAGCTTGTTGGCGGCCTGGATGGAGCGCGGCACCTGGTATTGGTTGTCTTCCAGGATGTAGCGGATCTTGCGGCCGTGGATGCCGCCCTTGGCGTTGATCTCCTCGAAGGCCATGCGGATGGCGTTGGAGTTGTTGACGCCCCAGGCGACGGTGACGCCGGAGAGATCGGTGTAGGTGCCGATCACGATTTCCGTGTCGGTGACGCCGCGCACGGCTTGCGCGGATGCCGTGAACGGCAGGATCGCGGAGAGCGCAAGTGCGCCCGCGGCCGCCAGGATGTGTCGACGCATTCGTCCCTCCTTCAGTCTCGCCGGATTTGTGTGGGGCCTGGGCCCCGGCCGCGTGCCCGCCGACGGTTCAGGCGACGCGGCTTCTCTCCTCCGCCGCCATCTCTTCGACGAGCGGGCGGAAACGGTCCAGCACCACCGCGCGGCGGAGCTTCATCATGGGTGTCAGCTCCGGATCGTCCGGCGCCAGGGCGCGGTCGAGCAGGCGGAAGCGGGCGATGCGGCGGGTGGCTGGGGCGCGGCTGTTGGCGGATTCCACGGCCTGGGCGACAAGGGCGAGGGCCTCGGGCGCGCGCAGCAGGCCCTGGAAGCCGGTGAAGGCGATGCCGTTCTGCTGCGCCCAGCCTTCCAGCGCCTCCTGCTCCACCATCAGCAGGGCGGTGAGTTGGCCGCCTTGCTGCAGCACCAGGGCATCGGCGATGTAGGGGCTGAGGGCGAGCTCGTTTTCGATCGTGGCGGGGCTGAGCTGGGAGCCGTCGGGCAGGGCGAGCACGTCTTCGGTGCGGCCGGCCAGGGCGAGCATGCCGCCTTCGAGGCGGCCGAGATCGCCGGTGCGCAGCCAGCCATCGGCGAAGGCGGCGCGCGTGGCCTGCTCGTCGCGCCAGTAGCCGGCGCAGACATGGGCGCCGCGGACGAGGACCTCGCCTTCGGGAGAGAGCGCGATCTCGCCATGGGCGACGGTGGCGCCGACGCTGCCGTGGACGAGGCGGCCCTGCGGCGTGGCGGTGGTCAGGCCGCCGCATTCGGTGAGGCCGTAGACCTCGCGCAGGTCGATGCCCATGACGCGGTACCAGCGCAGCAGGGCGGGCGAGACCGGGGCGCCGCCGACCCAGGCGACGCGCAGGCGATCGAGCCCGATGGCGGCGCGGACGCGTTTCAGCACCAGGGCATCGGCGAGACCGGCGAGCGGCGAGGCCTGGCCGCTGCGGCCGGCGAGTTCGGCATCGACGCCGCGGGCGGCGGTGGCCAGCGCCCAATCGAAGGCCGCACTTTGCAGGCGCGTGGCGCCGGCGGCGGCGACGGCGACGCGGGCGTAGAATTTCTGCCAGACGCGCGGGATGGCGATCATCACCGTGGGGCGGACCTCGGCGAGGTTCTCCGGCACGGTCTCGGCGTTCTCGACCAGGTTGCTGACGGTGCGGGCGTGGAGCGAGAGGTAGAGGCCGAGGACGCGCTCGGTGATCTGGCTGGGCGGCAGGAAGGCCAGGCGCTCATCCTGCGGGCCGAGCCCGGTCATGGCGGCGGCGCCTTCGAGCTGGGCCATGATGTTGCGGTGGGTGAGCATGACGCCGCGCGGCGCGCCGGTGGTGCCGGCGGTGTAGGCGAGCACGGCGAGGTCATCGGGCGCGATGGCG
>JBIKOJ010000230.1:0-7508 GCA_044358135.1 Acetobacteraceae bacterium | reverse complement strand
TCACCATGGGTGGCCATGATCCAGCGCTGGTCCGGGCCGGCCCAGATCGGGCGTGCGGGCGCGGATACGACCGGGGCTGCGCGCGCGATGACGCGGCGCAGGCCCTGGATCAGCCCTGTGATGATGTTGGTGAATTGGGTCATGGTTAGTTATATAACTAACCGTTAGGGCGGTGGCAAGGGGGATTTGGTGATTTTTTTCGGGGTGGGGTGTGGGGAGAGGCCGCAAGAGCCCCCCTCCGGCTCCCCCCGGTTTCGCCGAGGGGAGAGAAGTAAGAAAGAAAGCAAGAAAGCAAGAAAGCAAGAAGAAGATTTGCGGGGAGGCGGGGAGGCGGGGAGACGGGGAAGCAGGGAGAAGGAAAGAAGAAGGAAGATGGCGGGTCCGCTTCGCGACCCGCCCTACGGGTGGTGGGGTGCGTTTTGGGGAAGTCTTTTTGCTTCTTTTTCTTCAGAAAAAGAAGGGCTTGCTTGGGGTGGACATGACAACGGCGCGGGAGGGCCCGCGCCGTTGGTGTTAGGGGTGGTGGGGTGGGGTTAGGCGGCTTGGCGGGGCTTGCCGGAGTGATTGCGGCCCTGGCTTTGGCCGCCGCGGTTGTGCTGGCCCTGGGGGCGTTGGCCCTGGGGGCGGCCGCGGTTGCTGTCGTTGCGGTGGTTGTCCGGGCGCGGGGCTTCGGCGTGGGACGAGGCGGCGGGCAGGCCGGGGATGGTGAGGACCGGGACCTTGGCGCGGATCAGCTTTTCGATGTCGCGCAGGAAGGCGCGCTCGTCGTTCGCGCAGAGGCTGATCGCCATGCCGTCCTTGCCGGCGCGGGCGGTGCGGCCGATGCGGTGCACGTAGCTTTCCGGCACGTTCGGCAGGTCGTGGTTGATGACGTGGTGGATGCCATCCACATCGATGCCGCGGGCGGCGATGTCGGTGGCGACGAGGACGCGGGTTTGGCCGTTCTTGAAGTCCTCCAGCGCGCGCTCGCGCTGGCCCTGGCTTTTGTTGCCATGGATGGCGACCGCGGGCAGGCCGCTTTCGATCAGGTTCTTCACGATCTTGTCTGCGCCGTGCTTGGTGCGGCTGAACACCAGGGTGCGGCCATCGGCCTGGCCGCGCAGTAGGGCGACGAGGGCGTGGCGCTTCTGGCCCTGATCGACGAAGACCACGGCCTGTTCGATGCGTTCCGCCGTGGTGGCCACGGGGGTGACGGCGACGTGGGCCGGGTTGTTCAGCATGCCGCCGGCGAGCTTGCCGATCTCACCGGGCATGGTGGCGGAGAAGAACAGGGTCTGGCGGCGGCTGGGGATGGTGGCGACGATGCGCTTGATCGGGATGATGAAGCCGAGGTCGAGCATGTGGTCGGCCTCATCGAGCACCAGGATCTCGACATGGTCCAGGCGCACGGTGCGGTCCTGCATGTGGTCGATCAGGCGGCCCGGGGTGGCGACCAGGACATCCACGCCGCGTTCCATGGCGCGGACCTGCTTGCCCTTGGGCACGCCGCCGAAGATGACGGCGACGCGGCAGCCGATGGTGGAGCCGTAGGCCTGGAAGCTCTCGCCGATCTGGCTGGCCAGCTCGCGGGTGGGGGAGAGGACCAGCACGCGGCAGCCGCCGCGCGGGGGCTGGCGGCGTTCGGCGGCCAGGCGCTGCAGGATGGGCAGGGCGAAGGCCGCGGTTTTGCCGGTGCCGGTCTGGGCGATGCCCTGCACGTCCCGGCCCGCCAGCACATACGGAATCGCCTGGAGCTGGATGGGGGTGGGGGAGGAGTAGCCCTCGGCGGCGACGGCGCGCAGCAGGGCGGGGGCGAGGCCCAGGGATTCGAAGGTGGCCGAAGTGGTGGGGGGAGCGACCGCCGGGGCGGGCAGGGTGGGGGAGATGGTGGTGGCGGTCATGGTGGACGGGGCTTCAATGGTATTGGACATGTGTGTCAGCAGCTTTCAGTCGGCCGCGCCCCCGCTCAGAGGCTGGGCGGCGGCGGCCGTGGAAGGGCGCACGTGCGGATGCAGGCGCGCGCGGCTTTCGGGCCGCGAGCCGGCGCAGGATGGGCGAATGGAACGGTGCTACCGGGTTGCCACGGCCTGCTTGCCTGCCAGCGCCATCGGAAAAGGCGGTTGGTCTTGCGGCAAATGGGCCAGCGCCTTGTGAGGGCGCAATGTCAGGCCGGCAGCGCACGGATCAAACTCTCGTCGCGCAGGGTGGATATGATTGTGCGGCGCAGCATTGTCAAGCGGAAACTGGGGCGCTGAAAGTTATTGCGTAATCGCATAATTTAACATAACGTATCGTACTGGTAGTGGGAGAGTGCCATGACGATGCGAGGAATGGGGCTCGGCGGGGCCATGCTGGCAGCCTGGATGCTTGCGGGGTGTGCGCCGCCGCAGCCGCCGAAGCTGGATGTGGAAAAGCAGTGGGGCGATGCGATCGGGAACCTGGGTTTGTTTCCGATCTATCCGCCTTCGGAAGACGTGATGGTGGGCGACGCGTTCCTGTATCTGCCTGACGCGCAGTTCTTCAACCTGGTGCGGGTGACGGCGGCGCCGTTGGCCATGCTGGCGCGGCAGTTCTGCTACCAGGAGAAGGACCGAATGGTGCTGGACACGCTGAAGGACGCCAAGGACGGACGCGTGCCGGCTGCCCACGACGACTGCCTGCCACCCCCCGTGGCAGGGAAGCCGCAGGAGATACCGCAGCGTATCGCCGCGCATGACGCGGAGGCAAAGGCGACGCATGCGACGCGGCTTCGCGAGGCGGCGATCCCCCGGCTTGAGGTAGGGCGGTTCAGCGAGGGAGAACTGGCCGGTGCCGGCCTGCTCGGCAATTTCGGGGCGGCCCTGGGGATCGGCACCAGCGCCTCTGCGGCGCTGAGCGTGGAACTGGGCAACCTGCAGGGGCTGACGCTGGACGAGCTGCGTGGCTCCCGGTTGTTGGAGGGGATCGCCGTGGGCCGCGTGCGCGAGGTTCGCCGTGAGGGACGGGACTTCCCCAATTCGCTGACGCCGATGATGCTGATCCGTTCGCTGCGGCTGGCGGACCATCGCGGCGGGACCCGGCTGGGAGAGACGTTCTGCCGCGGGGGCTTTGCCGAGCTGGACGAGAACGGCGCGCGCCTGGTGGTGGCGAACCGGGTGCTGTACGCCGGGAAGGTGACGTTCGAATTCCTGAACGAGAGAGTGACTGCCGCGCGCTTCGCGCTGGATTTCGCCGGGGCGATTGCCGGGTTGCCGCAGCCCTCGGCCACGCCCGGGTTGCCGGCCGCGCCAGCCATTGCCCCACCGGCCGCCCCACCTGCCGGCACCAACCCGCTGGATGTGCAGAAGGCGCAGATGCTGGCGACAGCCAATCGGATCATGTCGCTGGGGGCGGATGGCCCGGCGAAGGTTTCTGCCCGGATGACGACCGGGAGTTTCGGCCGCCTGGCACTGGAGAAGGATTTTCATCGGCCGGCGGCGGTTGGCATGGGCGCGGCGCTGCATTTCCCGCTGTGGGAGGCTGCGGTGCCGGCCAGTGCCGAGCAGGTGCAGGAGGCGCTGGGGTATTGCCGCGAGAGCTATGGCCTGGACGACAAGGCGCTTGTGGCGGTGGGCAACCGGCTGTGGCGGAACTATGCCTGGGCCTTCTACCTGCACCGGCGTGTGGCGGAGCGGCAGCCGCAGCGGTCTGGATCCGACCCTTTGAAGGCCTGGGCCGAGGCACAGGAGGAGATCGGCAACCATCTGACGCGTGACATGGCCCGGGCGGCGGTGGCGGAGGCCAAGGATGTGGCGCGGGGTGGACGGCTGAAGCCGTTGCCGGCCAACGCGCCCGTGCGGGTGCGGCCGTGATGTGGCACGGGATGTGACAGCGGGCAGGGAAGGGGCGGAACGGTCATCCTTTCCTGAGGTGCCATGAGAGGATGATCTCTCCCTCTTCGTGGCGGGCCAAAGCCGGCTAGGCCAGGCGCAAAGGCGGACAGCGCGGTCTTCTTCAAAGGAAGAGCACGCTTTTCGTGCCTTTGTTGCCAAGCGCCACGGCCTGGGGGATCAATGCGCGGAACCCCGGGAGGATGGCGATGCGCATTGTGGATGTTCGCGAGATCACGAGGCCGATCGCCTCGCCCATTCGCAACGCCTATATCGATTTTTCCAAGATGACGAGCAGCCTGGTGGCGGTGGTGACCGACCAGGTGCGGGATGGGAAGACCGTCATTGGGTATGGGTTCAACTCCAATGGTCGGTATGGGCAGGGCGGGCTGATCCGCGAGCGGTTTCGCGACCGGGTGCTGGAGGCTGATCCGGCGAGCCTGGTGAACGCGGCGGGGGATAATCTGGACCCGGATGCGGTGTGGGCCGCGATGATGAAGAACGAGAAGCCGGGCGGGCATGGCGAGCGGTCGGTGGCCGTGGGCACGATCGACATGGCGGTGTGGGACGCGGTGGCGAAGATCGCGGGCAAGCCGCTGTTCCGGCTGCTGGCGGAGCGGCATGGGATTGAGGCCGATCCGCGCGTGTTCGTGTATGCGGCCGGGGGGTACTATTACCCTGGCAAGGACACCTCGCAGCTTTGCGCGGAGATGCGGTCGTATCTCGATCGGGGCTATACCGTAGTGAAGATGAAGATCGGCGGGGATTCGGTGGAGGCCGATCGCGGGCGGATCGAGGCGGTGCTGCGGGAGCTGGATGGCCGCGCGCGGCTGGCGGTGGATGCGAACGGGCGGTTCGACCTGGAGACGGCCATTGCCTATGCCAAGATGATGCGGGGCTATGGGCTGTTCTGGTACGAGGAGGCGGGGGATCCGCTGGACTATCAGCTGCAGGCGGCGCTGGCGGAGTTCTATCCCGGGCCGATGGCGACGGGGGAGAACCTGTTCAGCCATCAGGATGCGCGCAACCTGCTGCGGTATGGCGGGATGCGGGCGGACCGGGATTTCCTGCAGTTCGATTGCGCGCTGAGCTACGGGCTGTGCGAGTTCCAGCGGACCTTGGCGGTGATCCGCGATGCCGGGTGGAGCTGGCGGCGGGTGGTGCCGCATGGCGGGCACCAGATGAGCCTGATGATCGCGGCCGGGCTGGGGCTGGGGGGGAATGAGAGCTACCCCGACCTGTTCCAGCCCTATGGCGGGTTTCCGGATGGGGTGCGGGTGGAGGATGGGTTCGTGACGCTGCCCGAGCTGCCGGGGATTGGGTTTGAGGGGAAGTCCGATCTCTATGCGCAGATGAGGGCTTTGGCGGAGTAAGGAAGGGTCTTCTTTTTGTGAACAAAAAGAAGCAAAAAAACTTCATTCCTTTGTGCTGGGGGTAGTCTCGGCGCAAAGGGACAAAAGTTTTTTGGTTCTTTTTTTCAAAAAAGAACCGCTTGCTTTCTGGGGGAGGTGACGATGGCCAAGCGGTATCGGGTGGGCGTGGTGGGGTTTGCCCATATGCACGTGAACGAGCTGGTGGAGCGGGTGGCGGCGACGGGGCGGTGCGATTTCGTCGGCGTGGCGGATACGGTGCCGGCGACGCCTTCGTTGACCACGGTGGAGGGGAGCCGGCGGGCGAATCTGGAGCGGGCGTTGGGGGCGCCGGGTTCGCCGCGGCGGTTCGAGGCGTGGCGGGGGCTGCTGGAGGAGAAGCTGGATTTGGTGATCTTCTGCCCGGAGATTTCGGCGCATGCGGAGGTGGCGGAGGCGTTCGCGGGGCGGGGGGTGCATCTGCTGACGGAGAAGCCGCTGGCCGGGAGTGTTGCGGATGCGGACCGGATGATCGCGGCGGCGAAGGCGGCGGGGGTGGCGCTGGTGACGAACTGGCCCATTACGTGGCGGCCGGCGGTGCGGGCGGTGAAAGCCATTGTGGAGAGCGGGGAGATCGGGGAGGTGGTGCAGTTCCGGTGGCGGAACATGGCCTCCCTGGGGCCGATGGCGCATGGGAGTTTGCATCCGGGCTCTACGACGATCGGGCTGGTGAGCGAGGCGGAGAAGGCTTCGGAGTGGTGGCATCAGTCGGCGGCCGGGGGTGGGGCGCTGCTGGATTATTGCTGCTACGGGGCGTGCCTGGCGGCGTGGATCGTGGGGATGCCGACCGAGGTGCGGGCGATGGCGGTGAATTTGATGAGTCCGGGGGATGCCGAGGACAATGCCTCGCTGCTGCTGCGGTTTCCGCGGGCGGTGGGGACGATCGAGGCGAGCTGGACGAGTTTCCACAACGGGGTGCCGAACGGGCCGATCGTGATGGGGACGCACGGGACGCTGGTGGTGGATGGCGGCCGGGTGCTGGTGTTCACGGAGCGTGGGAGTGCTACGCCGTCGCGGGTGGAGGAGGGGGTTCCGTTGCCCGCGGGGCGGGGGACGATCGGGGAGGAGATGCTGCACCATATCGAGACCGGGGAGGCGTTGCATCCGACGCTGGATGTGGCGTTGAACCGGGAGGCGGTGGCGATCCTGGAGGCCGGACGGCGGGCGGCGGATAGCGGTGTGGCGGTGGTGCTGTGACGGTTCGGATCGCGGCCGTTGGCTACGGCGACATCGCGCAGCGGCGGCATTTTCCGCAGTTGGCGGAGTTGGCCGGGCGAGCGGAGCTGGTGGCGATTGCGGGGCGGGATGAGGCCCGCATGGCGGCGTGTGCTTCGCGGTTTGGGGTTCCGCGGTGGTCGACCGATATCGCTTCGGTGGTGGGGGACCCCGGGGTGGATGCGGTGCTCGTGCTGACGGCGCCGGATACGCATCTGCGGTTTGCCGAGATGGCGGTGGCGGCGGGCAAGCATGTGCTGGTGGAGAAGCCGCTGGTGCCGACGCTGGAGGAGGCGGCGCGGTTGGCGGCGGCGGTGCGGGCTTCGCCGGTGACGTTCATGGCGTTGCCGTTCATCGAGACGCCGGATCATGTGCTGGCGGCCGGGCTGATCGCGAAGGGGGCGATCGGGGAGGTGGCGGCGGTGGAGTGCCATCGGGGGCACAAGGGGCCGACGCATGCCGGGTGGTTCTATGACAAGGCGCAGGCGGGTGGCGGGGTGTTGGCGGATCTCGGCATCTATCACCTGACCTCGATCGCGACGCTGTTCGGAGGGGCTTCGCGGTTTACCGTTTCGCTCTCGACGCGGTTTGCCGAGCGGGCGTTGGATGACGGGACGGTGGTGCGGCCGGATGTGGAGGACAGCGCGCTGGTGAGCCTGGTGCTGGAAAGCGGTGTTGCTGCCTCCATGCATGCGCACTGGAACGGGAGCCAGCCGCATACGGCGACGCGGGCGCGGGTGTTGGTGATCGGGCGCGAAGGCTCGCTCTACTTCGGGGCGCCGGACGGGATGGTGCATCTGTGGCGGCCGGACGGGGCCGGGTTTGGGGGCGAGGCGGGGGTGTTTGATTCGCTGCCGGTGCAGAGCTTCAGGACCGCGGGCGGGCCGGCGCAGATCATGCGGGCCTTCGTGGAGCGGATCGAGGCGGGGGATACCTCCACGCGGAGCCTGGATGTGCAGGCGCATGTGCTGGAGATTATTGCTCGGAGCTATGAGGGTGGGGCGCAGCCCATAGTGCCCAAGACAAGAGTCTTCTTTTTGTGAACAATAAGAAGCAA
>JBIKOJ010000229.1:0-7562 GCA_044358135.1 Acetobacteraceae bacterium | reverse complement strand
TCCCCCTTCACACACCCCCATCCGCGCCAAATCACCCCAGGTTGGGGACTATGACGCACGCCTATCGTTCACCCACGGCCCAAAGTTCCAAAAGTTTTTTGGTTCTTTTTTTCAAAAAAGAACCGCTTCCTTACGCTTTCTTCTCCCAACCCCTCGCCCCCTGCTGCCAATAGCTGAGCGCATGCCCCGCCGCCTTGGCCACTTTCCACCGCTCCCGCGCCCGCGCCACCGCGCCCTCGTCATTGCCGTCAAACAGGTCGAACACGCGGCTGAACTCGGCCAGCCGGGCGCTGTCGGCCCCATCCACCAGGAACAGGAAGCGCGCGCCGTTCGGGGCGTCGTCGTCGGTGGTGAGCCAGATGGGTTGCAGGTCGGCATTCCCCGTGGCGGGCGTGCCATGCGGCAGCCAGTCCGGCTCCGGGCAGAGCCAGAGCGCGGCATCCAGCGCGGCGAGGCGTTCGGCGCTGCCGCAGCGGATCACGGCGCGCTCGCCGGCCTGCAGGGTGCGGCCGAGCAGGCGGGGCAGGGCGTCGTCCAGCCCGCTGCGGGTCAGGTGATAGAAGCCGATCTCGGCCATCAGGCGGCTTCGAAATGGGTCGCCACCAGCCGGTCCAGCAGCCGCGCGCCGAAGCCGCTGGGGCCGAGCGCGTGCAGCGTGTCGGCGGTGGCGCGGTTGGCGACCCCGGCGATATCCAGATGCGCCCATGGCACGTCGCCCACGAAGTCGCGCAGGAAGGCGGCGCCGTGGCAGGCATCGGGCTGCATCCGGCCGGAGAGGCAGTGGCGGAGATCGGCGATGGCGGAGTCGAGGTCGCGCCGGTGTCCTTCGCCGATCGGCATGCGCCAGACGGGCTCGCCCACCGCCAGCCCGGCCATGGCGACCTTGTCCGCCAGGGCGGCATTGTTGTCGAACATCCCGGCATGGTGGTGACCGAGGGCGACGATGATGCTGCCGGTCAGCGTGGCGAGGTCGATCATGGCGCGCGGCTTGTGCTGCCGCGCGGTCCAGGCCAGCGCATCGGCCAGGATCAGCCGGCCTTCGGCATCGGTATCCACCACCTCGATCGTCTTGCCGGAGAAGCTGCGCAGGATATCACCGGGCCGGTAGCTGGCCGCCCCGGTGGCGTTCTCGGCGATCGGCAGCACGGCCAGCGCCGGCGCAGGGGAGTTGCGCAGCGCCAGCGCCAGGATCGCCCCGGCCGCCGCCGCCGCGCCTGCCATGTCGCCGCGCATGTTCTCCATGCCCTCGGCGCCCTTGATGCAGATCCCGCCGGTATCGAAGGTGATGCCCTTGCCCACGAAGGCCACCGGCGGCGCCTTCAGCCGCCCTTTCCAGCGCAGCACCGCCATCAACGGCGGATGCGCCGAACCCTGGCCGACGGCCAGCAGCGCGCCGAGCCCCTGCCGCTCCAACTCGGAGCGGCCCAGGATACCCACGGCAATCCCATGCCGGGACAGCGCCTGCAGCCGGGTGGCGAATTCCTGCGGCGTCAGTTCATTGCCGGGCTCGGCCACCAGGTCGCGGGCGAACAGCGCCCCGCGCACCCCGGCCGAGGCATCGCGCCACGCCGCCGCCACCGCATCCGGCATGTCGGTGACAAGATCGACCGCGATCAGCTTGGCCGCATCCTCCGCCACGCGCCCACGCAGCCGCTCGAACCGCCAGGCGCGCAGGCAGGCCCCGGCGGCAAAGGCGGCGGCAAGCGGCGCCGGCAGCCCGCGCGCATCCAGCGCCACATGCGCAACACCCATCAGCGCCGCGGCCGCGCGCGCCCCGGCCTGGCGCAGCGTTTCCTCGCCGGGGGCGCCGATGCCCAGCAACAGGGTCCGGCCGTGCCCACCCAGCACATCGCACTGCGTGCCAGAGGCGGCTGTGAACCCATCCGCCGCCGCCGCTTCCCGCAGCCCATCCGGCAAGGAGTCGAGGCTGGCCACCGGCAGGGCGGTGGCCGTTGCGGCCGGGGCGGTGCGCCCGATGCGAACTTCCAGCATGGCGGCGCTCCGCCCGCGGGCCCTCAGCCTTCGTAGTGCTCGGCCACCATCCGGTCGAGCAACCGCACCCCGAATGCGGTCGCCCCCTTCGGCACGGTCGCCGAATCCTTGCTGCTCCACACCGTGCCGGCCACGTCCATGTGCACCCAGGGCTTGCCATTGACAAAGCGCTGGATGAACTGCGCCGCCGTGATCGCCCCGCCCGGCCGGCCACCGACATTCTTCATGTCGGCGATGTCGCTCTTGATCTGCTTGTCATAGGCCTCGCCCAGCGGCATGCGCCACACCTTCTCGCCGGTTTCCTCCCCGGCGGCATGAAGCTGCTGGGCCAGCGTGTCGTCATTGGCGAAGAAGCCGGCATATTCATGCCCCAGCGCCACGATCATCGCGCCCGTGAGCGTGGCGAGATCGACCATGAAGCGCGGATCATATTTCTGCTGGCAGTACCAAAGCACATCGGCCAGCACCAGCCGCCCCTCGGCATCGGTGTTGATCACCTCGATCGTCTGCCCGGAATAGCTCTTCACCACGTCCCCCGGCCGCTGCGCGGTGCCGCTGGGCATGTTCTCCACCAGGCCCACCAGCCCGACCACATCCACCTTGGCCTTGCGCCCGGCCAGGGCGGCCATCAGCCCGATCACCGTTCCGGCGCCGCCCATGTCCCACTTCATGTCCTCCATCCCGCCGGCGGGCTTGATGGAGATGCCACCGGTATCGAAGGTCACGCCCTTGCCGATGAAGGCCAGCGGCTTGGCCGCCGGCTTCGCCTTGCCCTTGGCGGTGCCGGCGCTGGCGCCGTTCCAGGTCATCACCACCATGCGCGGCTCGTTGGCGCTGCCCATCGCCACCCCCATCAGCGCGCCGAAGCCCAGCTTGGTCATCTCCTTCGGCCCGAACACCTCCACCTTGAGCCCCAGCGCCGTCAGCTTGCGGCAGCGCTCGGCCATCTCGGCGGGATTCAGCACGTTGGCCGGCTCGCTCACCAGGTCGCGGCTGAGGAACACGCCCTCGGCAACGGCCTTCAGGTCGGCCCAGGCATCGCGCGCCTTCGGCATCTCGGTGGTCAGCACGGTGGCCTTTGCCAGCTTCGGTTTGTCCTCCGGCTTCTCCGTGGTGCGGTAGCGGTCGAACCGGTAGCTGCGCAGGGCGAGGCCCATGGCCACATGCCCGGCCTGCTGGCCCGAAAGCCCCACCGCCGAGATGCTCGCCGCCGCCTCCCGCGCCAGCGCCGCCGCGGCCTGCCCACCGGCATCCTCCAACTGGCGTGCCGCGATCCCGTCCAGCTTGCCCAGCCCCACGGCCACCACGCGGGAAAGCCCCGCCCCCGGCGCCAGGATCGTCGCGGTCTGCCCGCGCTTGCCCTTGAACTCCGCCGCCGCCAGCGCCCGGCCGATGGCCCCGCCGGTTGCCTCATCCGCCGCGGCCAGCAGCGCCCCGGTGGCGGAGGTGGCCGCCGCCCCTTCCTCCAGCAGCAGCACCAGCGCGCCGGATTTCGGCAGGGCAGGCTTGGCGAAGGCGATGTCGAGCATGGGGAACGCTCCGGGCGGAAAATGGATGGCGCGGACTGTAGCAGCGCCCACGCGTTTATCCAGACGTCTCGGCCGCGCGATTGGCCTCACCCGCCGCAGCCTGTAAGGAAGGCCCCATGAACGATCGCGCCCTGCTCGACCTCGCCTTCGATCTCGCCCGCCAGGCTGGCGAGGTGATCATGCAGGTCCGCGCCCGCGGCTTCGAAACCATGGAGAAGGCCGACGAATCCCCGGTCACCGAAGCGGACCACGCTTCCGAAGCCCTGATCCTGCGCGGCCTGCGTGCCGCCTGCCCCGATATCCCCGTGGTGGCCGAGGAAGAAATGGCCGCCGGCCACATCCCCCGGGATGCCGATACGCTCTGGGTGGTCGATCCGCTGGACGGCACGCGCGAATACGCCCGCCGCCGCGACGATTTCGCCGTCTGCATCGGCCTGGTCCGCCGCGGCGCCCCGGTGCTCGGCGTGGTGGGCCAACCCGTCACCGGCGCGCTCTATGGCGGCATCGTGGGGCAGGGCGCCTGGAAGCGCGAAGCCGGCGTGGAACGCCCGATCTCCGCCCGCCGCCCCCCGCCGCAGGGCCTCTCCGTCGTCGCCTCGCGCCACTACGCCGACGACCCGCGCCTCACCCCCTTCCTGGAAGGCCGCCGCGTGGCCGATGTGGTGCACATGGGCTCGGCGCTGAAATTCTGCCTGGTGGCGGAAGGCAAGGCCGATCTCTACCCCCGCTTCGGGCCGACCATGGAATGGGACACGGCGGCCCCGCAGGCCGTGGTCGAAGCCGCCGGCGGCAGCGTGCGCCTGCTGGAGGGCGGCACCCCGCTGCGCTACGGCAAGCCGGACTGGCGCAACCCGCCCTTCGTCTGCGTCGGGCGGGAGTGAGCCAAACCCGCCTGCTGCCAGCCGATGCCGCCGGGATCGCCGAAGCCGCCCGGCTGCTGCGCGGCGGCGAACTGGTCGCCTTCGGCACCGAGACGGTCTTCGGCCTGGGCGCCGATGCCACCAACGACCGCGCCGTGGCCGGCATCTTCGCTGCCAAGGGCCGCCCGCATTTCAATCCCCTGATCTGCCACTACCCCACCGCCGAAGCGGTCTTCGCCCATGTCGAGGCCGACGAACGCGCCCGCGCCCTGGCCGCCGCCTTCTGGCCCGGCCCGCTCACCCTGGTCCTGCCGCGCCGGGTCACCTGCCCCGTCGCCCTGCTGGCGGGCGCCGGGCTGGAAACCCTGGCGGTGCGCGTGCCCGCCCACGACCAGGCGCTGGCCCTGCTGCGCGCAACCGGCCGCCCCGTCGCCGCCCCGTCGGCCAACCGCTCCGGCCAGGTCAGCCCCACCACGCCAGCGCATGTGCTGGAAGGCCTGGGCGGCCGCATCGCCGCGGTGCTGGATGGCGCGGCCTGCCCGGTGGGCGTGGAATCCAGCGTGCTGGACCTCACCAGCGGCGGCGCCGTTCTGCTTCGCCCCGGCGGCCTGCCGCGCGCGGCGATCGAGGCGGTGATCGGCCGCATCGGCACCGGCATCACCCCCGCCCAGGCCGAGGCGGCACGCGGCCTGCGCTCACCGGGCCTGCTGGTCTCCCACTACGCCCCGGGCCTGCCGGTGCGGCTCGATGCCACGCATGTGGGGCCGGACGAAGCCCTGCTCGCCTTCGGCCCCCCCCTGCCCGGTGCGGCCACGACCTTTCAGCTCTCCGAAGCGGCCGACCTCACCGAAGCCGCCGCACGGCTGTTCGCGGGGTTGCGGGAACTGGATGCGCGCGGCCAGGCCTTGAAGGCCATCGCAGTGATGCCGATCCCCGCCGACGGGCTCGGCGAGGCCATCAATGACCGCCTGCAGCGTGCCGCGGCCCCGCGTCCCTGAGGGTGTCGAGCGCGGAGCGCAACTGGATCCGCCGCAGCATCAGCCCCACCCACAGCGTGCCCAGGACCAGGATCGCGAGGTTCACCGACAGCGTGGAGCCGCGCCGGCCGATGGAGGGCGGTGCCGCCTCCCGGCAATCGGTGCATTCCTCGGCCTGCGGTGCCCCAACGCGCAGCCCGGCCACCCCCGCCGGCAGCACCGCGGCATGCGCCGCCGCCGCCGGCCAGGCCATCTCGGGCAAACCCACACTGGTGCGCGCCGGGGCCTGGCCCTGGATCACCGCCGCACCGGCCGGCTGCGTGAAGGGCGCAAGAGCCGGGATCGCCAGCATCACGGCCAGGGCAACGGCTCGGAGATTGTGCAACAGCGACATGATCTCATCCTCGCGGCGAGGCATGGCGATATGCCCGCTGCGGTCAAGGGTGCAATTGCCGTGCCAACGTGACATTTCAAAGATTTGACCAAATCCGAAATCCCCCACTGTAAAAAACCCCGACACTGCATTCATACATTCCATTGCGGGAATGGGACGCTGCCGGCGCGACGCACCCTCGATTGTTCCCCGCCGGCGCACGGGATAGGCTGCCCGCGGAGGTCCCCGCATGCCCGACGCCATTCCCATCCCGTTGGCCGCCGCGCCGCCGGCCGCGCTGCTCGACCGGCTGCGCGCCATCCTCGGCGCCACCGGCCTGCTGACCGATCCCGGCGACACCGCGCCGCATGTGGAAGACTGGCGCCGGCTCTATCGCGGCCAGACGGCGGCGGTGCTGCGCCCGGCCAACACCGCCGAACTCGCCGCCTGCGTCGCCGCCTGCGCCGCCGCCGGGGTGGCCATCGTGCCGCAGGGCGGCAACACCTCCATGGTCGGCGGTGCCGTGCCGGCGGCGGATGGCAGCGAGCTGATCCTGACCCTGTCGCGCATGAACCGCATCCGCGCCATCGACCCGGTGGACCTCACCCTCACCATCGAGGCCGGGGCGACGCTGAAGGCGGCCCAGGGCGCGGCGGAGGAGGCGGGCTGCCTGCTGCCGCTCTCCATCGGCTCCGAGGGCACGGCGCAGGTGGGCGGCATCCTCTCCACCAATGCCGGCGGCAACAACACGGTGCGCTACGGCAATGCGCGCGACATGGTGCTGGGGCTGGAGGTGGTGCTGCCCGACGGGCAGGTGTGGAACGGCCTGCGCCGCCTGCGCAAGGACAACACCGGCTACTGCCTGCGCCAGCTTTTCGTCGGCGCGGAGGGCACGCTGGGCATCATCACCGCCGCCGTGCTGAAGCTGGTGCCGCGCCCGCGCGAGACCGAAGTCGCCCTCTGCGCCGTCGCCTCCGCCGACGCGGCACTCGCGCTGTTCAACCGGGTGCAGACCCACGACCCCGCCAGCATCCAGGCCTTCGAATACATGTCCGGCCTCGGCCTGCGCTTCGTGCTGAAGCACATCCCCGGCGTTTCCCTGCCGCTCTCCACGCCCGCCGAGCACTACGCCCTGATCGAGCTGGCGACCCCGCGCCCCAATGCCGGGCTGCGCGAGGCCCTGGAACAGGTGCTGGAATCCGCCATGGAGGCCGGCGAGGTGCTGGATGCCGTGGTGGCCGAAAGCGGTGCCCAGCGCGCCGCGCTGTGGAAGCTGCGCGAGGAACACTCGGAGGCACAGAAGCGCGAGGGCGCCAGCGTGAAGAACGACGTGTCGGTGCCCGTCTCCAAGGTGCCGGAGCTGATCCGCCGGGCCACCGCGGCCTGCGAGCGCCTGATGCCGGGCATCCGCGCCGTGCCCTTCGGCCACATGGGCGACGGCAACATCCACTTCAACCTGGAACAGCCGGAAGGCATGGACCCGGCCGCCTTCCTCGCGCAGGACCACGCCATCATGGACACGGTGTGCGAGGTGGTGCGCGACCTCGATGGCAGCTTCTCCGCCGAGCACGGCATCGGGCTGCTGAAGCCCTACATGATGCCGGAGTGGCGCGGCGGCGCGGAGCTGGACCTGATGCGGCGGATCAAGCAGGCGATCGATCCCAATGGGTTGATGAACCCGGGGAAGGTTTTGCCGTAAGGAAGCAAGCGGTTCTTTTTTGAAAAAAAGAACCAAAAAACTTCTATTCGCTTGCGCGCGTGCTGGGCATCCCGGCACGCGCGCAAGCGAATGAAGTCTTTTTTGCTTCTTTTTTCTTCAGAAAAAAGAAGA
>JBIKOJ010000228.1:0-7574 GCA_044358135.1 Acetobacteraceae bacterium | reverse complement strand
TAGAGGGTGACGACGGGGCCGGGGCGGATGGCGACGATCTTGCCCTGGACGCCGTAGTCGTTGAGGACGGATTCGAGCTGGCGGGCGGTGCCCTGGAGGGATTCCGGGGTGGGCAGGCCGGCGTTGGAGCGGTTGGGGGCCTGGGTGAGGAGATCCAGGCTGGGGAGTTTCCAGGTGGAGGCGGGGTCGAGCGGGAGCTCCACCTGCTTGGGGGCGGCGGGCTTGCGCAGCGGGGCGGGGCGGACGGGAGGGCCCTTGGCCAGGATGGGGGCGGGTTCGGGTTCCGGCGGTTCCGGCTCCTGCGCGGTGGGGGGGGTGGGCTGGATGGCGGGGGGGCGCGGGGGCGGCGGGGCGAAGGGTTCGGGCGCGCGGGGGATGACGAGGGCGGGTTCGGCGCGGGGGCGGCCAGCTTCCGGCGCGATGGGGACGGGGGTGGCGGTAGCGGCGGCGCTGCCGTTGACGCGGGTGATGACCCAGGCGCCGGCCCAGGCGATGCGGCGGGCGATATAGGCGACCCAGGCGGCGATGTAGCGGATGCGGCGGGCGGCGCGGGCGAGCAGGCGCATGGCGGCGCGCCATTCCGCGAGCGAGAGGCCGAGGGCGAGCAGGGTGAGGACGAGGGCCAGCAGCGTCAGCAGGCCCCAGACGACGAAGCCCCCGGCCTGGCCCATGAGGCCGCGGCCGGCGGCCAGTGCGTCGGCCGAGGCGAGGAGGCCGGCGGCGCCGCCGGGGCCGGCGGCGGTGGGCCAGGTGGGCTTGAAGCCGAGCAGGGTGGGCAGGACGGCGAGCGAGGCGGCGGCCACCGGCAGGGCGGCGAGCAGGGCGATGATGCGCCAGAGCGCCGAGCCGCGCGCGCCGCCCGCGCCGAGGCGCCAGGCCCAGGCGAGCAGGGCCAGCACCGGCAGGGCGGCGGCGGCGCCGAAGCCTTGCAGCAGGAGGTCTGCGATCGTGGCGCCGGTGGGGCCGAGCAGGTTGCGGGCGGGGCTGGCGGTGGCGGTGTTCAGCGAGGGGTCGTGCGGGTCGTAGGTGAGCAGGACGGCGCCGAGGACGAGGGCGGCGGCGGCGACGAGGATGGCGGCAAAGCCCGCGAGGCGGCGGCGCATGAGGGTGCGCAGCTCCGTGGAGGCGAGGCGGCTCAAGGAGAGGGCGAGGGCCATTGGCCGCGCTCCAGTGCGGTGCAGTTACGAGATCGGGCTAAATCTAGGCGCAAGGGCGTTGGGAAACCAGCGCTTTATCGGCCGGGGGGTGCCCAGCCCGGCGGCGCCAGCTCGAAGCCTTCGAAGCGGAAGGCCGGGGAGACGGTGCAGGAGACCAGGGCCCAGGCGCCGAGGGGCTCGGCGGCTTGCCAAGCCTGGGCGGGGACGAGGCCCTGGAGGGTTTCGCCGGCGCCGAGGTTGGGGCCGAGGGTGAGGTCGGGCCCGGGCTCGCGCAGCAGGCGGAGGGGGGCGCCGGCGTGCCAGAGCCAGAGTTCGGCGGCATCGACACGGTGCCAGTGGCTGCGCTCGCCGGCGCGGAGCAGGAAGAGGATGGCGGTGCCGGCGCCGCGGGTGCCATCGGCCGGGGTGTCGCGCCAGGTTTCGCGGTAGTGGCCGCCCTCGGGGTGGGGCTGGAGGCCGAGGGCGGCGATGATCGCTTCGGCCGGGGTGGCGGGGTCGCGCAGGTTGGGCATGGGGGCTCCGCGGGGTGGGGCTGTGCGTGCCCTTCTACCCCGCGGGGCCGTTGTTTGCTCAGGCGGTGCGGAGGACCTGGGCGACGTAGGGCATGAAATGGGCGAGCGGGGGGGTTTGCAGGCCCTTCACCTTGGCGCCCTCGTCGTAGCGGCGCAGGCGGACGGCTTCCTGCCAGTGGGGGAGGCGTTCGAATTCCGTGATTTCCTCGGGGGACATGGGGCCGCCCTGGAGGGAGAGGCTGAGGACGGAGTCCTTCGAGAGCTTGGCGAAGTAGTCGGCTTCCTTGCCGCAAAGGTAGCGCTTGGCGGCGACGTGGAGGCGGACGGGTTCCGTCACTTCCGGGCCGAAATGGGCGACGAGGAAGGCGTGGCCGACATCCTCGTGCTGGTCGTCGATGCCCTCTTCGGCGGGGTTCTCGCCGAGGGTGTGCAGCATGTGGCCGATGTCGTGCATCAAGGCGGCGGCGATCAGGGCGGGCGGGTCGCCGGCCTTTTCGGCGAGGGCGGCGGCCTGGAGGCCGTGCTGGATCTGGTTGATGTCGGACAGGCCGTATTGGTGGCGGCCGTTGATGTCGAGGCGCTGGGCGATCTCGGCGAGGATGTCGGTGCTCATGGTGGGGGCCTTCTGCGGTAGGGCTTCATTATAGGGTAATCGATATGTGCTTTCCATTGTCATAATTCTTTCATAATGTCGGGGGCAGTGAACGGGGGGCGTGCGATGGACGTGCTGGCGGGGCCGGGGCGGTTCTACAAGGGCAACATCCATACCCATTCCACCGCATCGGATGCGGTGCGGGACCCGGAGACGGTGTGCGGGATGTATCGGGAGGCCGGCTACGATTTCCTGGCGCTGACCGACCATTTCCTGCCGAAGTTCGGGTTTCCCATCACGGATACGCGCCAGTTCCGGACGAACGGGTTCACGACGATCCTGGGGGCCGAGGTGCATGCGCCGCGGACGGAGCTGGGCGAGATCTGGCATATCCTGAGCGTGGGGCTGCCGCTGGATTTCGCGCCCACGCCGCCGGAGGAAACGGGGCCGGCGCTGGCGGCGCGCTGTGCGGCGGCGGGGGCGTTCGTGGCGATCGCGCATCCCGAATGGTACGGGCTGACGGTGGCGGATGCGGAGAGCATCGCGGTGGCGCATGCGGTGGAGGTGTACAACCACACCAGCGCGGTGAAGGTGGCGCGCGGCGATGGGGCGCAGCTGCTGGATGCGCTGCTGGCGCGCGGGCATCGGCTGAATGCCTGCGCCACGGATGACGCGCATTTCCAGGTGCAGGACTGGTTCGGCGGCTGGGTGATGGTGCGGGCCGAGAGCCTGGAGCCGGAGGCGCTGGTGGAAGCGCTGAAGGCGGGTGCGTTCTATTCCACGCAGGGGCCGGAGATCCACGCGCTGTCGGTGCAGGGCGAGGAGATCGCGGTGGAGTGCAGTGCTGCGCGGGACATCATGGTGGTGGGGCGGGCTTCCGCGGGCATTGCCGTGCATGGGACGGCGATGCGGTCTGCCCGGCTGCCGCTGGAGAAATTCCGCGCCGGTGGGCATTTCCGCGTGGTGGTGACGGACGAGGCCGGGCGGCGGGCCTGGAGCAATCCGGTGTGGCTGGATGCGATCGGGGAGGCTCGGCCATGAAGCGCCGTTCGGTTCTGGCCGGGGCCGCCGCGCTGGCGTTGCCGGCGGTGGCGCGGGCGCAGGCGCGCACCACGCTGCGCTACATTCCGCCGGTGGATCTGGGCTTTTTGGACCCGCATTTCAGCTCGGCCTGGGTGGTGCGCAACCACGCCTACATGGTGTTCGACACGCTGTATGGGCAGGACCGCAGCTTTGAATCCTCGCCGCAGATGGCGGAAGGGCACACGATCGAGGATGGCGGCAAGGAGTGGCGCATCCGGCTGCGCGAAGGGCTGCTGTGGCACGACAACACGCCGGTGCTGGCGCGGGATTGCGTGGCCAGCATCCGGCGCTGGGCGGCGCGCGATTCCTATGGCCGCACGCTGATCGAGGCGACGGACGAGCTTTCGGCGCCGGATGACCGGACGATCCGCTTTAGGCTGAAGCGGCCCTTCCCCGGCCTGGCGGATGCGCTGGGCAAGGTGCCCACCTTCACCTGCATGATGATGCCGGAGCGGCTGGCGCAGACCGATCCGTTCAAGCAGATACCGGAGGTGATCGGCAGCGGGCCGTATCGCTTCCTGGCCGATGAGCGGGTGGCGGGCGCGCGCAATGCCTATGCGCGCTTTGCCGGCTACCGGCCGCGCGAGGGCGGCACGCCGGATTGGACGGCGGGGCCGAAGGTGGCGCATTTCGACCGGGTGGAATGGACCACCATTCCCGATGCCGCCACCGCCGCCGCCGCATTGGCCAGCGGGCAGCAGGATTGGTGGGATTCGCCGGCGCTGGACCTGCTGCCGATGCTCCGGCGCCGCGCGGATGTGGTGGTGCGCACCACCGACCATGGCGGCAACATGCTGTTGCTGCGGCCCAACTGCCTTGTGCCGCCCTTCGACAATCCGGCCGTGCGGCGCGCCGTGCTGGCTGCCATTGACCAGACGGAATTCATGCAGGCCGTGACCTCCGATACCGGGCTGGTGAACCTGCCGCTGGGCGTGTTCACGCCGGGCACGCCGATGGCCAGCGCGGCCGGGATGGAGGTTCTGACCGGGACGCGCGATTTCGCCCGCGCCCAGAGGATGCTGGCCGAAAGCGGCTACAAGGGCGAGCGCACCGTGCTGATGGCGCCGCTGGACTACCCCGCCATGAAGGCCGCGGGCGACGTGGCGGCGGACATGCTGAAGAAGCTGGGCATGAACATCGACTATGCCGTGACGGACTGGGGCACGGTGCTGCAGCGCCGCGCCAAGACCGAGCCGGTGGAACAGGGCGGCTGGTCCATCTACGTGAACATGCAAGACGGGATCGGCTGGACCAACCCGGCGGTGCATCCCTCGGTGCGCGGCAACGGAAGAGGGGCGGCGCCGGGCTGGCCGACCAGCGCGGAACTGGAGGCGTTGCGGCTGGCGTTCTTCGATGCGCCGGACGCGGCCACCCGCAAGGCAATTGCGGCGCGGGTGCAGGAGCAGGCCTTCGTGGACGTGCCGTTCATGCCGGTGGGCCAGTTCTACCAGCCCACCGCCTATCGCAAGACCCTGACGGGCGTGCTGGATGGCTTCCCGACCTTCTGGAACGTGAAGCGCGATGGCTGAGGCGCTGCCCGAGGAAGCCCGGCGCGACCCGGGCATCACGCTCGCGGCCCTGCGCACCTTCGTGGCGGTGGTGGAGGCGGGCAGCCTTTCGAAGGCGGCGGCCGAGCTGGGCGTGAGCCAGCCCAGCGTTTCCATCCAGATCGCCGGGCTGGAGCGCGCCTGCCGCGTGCCGCTGCTGCGGCGCCGGCCGAAGTTGGACCTGACCGAGGCCGGGCGCGACCTGCTGGTGCGGGCGCGGCTTATCCTGGCGCGGCTGGCGCAGTTCGAGGTTTCCGTGGATGCGCTGCGCACGTTGCAGCGCGGGCGGCTTTCGGTGGGGCTTTCCGGGCCGCATCTGGCCATGCGGCGGATTGCCGGCTTCATCGCGGCGCATCCGGGCATCGCACTCTCTACCCGCATCGGCAATACCTCGGAACTGCTCGGCGAGGTCGGCCAGTGCCGGGTGGATGTGGCGCTGGTGGCGATGGCGGCGCCGGTGGCGGGGCTTTCCTGCACCCGCGTCCATGACCTGCGCCTGGCGCTGTGCGTGCCGCGCGGCCATGCGCTGGCCGGGCGCAGGCGGGTGGCGCCGGCGGCGCTGTCCGGGCTGCCGTTCATCGGGCGCGAGGACGGCTCCGTGACGCGGCAGGTGGCGGAGCGGGTGTTCGCCGTCGCCGGGGTGCAGCCGGAGATGCGCTTCGAGGTGACGGGGCGCGAGGCGATGAAGGAGGCCATCGTGGCCGGGCTGGGCGTGGGCGTGCTGTTCGACCATGAGGCGGAGGGCGACAGCCGGCTGGCGGCGGTGGAAATCGCGGGGCCGGAGGGGCGGGCGGGCATCTATGCCGTGGCGCTGGAGGAATCGCTGGATATCCCGGCCGTGCGCGCCTTCCTGGACCATCTGCTGGCCGCGTATCGCGGCCCCTGGCCGGCGACGGCATGAACGCGCGGATCGAGGCCGGGCTGGCGGCGGAGATCGCGGCGGGGCGGCTGCCGGGGGCGGTGCTGCAGGTGGCGCATCGCGGGCGGATGGTGGTGGACCTGGCGCTGGGGCGACGCGATCCCGCGGGTGAGGCGGCGATGCCGCGGGATGCCGTGTTCCGCATCTATTCCATGACCAAGCCGCTGGTAAGCGTGGCGGTGCTGATGCTGATGGAGGAGGGCCGGCTGCAACTGGCCGATCCCGTCGGCGCCTGGCTGCCGGAGCTGGCCGGGATGCGGGTGCTGGGCCCCGAGGGGCTGGTGGCGCCGGCGCGGGCGGTGCGGCTGCATGATCTGCTGACCCATGGCGCCGGCCTGAGCTATGGCGACCGCACGGGCCAGGGCGGGGTGCCGGTGAATCCGCGCGGCATGGCGCCGGACGCGTTCCTGGCGGCCATCGCCGCCGCGCCGTTGCTGCACCAGCCCGGGGCGGCGTGGACCTATGGTTTCTCGACCGATCTGCTCGGGCTGGTGGTGGAGCGTGTGACCGGGCAGCGGCTGGGTGACTTCCTGGCCGCGCGGGTGTTCGGGCCGCTGAGCATGGGCGATACCGGGTTCGAGGTGGAGGATGCGGCGCGGCTGGCAGAGCCTTTCGACGCCGATCCGATCAGCGGTGCGGCGTGGCTGGTGCCGGCGCAGCGTTTCGATCCCACGGTGCCGGCGCTGATGCACTCCGGGGGCGCGGGGGCGCTTTCCACGGCGGCGGACTACCTGCGCTTTGCGCGCATGCTGCTGGCGGGCGGCACGCTGGAGGGGGTGCGGATTCTGTCGGCTGCCAGCGTGCGGTTGATGACTTCGGATCATCTGGGCCCCGAGCGTGGCGCGCCAGTGGGCGAGGCGGCGTTGCAGTCGCCGGGCTATGGCTTCGGGCTCGGCGTGGCGGTGCGGCTGGCGGATGGGATGGCCAGCGTGCCCGGTGCCGCGGGCGAGTATTTCTGGTCCGGAACGGCCGGCACCTGCTTCTGGGTGGACCCGCGCGAGGCGCTCGCCGTGGTGTTCATGGCCCAGGCGCCCGGCGAGATGCGGCTGCGGCTGCGCCGGCTGGTGCGCCAGCTTGTGTATCAGGCTCTTTGACGATGGATGTGACGATGGATTCCGAACTCTCCGGCCTTGCCGCCGCCCTGGCCCTGGCGGCCGCGAACGAGGCGCGCAGCATCGCGGCCCTGGCTGATTTCGTGCGCATCCCGAGCCTGACCGGGGAGGAAGGTGCGGGGCAGGCGCACGTCGCCGGCCTGCTGCGCGGGCTGGGCGCGGAGGTGGATTGCACGGAGCCGGATGTCGACGCGATGTTCGCCGCCTTCCCGGATATCGCGCAGTATCCCACGCACTGGCAGCACGACCTGATCCTGCCATACGAGGAACTGCCGACCAGCGCGGCGCTGCGCGAGAGCGGGCTGGCGCCGGTGCTGAACTATCGCGGCCGGCCCAATGTGGTGGGCGTGCTGCGTGGCAGCGGCGGTGGGCGCTCGCTGATCCTGAACGGGCATGTGGATACCGTGATCATCGAGCCGCGCGAGGCCTGGACGCGGGACCCGTTCGGGGCCGAAATGGATGGCGGGATGATGTACGGCCGCGGCACCTCGGACATGAAGGGCGGGCTGATGGCCGCGATCCTGGCCGTGGCCTATCTGCGCGAGGCCGGGGTGGCGCTGCGCGGCGACGTGATCCTCCAGTCCGTGGTGAACGAGGAGCATGCGGGGAACGGCACGCTCGATCTCGTGCGGCGCGGCATCACCGCCGATGC
>JBIKOJ010000279.1:0-5529 GCA_044358135.1 Acetobacteraceae bacterium | reverse complement strand
CCTGCCCGAGGACGACCAGCTCGCCCTCTCCCGCGCTGCCCTGGCGCAGGCGGCGGACACCATCGCCGACCAGGCCGAGACCCTGGCCGAGGAGATGGAAACCGGCGCGCTGGACGATCGCGGCGGGCCGGAGGCGCTGCGCCTGCTGGCCGCCGTGGTGCGCGCGCTGAACCCCACCGCCATGCCCGTCGCCGGGCACGCCTAGCGTCCTGCCCGCGAAGTTCGTCCGGCTTCGGACGGACGTAGCGGACCAGCAGGAAGCTGAAGATATAGCCTTCGCCCCTGGCCTTCCCCGCGCCAACCGGCTAGAGCCGGAGGACCAGCGCGGGGAGGGATCCATGGAACTCGGTGTCATCGGCCTGGGCCGGATGGGCGGCAATATCGTGCGGCGCCTGCATCGCGCGGGGCATCACTGCGTGGTGTACGACGCCAACCCCAAGGCCGTCGCCGACCTCGCCGCCATCGGCGCCACCCCCGCCACCTCGCTGGCCGACCTCGCCGCCAAGCTGACCCAGTCGCCCAAGGCGGCCTGGGTGATGCTGCCCGCGGGCGAGATCACCGAGAAGGCCATCGCCGAGCTGGGTGGGCATTTCGGCCCCGGCGACATCCTGATCGATGGCGGCAACTCCAACTTCAAGGACGACGTGCGCCGTGCGGCCGAGCTCGGCCAGAAGGGTGTGCGCTACCTCGATGTCGGCACCTCCGGCGGCGTGTGGGGGCTGGAGCGCGGCTACTGCCTGATGATCGGCGGCGACAAGGCGGCCTTCGAGTTCCTCGACCCGATCTTCGCCACCCTCGCCCCGGGCATCGGCGACATTCCCCGCACCGAGGATCGCGGCGAAGGCCATGACCCGCGCGCCGAGCAGGGCTACCTGCATTGCGGCCCGTCCGGCGCCGGCCACTTCGTGAAGATGATCCACAACGGCATCGAATACGGCATGATGCAGGCGATGGCCGAAGGCTTCGATATCCTCCAGGGCCGCGGTTCCGCCAAATTGCAGGCCGACCAGCGCTACGATTTCAACATGGCCGACATCGCCGAGGTCTGGCGCCGCGGCAGCGTGATCGTCTCCTGGCTGCTCGATCTCTCCGCCCAGGCGCTGACCCGCGACGGCAAGCTGGAAACCTTCAGCGGCCATGTGGAGGATTCCGGCGAGGGCCGCTGGACCATCGACACCGCCGTGGAGCAGGCCACCCCCGCGGAGGTGCTCGCCGCCTCGCTGTTCGTGCGCTTCCGCTCCCGCCAGGACCACACCTTCGCCGAGAAGATGCTCTCGGCCATGCGGCTGGGCTTCGGCGGGCACGTGGAAGCGCCCAAGAAGTAATGTCGGACCTCGGCCGCATCGCCGCCGCCGAGGCCGCCGCCCGCCTGGCGGAGCCCGGCATGCGTCTCGGCCTCGGCACCGGGCGCACCATGGAGGCGGTGCTGCGGGCGCTCGCCCGCCGCGTGCGGGAAGAAGGGCTGCGCTTCACCGGCATCCCGACCTCCGAGGCCACCGCCGCCCGCGCCCGATCCCTCGGCCTGTCGCTGGCCGAACCCGATGCGCCCTGCGACCTGGCCATCGACGGCGCCGACCAGATCGAGCGCGGCACGCTGCGCCTGATCAAGGGCGGCGGCGGGGCGCTGCTGCGCGAGAAGATCGTCGCCGAATCGGCCGCCCGCTTCGTGGTGGTGGCCGATGCCGGCAAGCTGGTCGACACCCTCGGCACCGGCTTCCCGCTGCCGGTGGAAATCACCCCCTTCGGCCACGACGCCACCGCCCGCCGCATCGCCTCCCTCGGCGGCACCCCCGCTCTGCGCCAGCGCGATGGCGCCCCCTTCCGCACCGACAACGGCAACTTCATTCTCGATTGCCCCGGCTTCGACCGGATCCGCGATCCCTTCACGCTCGACCGGGTGCTGCGCTGCCTGGCCGGGGTGATCTGCACCGGGCTGTTCCTGCTGCCCGTGGAGCGCGCCCTGGTGGGCCACGACGACGGAGGGGTGGAGGAGTTGCTTCCATGATCCTCGTCGTCATGGGCGTGGCCGGCAGCGGCAAGACCACCATCGCCCGCACCCTGGCCGAACGCCTCGGCTGGCGCTTCCAGGAAGGCGACGCGCTGCACCCGCCCGCCAACGTCGCCAAGATGTCCGCCGGCACGCCGCTGACCGACGACGACCGCTGGCCCTGGCTGCATGCCATCGCCGCCGTGATCGATACCTGGCGCGCCGAGGGGGCGAGCGGCATCGTGACCTGCTCCGCCCTGAAGCGCGCCTACCGGGATATCCTGATCGGGCCGCGCAAGGATGTCCGACTTGTGCATCTCGCCGGCGAGAAGGCGCTGATCGCCGGCCGCATGGCCGCCCGCAAGGGCCACTTCATGCCGACGGCGCTGCTGGACAGCCAGTTCGCCACGCTGGAACCGCCAGGGGCGGATGAGAACCCTGTCGTGGTCGATATCGCGGCGGAGCCGGAGGCGATCGTGCGCGAGCTTGAGGCGAAGTTCAGGTAAGAGTCTTCTTTTTCTGAAGAAAAAGAAGCAAAAAGACTTTTGATCGTTTGATGCGGGTAGGCCCGTTCTTCCCGCCGCAAATGTATGAAAGTTTTTTGGTTCTTTTTTTCAAAAAAGAACATCTTCCTTGCCTTCCTTCCTGCCCCCTTGGCACACTCCCCCGCCATGGACCCTCAGAAGCTTGCCGCCCTGCGCGCCCGCTATCCGAACGACAGGCGCGACGAGATCCGCGATCCTGATCTGAAGCGTGGCGCCGAGGCTGCGTTCAACACGCAGGGGCGGCGGCCGTTGCCGTATGCCGGTGTTTCCACCTTTCTCGATGCGCCCTATCGGCCGGAGGCGCCGGACCTGCCGGATTTCGGCGGGCTTGATGTGGCGCTGATTGGCGTGCCGATGGACCTGGCGGTGACCAACCGGGCGGGCAGCCGGCTGGGGCCGCGGGCGGTGCGGGCGATCGAGCGGATCGGGCCGTATCATCATGCGTTGCGGGTGACGCCGAAGGGCACGCTGAACTTTGCCGATGTGGGCGATGTGCCGTTCCGCAGCCGGTATTCGCTGCCGGACTCGATTGCCGATATCGAGGCGTTCTTCACCCGCGTGGCAGCGGCTGGGGTGAAGCCGATCGCCATCGGGGGGGACCATTCCATCAGCTATCCGATCCTGCGTGCTCTCGGCCGGAACAGGCCGGTGGGCATGGTGCATATCGATGCGCATTGCGATACGTCCGGGCCCGCGGAGGGCAGCCGGTTTCATCATGGCGGGCCGTTCCGCCAGGCGGTGCTGGATGGGGTGCTGGATCCCGAGCGGTGCATCCAGATCGGCATTCGTGGGTCGGCGGAGTTGTTGTACGAGTTCAGCTATGAGGCTGGCATGACGGTGATCCATGCCGAGGAGGTGGACGCGATGGGTTTGCCGGCGGTGATCGCCAAGGCGCGTGAGGTGGTGGGCGGGGGGCCGTTCTACATTACGTTCGACGTGGATGGGCTCGATCCCGCCTTCACGCCGGGCACCGGGACGCCGGAGGTGGGTGGGCTTTCGCCGCGGGAGGCGCAGGCGATCCTGCGCGGGTTGCGTGGGCTTGATGTGATCGGCGGCGACGTGGTGGAGGTGGCGCCGCAGTATGATGCCAATACCGTCACGGCGCAGATCGGGGCGATGATGGCGTTCGAGATCCTTTCCTTGATGGCGGTGGCGAAGGCATAGGCGATGGACGTACTTCTTCCCCGGCAGACCGTTCATCTCAGCTTCGATCCCGGTCCCTATCGGATGGCGATGGGGCTGGTGGCGACCGATCCCGAAGAGCTGATCGAGCTGGACGAGCGCTACCCCGAGGAGATGGCGGAGCGGCGGCGGTTGCTGGCGGTAAGGCATGGCGATGTCTTTGCGGCGCTGCCCGGCAGCGAGGCCGCGCGGCAGGAGGTGCTGGATGTTCTGGCCGGGTTGCTGCCGCGGCGCTTTCCCGAATGGTTCGCTCGGGAGGGGGGCGTGCTGCACAACCGGCTGACCGGTGAGAGCTGGACGCTGGATAGCCTGCCGCATGATCCGCTGGAAGTGGCGGGGCGGCTGGTGCAGGAGGATCTGTGCCTGCTGCGGCTGACGGAGGCCGGGCCGATCCTGGATGCGGCGGTGCTGTGTTTCCCCAGCCGGTGGAGCCTGGCGGAGAAGCTGGGGCAGCCGCTTGCCACCATCCATACGCGGGTGCCGTTCTATGGCGAGAAGCTGGCCAAGCCGGTGGATCGGCTGATGCCGAATTTGCGGCCGGGCAAGATGGTGGTGCGGCTCAACTGGGGCATCACCGATGATCCCGCGCTGTATGCCGAAAGCCGCAAGTTCCGGCGGGAGCACAATGCCGAGGTGAACGCCGCCAATGCCGGGGAGCGGATCTGGCTGCGGGTGGAGCGGCAGACGCTGCGGCTGCTGGAGCGCAGCGGGGCGGTGCTGTTCGGTATTCGGACGCATCTTTATCCCGTGGGCCTGTTGGCCGGCGATCCCAGGGTGGCGGCCGATCTTGCTGCCGCGCTGCGTGGGCTGCCGGCGGAGATGGCGCTCTACAAGAGCCTGCCGCCGTTCCGGGAGGCGTTGCTGGCGTATCTCGATGCCAAGGCGGAGGCGGCGTGATGCAGATTGTCGATGCGCAGATCCATATCTGGTCTTCCGGCACGCCGAGCCAGGACCATCGGCCGGTGCCGGTGGTGACCGCCGAGGAGATGATCGCGGGGATGGACGAGGCAGGCGTGGCCGCGGCGATCATCCATCCGCCGGGGTGGGACCCCGATTGCGATGCGGTGGCGGCCGACGCGGTGCGGCGGTGGCCGGATCGGTTTGCTATCCTGGGCAGCTTCCCGGCCGGGGACGTGGCGAACAAGCCGCGCATTGCCACCTGGCTGGAGCAGCCGGGGATGCTCGGGCTGCGCTGGGCGCCGCTGCATCCCGCGGCGCGGACGCTGTTCGAATCCGGCGCGATGGACTGGATCTGGCCGGAAGCCGAGGCGCACAACGTGCCGGTGGCGCTGCTGGCCGGGCCTGTGCTGGGCAAGTTCCGCGAGGTGGCGGAGCGGCATCCCGGGCTGCGGTTGATCATCGACCATTGCGGGCTGGTGCGGCTGAAGCAGGACGCCGCCGCCTTCGAGCATCTGGACGCGCTGTTGGCATTGGCGAAGCTGCCCAATGTGGCGATCAAGGCGACCGGGGCGCCGGGGTACTCCACCGAGGCCTATCCCTACCGCAACCTGCATGACGGGCTGCGGCGCATCTTTGACGCCTACGGGCCGCGGCGGTTCTTCTGGGGCACTGATATCACCCGGATGCCGTGTACCTGGGGGCAGTGCATCACGATGTTCACGGAAGAACTGCCGTGGCTGCGGGATGACCTGGACTGGGTGATGGGGCGGGGGATTCGGGAGTGGTTGAACTGGCGGTAGTGCTACCGACGAAGAGAAAGGTTGGGCTCTGCCCAAACCCGCCAGGGACCTGAGGTCCCTGGACCCACATAAGTTTGGGCAGGAGTCATCGCCGCACGAGGCGGGGGCCGAAAGA
>JBIKOJ010000099.1:0-19525 GCA_044358135.1 Acetobacteraceae bacterium | reverse complement strand
GAAGGTTCCGGCGCGCGATGGCCGGAAAGGCACATGCCGCGGCCGGGGCGGCCGCGCAGGATCCAGCCGATCCAGGCGCGCTGGCGGCGGAGACGGCGCAGGGCGCGCAGGTGGAGTACGGGTGCCAGGTCGTCGATGGTTTCGCCGGTGGGGGAGAAGTGCCAATCCCGAAGCGGGGTGCGCCAGGTGCGGGCGGAGCCGGTGGCCAGGGTGAGTTGGGCCATGACCGCCTTGTTCCCCTTGAAGAACGCCAGCAGGGCGAGCAGCAGGTGCAGGAGCGTCGCCGGAAAATGGACGCGAGTCATCGCCTCCGCCAAGCGGCGAAGGGCGTCGGCTTCGATCGTACCGGCGACAGGGTTTGGCATCACCGGTGACTGTGCCAGATGCAACACCGGTGGTATAGGAAAAATTTATCGTTTCTGGCGATTTAACGCGGCTTCACGGACGTTTATGATAACAATATGGAGTAGGGTGGCTCGTAGAAAGTGCCGCGGATAGGAGGAGGCTGCAAAATAATACCAGCCGAAAAAATCAATCACCTCTGCTGTGGCGGAGCGTAAGAGCTGGATTGCTTCGCTTCGCTCGCAATGACGGCAGAATGATGACGTGGTGATTGCTGGAGTTGGTGTGGCAGGTACGTTGGTTATAAACCTCACGTTCCGCCCCACGAGAGGGGGGTGGAATGCGGACAAATGAAGTTTTTTTGCTTCTTTTTGTTCACAAAAAGAAGAATCTTGCTTCGCTTCCTACAGGATCAGGCAGGTTTCATCGAACCAGAACCGCGGCCCGCGCGGTTTTTCGTCGTTCTGGTCGCCGTGGCCGATGTTGACCAGGAAGTTGGATTTCCAGCCGCGGTCGGAGAGGAATTCCGCGTCGACCTTGGCGTTGTCGAAGCCGGACATGGGGCCGACGCCGAAGCCGAGGGCGCGGGCGGCCATGAGGAAGTAGGCGCCTTGCAGGGTGCCGTTGCGGAAGGCGGTTTCCTGGGCCAGGTCGGGGTTGGAGGTGAACCAGGGCTTGGCGTCGGTGTGGGGGAAGAGGCGGGGCAGGTAGTCGTAGAATTTGGGGTCGTAGGCGACGATGACCGTGACCGGCGCCAGCATGGTTTTCTGCAGGTTGCCCGACGAGAGGGCGGGGCGCAGGCGGTCCTTGGCGGATTGGGTGCGGATGAAGAGGAAGCGCGCCGGCGAGGAGTTGGCGGAGGTGGGGCCCCATTTCATCAGGTCGAAGATGCTGCGCAGGTCTTCGTCGGTGACGGCGGCGCCGGTCCAGCCGTATTGGGTGCGGGCGGAGCGGAAGAGCTGGTCCAGGGCGGCGTCGTTCAGCGGGCTGCCCTGGCGGGGCGGGATCGGGGCCGGTTCCGGCTCTGGCACGGCGATGGCGGGGGCCGGTTCGGCCACGACGTCCGCTACGGGTGGCGTGGCCGTGGCTTCGGGGGCGGCGGCCTCGGTGACAGCCGCTTCGGGGGCAGCCGCTTCGGGGGCGGCTGCCGCGGGCGGGGCGTCTTCGGGCTTCGGCTCGGACGGCTTGGAGACGTCAGACGGCATCAGAACATGACCTGTTCGACGCGGACGACCTCCGGCACGTAGTGGCGCAGCATGTTTTCGATGCCGTGCTTCAGCGTGGCCGAGGAGGAGGGGCAGCCGGAGCAGGCGCCCTGCATGTGCAGCTTCACGATGCCGTCACGGTAGCCGCGGAAGACGATGTCGCCGCCGTCGGAGGCGACCGCGGGGCGCACGCGGGTGTCGAGCAGCTCCTTGATCTGGGCGACGATCTCGGCGTCGGCGGGTTCGACGTCTTCATCGAGCTCGTCGGCATCGCCTTCCACCACCGGGCGGCCGGCGACGAAGTGCTCCATGATGGCGCCGAGGACCTGGGGCTTGAGGGATTGCCAGGCCTGGCTGTCGTTCTTGGTGACGGTGATGAAGTCGCCGCCGAGGAAGACGCGGGTGACGCCGGGGAGGGTAAACAGAGCGGTGGCGAGCGGGGAGCGCTCGGCGGCGTCGGCGCTGGCGAAGTCCACGGTGCGGTCGCCCATCACGTCTCGGCCGGGCAGGAACTTCAGCGTGGCGGGGTTCGGGGTGCCTTCGGTCTCGATGAACATGGGATCACCTCTGGTGCGCCGCGTGTGGCGGATGGGGTCCAAAGCGGACCCGTTCGGTCCGGTTGGGGTTACATCGTCCGATCGGGTGCCGTTGGCAAGACCCACAGGTGAAAAGGAAGGGCGGTGTCTGGTATGAGGGGGGCATGACACTCTCGCGCCGGTTTCTCCTGGGTGCCCTGGGCACGTTGCCGCTGACCCGCATTGCCGTGGGGCAGGCGACGCATCGGCTGACGATCCTGCACATGAACGACTTCCATGCGCGGCATGAGGCGGTGGATGCGCGGGCGCTGGCGTGCGCGCCGGATCGGGCGGGGTGCTTCGGGGGGGCGGCGCGGATGGCGAGTGCGATCGCGGCGCAGCGGGCGGCGGCGGAGGCGGATGGGCGGGCGGTGCTGCTGGTGGATGCCGGCGACCAGTTCCAGGGCAGCCTGTTCTACACGGCGTGGCGCGGCGAGGTGGAGCTGGCGGTGATGCATGCGCTGGGCACCGAGGCGATGGCGGCGGGGAACCATGAGTTCGACCATGGGCCGGCCAATCTGGCGCGGTTCGCGCGGGCGGCACGGTTTCCGGTTTTGTCGGCCAATGCGGATGTGTCGGCCGATCCTGATCTGCGCGGGGTGTTGCGGCCGCATGTGGTGCTGGAGAAGGGCGGGCTGCGGATCGGGGTGGTGGGGCTGACGACGCAGGAGACGGCGATCGGGTCCTCGCCGGGGCCGCATGTGATTTTCGGCGATCCCAGGGCCGCGTTGGCGCGGTCGGCGGCGGTGGTGCGGGGGGAGGGGGCGCGGCTGGTGGTGGCGCTTTCGCATCTGGGCTGGGATGTGGACCAGGGGTTGGCGGGGCATGTGGCCGGCGTGGACGTGCTGGTGGGCGGGCATACGCACACGCTGCTGAGTGACAGCGAGGCGGGGGCGGCGGGGCCGGCGCATGGGGTGGCACGCGGGCCGGCAGGGCGGGCGGTGGTGGTGCAGGCTTCGGCCTATGGGCGGTATCTCGGGCGGCTCGATCTCGACGTGGCGGCGGATGGGACGGTGCTGGCCTATGGCGGGGATTGCCGGCGGGTGGGGCTGGATCTGTCGGAGGAGCCCCGGGTGGCGGCGATCGTGGCGCATTACGCGGCGCAGCTGGATGGGGTGCGCAAGCGCGTGGTGGGGCGGGCAGAGGCGGCGGTGGGCAATACGAGCTGCCGGGTGGGGGAGTGCGCGCTGGGCAGCTTCATCGCCGATGCCATGCTGCGGTCGGTGCAGGGGGCGGAGGTGGCGTTGATGAATGCCGGGGGCATTCGCACCGGGCTGCCGGGGGGCGAGCTGACGTTGGGGGATGTGCTGACGATGCTGCCGTTCGGGAATGCGGTGGCGACGCTGGAGTTGTCGGGCGCGGATCTTCGGGCGGCGATTGGCAATGGGCTGGCGCGGATGGGGGCGGGGGCGTTTCCGCAGGTGGCGGGGATGCGGATCACCTGGAACCCGCTGGCGGCGGAGGGGGCGCGGCTGGTGGGGCTGGAAGTGGCTGCCGGTGGCGGGTTCGTGCCGGTGCAGGAGGGGCGGATGTATCGGGTGGTGACCAACAACTTCCTGCGGCAGGGCGGGGATGGGTATGGGGTGCTGCGGGATCGGGCGGTGGCGCCGTATGATTCCGGGCCGGGGCTGGATGTGGTGGTGGCCGAGGCGATCGGGGCGGTGGGCGTGTTCGCGCCGCGGACGAGCGGGCGGTTTGTGACTCCTTGAAGGATGGATCGATGACGGATGCCGAAGGGCTCGTGCGGGCCTATTACGACGCGTTCAATCGGGGGGACCGGGCGGTGTTTCTCGGGCTGCTGACCGAGGACGTGGAGCACGGGATCAGCCAGGGGGGCAGCGAGGTGGGGCGCGACGCTTTCGGGCGGTTCATGGCGCATATGGACCGGTGCTACCGGGAGCGGATCACGGACCTAGTGGTGATGGTGGACGCTACGGGGACGCGGGCGGCGGCGGAGTTCGTGGTGCACGGGACGTATATCGCGACCGATCCCGGGGTGCCGAAGGGGACGCCGGAAGCTGCGGGGCAGACCTATACGCTGCCGGCGGGGGCGTTCTTTACGCTGCGGGACGGGCGAGTGGCGCGGATTTCGAACCACTACAATCTTGGCGATTGGGTTCGGCAGGTGGGTGGGAAGGCTTAGCCGGGGGGCGTTGCTGGGTGGGCGTGGCGGCGGACCCAGGCGATGAAGGTGGGGTCGTCTAGGTCGCCGGCGGCCATGGACAGCATGGTGATGACGGCTTCGACCTGTGGTGGCGCGAATGCCGTGTCGTTCAGGGCCAGGAACAGGACGAGGGCCACGAAAGCGGCGCGCTTGTTGCCCGTGATGAAGGGGCGGGTGCGGGCGATGGCGATGGCATAGGTGGCGCCGAGTTCGGCGATGTCGGGTTCGTTGTAGGCGGCGAGGTTGAGCGGGCGGGCGAGGGCGCTTTCCAGCAGGCCCGCGTCGCGCAGGCTGGCGGCGCCACCGTGTTCGGCGATCTGTTCGTCGTGGATGGCGAGGACGAGATCGAGCGAGAGCCAGACGGTCACTTCGCGAGTTCGCGCAGGACGGCGCGGCGGCGCTTCATGATCTCGCGGGCGACTTCCATCTGGGATTCGAATTCGGGATCGGCGGTGGTGAGGCGGATGCCGTTTTCGGTCTCGATGGCGTAGACGGTGTCGCCCTTTGTGACGCCGAGCTTGGCGAGCAGCTCCTTGGGCAAGATGAGGCCGACCGAGTTGCCGATCTGGGTGAGCTTGAGGGCGGACATGGCGCGCTCCTGTTGATACAGAAGTTATAACGTGAGGGGCGGTGGGGAGGCAATGGTGGAGGTGGGACGGGCGCTGCACCTTGTGCAGGGATACTCGGCGGCGGGCTCGTTGCAGCAGGCATTCCGGGCAGCCGGGTGCGGCGACGAGATATTGAAGCTGGTGGACGATCTCAGCTGTGGGCGGATCGACCGGATCGATGCGGATGCGCGGACCGCATGGTGGGGCCAGCATTGGGATTTGGATGACCAGGCGCCGCGGATCACCGATTTCTGGAGCCGGGTGGCGGACGCGGCAGACCCGATCGTGGTGTGGGCAGGGCGCAGTTCGGCCAGGGAACATTGCTTCCTGCTGGCGGTGGCACAGGCGCTGGAGGGACGGGCGTTCAGTCTGATCGACCTGATGCCGGGAAGTGGTGGAACCGATGCCGATCTATGGGCGGGACGCCTGGCGGTGCAGCGCCCGGAGGTTCTGCAGGGATTGATCGGTACCGGGCGGGCGGTGGAGGCGGAGGAATGCGCGGCGTTGGCGGCGCGGTGGGAGGCGCTGCAACGGGAGAACGCGCCGTTCCGGGTGGTGATGGCCGGCGAGGTAGTGTCGGTGGCGGAGGACTACTTCGACGGCGAGTTGCTCGCCGAGGCGCTTTCGGCCGGGGCCGGAGAGCGACCGGTGCGGGCGGCGCGGGTGGTCGGAGGCGCCATGGGGCGGGGTCGGGCGCACATGCAGGTGGGCGACATGATGCTGTTTACGCGGCTTCTGGCGCTGGTGGCGGCCGGGCGGTTGGTGGCCGAGGGTACTCCCTGCGACATGAGGGCGTACTGGGTGCGGTTGGCGGAATAGGGTTCGCTGCTATCGCCGGGCGATGGTGCTCGGGGCTGCTGGAGTGTCGGTGACGCGGGCGCGGCAGAGGGGGGATTGGAGGCAGAGGGCGGCCAGGGCGTTCCAGCCGGCGTCAGCCCAGGCGGTGGGGGAGAGGGGGGCGTTGCCAGCGAGGGTGGTGGCGGCCTCGATCGCGTCTGTGGCGGTTTCCAGGGCGGCGGTGGCGAGGCGGTGGGCGGCGGTGGTGGCGGTTTCGAGGCCCGCGGCGGCGGTGGCGATGGTGGATTCGGCGGCGCTGGCGAGGGCGGGGGCGAGGGTTTCGGTGATGGTGGATTGGGTGGCGCGGGCGGCGGTGGCGACGGTCTCAAGGCCGGTGCTGGCGGCCTCGGCGGTGTAGCGGCCGATGTGGAGGACGACGGGGGCGGTGCGGTCCATCATGTAGAGGACGCTGGGGGTGAGGGATTCGCCCACGGTGCAGAAGCTGGCGAAGACGACGCCGACGACGCCGATGGCCAGGACGGCGGAGTTGGCCGGGGTGACGATGCCGCCGGAGACGAGGTTGACCAGGTTCTCCGGGCCGAAGCCGATGGCGGCCAGGGTGCCGCCGGTGCCGGTGGCGAGGCAGCCGAAGGATTTCATGACCTCCATGGACGGCTCGGGGTCCGCGGCGGGTGCGGGCTGGGCGTGCGTGGGGAGGGCGGGCAGGAGCAGGGCCGCGGAGAGCAGGGCGGCGCGGACCAATCGGGGCATTCTGACCATCCTGGCGACGTGGAGCGATGCCGGGCGGTGGGGGGTCTCACCCACCTCGTGCCCGGCACCCGGCTGCGCCTTGTAGGACGGGTCGCTGAAGGACGGCTTAACGCTACGCGGCGAGGGCCTCGCGCACCGCGGCCTTGAGGAAGGCGAAGTCGGCGGGGATGACGGAGGGGTTGGGGTTGCCGGCGCGGTGGCCCCAGATGCTGGGGATGGGCTTGAGGACGCCGTTGCGCAGGAAGGGGAGCTCGGCGGCGTTGTCGGCGACGCGGAAGTAGAGGTCGGTTTCGCTGGGGAGGAGGACCATCTTCGCCTTGATGGCGCCGAGGGCCGTGGCGAGATCACCGCCGTCCGCTATGTCGCCGTGGTACCAGGTCATGAGCTGGGCGTAGAGGTTGGCGGCGGGGCGGGCGCCCATGCGCTCGGTCCAGTCGGTGCGCAGGTAGGTGTCGAGATCGGGGGCGCCGAGGGCCGTCATGTGCAGGTTGGCACGGTAGAAATCCTGGCTGAGGGCCCAGCCGGCGTAGATGTGGGCGAAGGCTTTCTTGGCCAGAGCGGGTTCGGCGCTGAACTTGCCGTCGCCCTGGTATTCCGCGGCGGATTCGAGCGTCCTCAGCAGGCCACTATGAAAAACCTTGTTGTGGACCGAGGTGCGGGCGGTGCCGCAGACGACGAAGGCGCGGTCCACGGCATCCGGATGGAGCGCGGCCCAGTGGTAGGCTTGCTGGGCGCCCATGGAGAAGCCGTAGACGGCGGCCAGGCGGGTGATGCCGAAGATGTCGGCCAGCAGGCGGCGCTGGGCTTCGATGAGGTCGGCGTAGGTGACCAGGCTGGGCCAGTTCGGCGTGGCGGCGGCGGAGGAGGCCAGGCCGTTGCTGAACATGTTGGGGATGACGATGAACCAGCGCGTCGGGTCGAGGATGCCGTCGGGCCCGATGAGGAATTCCATGTCGGGGTGGGAGGCGCCGTAGGAGCAGGGGTAGAGGATGACGTTGCTCTTGTCGGCGTTCAGCGTGCCGTGGGTTTTGTAGGGGATCGTGCAATTCTCGATCACGCCGCCCTTCTGCACCGGGAAATTGCCGAGGACGAAGGTGCCTTGGGCCTGGGGCCAGCTCATGGATCGGGATTCCGGCAAAAAATGAGGAAAGTCTTTTTGCTTCTTTTTCTTCAGAAAAAGAAGGGCTTACTCTTTCTTGCCCGAGAGCCGCGCCTCGGCGAGCTGCTTGCGGAGAAGATCGACCTCACGGCGCAGGGCGGCGATTTCCTCCTCCTGCGGGGAGGCGGGCGCGCGAGGGGTTTCGGGCTCCCCGGGCAGGAAGGGGGAGAAGAGGGACATGGCGCGTTCCATCATGGCCATGTTCTGGCGGCCGACTTCCTGCAGGCTGGGCGGGATGAAGGTGCCCATGGTGGATTCGACGGCGCGGCGCATCTGGTCTTGCTGGACGGCGAAGGCGCCCATGGCCTGTTCCAGGTATTTCGGCACCACGGACTGCATGGAGTTGCCGTAGAAGCCGATCAGCTGGCGCAGGAAGCCGGTGGGCAGCATGGCGCGGCCCTTGCTTTCCTCTTCCACGATGATCTGGGTGAGGACGGAGCGGGTGATGTCTTCGCCGGTTTTCGCATCGTAGACCACGAAATCGCGGCCGAGGCGGACCATTTCGGCAAGCGAGTCCAGCGTGATGTAGCTGGAGCTTTCGGTGTTGTAGAGGCGTCGGTTGGCGTATTTCTTGACCACGACCGGAGGCGCGTCGCCAGGTTTGGCGTCGGCGCTGCGGGCGTCCTCGAGCGGCGCTGATTGCGACATCCTGCCCCCTTGCTGCCCCGGGTGGGGTTTTGTGCGGTGCAATGTAGCACGGGTTGGCGCGGGATTGAAATCTTGCGCGTGGTTTCCGCCGAATGGGCGTGTGGGTATGCTGCGCCGCGGAGGGATGATGCGGGATGACGGGCGCGCCGGAGGATGCGGGAGAAGGGGCGGTGCGGGGCGACCCGGCCGCGTTGCTGCGCGACTGGATGACGCTGGTGCAGACGGAATTGGCCGGGATGGCGACGGACCGGGAGGCGCTGGAGACATGGCAGGCGCTGGCCGGGGTGTGGGCGCGGGGGCTTGGGTCGCATGATCCGGCGGGGTCCGCGGCCGTTGCTGCTGCACCTGCTGCTGGCGGGGATGCCCCCGGGAGGGACGGGGTGGCCGCCCTTCTGGACCGGATCGATGCCCTGGAGCGGCGGGTGGCCGAGCTGGAGCAGCGCGGCCGGCGGCCAAAGCGGGGTGGCGCCGGCTGAGCTGATCGCAGGCGTTGCGGCGTATCGGCGGCATAAGTGGCGGCGGGAGATGGCGGAGCCGCCGGTGGTGTGGACGGAGGGGGGCTCGCGGCTGCTGGACTATGGCGGGGCTGGGGAGCCGGTGCTGTTCGTACCGAGCCTGGTGAACCGGGCGTATGTGCTCGATCTCGTTGAGGGGCGGTCGATGCTGCGGTTCCTGGCCCAGGGGGGCGCGGAACGCCGTCGGGTGCTGCTGCTGGATTGGGGGTGGCCGGGGGAGGCGGAGCGGGGGTTCACGCTGACCGACTACGCGGCCGGGCGGCTGGTGCGGGCGCTTTCGGCGGTGGGGGCGCCGGTGGTGCTGGTGGGGTACTGCATGGGCGGGCTGCTGGCGCTGGCAGCGGCGCAGATGCGGCCGGAGCTGGTGCGCGGGCTCGGCCTGCTGGCGGTGCCGTGGGATTTCCATGCGGTGGAGGCGCAGGCCGCGCGGGGGCTGGGCCAGCTGGTCCCGCTGCTGGAGCCGCTGATGGCGCTGACGCAGCGCCTGCCGATCGATGCGATCCAGACGCTGTTCGCGATGATGGACCCCGGCGGGATCGCGGCGAAGTATGCCGGGTTCGCGCGGGTGGACCAGGGCAGCGCGCGGGCGCGGCAGTTCGTGGCGATCGAGGACTGGCTGAACGACGGGGTGCCGCTGGCGGCGGCCGTGGCGCGGGAGTGCCTGGGCGGGTGGTATGGCGAGAACACGCCGGCGCGCGGGCTGTGGCGCGTGGCAGGGGAGGCGGTGGACCCGGCGCGGCTGCGCATGCCGGCCTTCGTGGCGGTGCCCGGGCGGGACCGGATCGTGCCGGCGGAGAGCGCGCTGCCGCTGGCCGGGCTGATCGATGGCGCGGTGCTGCACCGGCCGGCGGCGGGGCATGTGGGCATGGTGGCCGGCGCCAGCGCCGAGCGGGCATTGTGGGAGCCGCTGCAGGACTGGATTGCGTCGCTTTGATCCCGTTGTGCGGCGCGGTAAGGTAGCGGCAAACGCGGAAGCATCCGCCGCAGGAGAACGCCATCATGGACGACATCGTCATCGTCTCGGCCGCGCGTACGCCGGTTGGGAGCTTCAACGGGGCCTTCGGCAGCGTGCCGGCGCATGTGCTGGGCACGGCCGCGCTGCAGGCGGCGCTGGCGCGGGCCGGGATCGAGGCCGGCGAGGTGGACGAGGTGATCCTGGGCCAGGTGCTGACGGCGAACCAGGGGCAGAACCCGGCGCGGCAGGCGGCGCGGGCGGCGGGCATTCCGGATGCGGCCACCGCGTTCGGGATCAACCAGGTGTGCGGCTCCGGCCTGCGTGCCGTGGCGCTGGCCGCGCAGCAGGTGCGCACGGGCGAGAGCGCCATCGTGGTGGCCGGCGGGCAGGAGAGCATGAGCCAGAGCCAGCACGGCACCTATCTGCGCGCCGGCGCCAAGATGGGCGACATGCAGCTGGTGGACACGATGATCAAGGACGGGCTGTGGGATGCCTTCTTCGGCTACCACATGGGCAACACGGCCGAGAACGTGGCCCGCGCCTACCAGATCACCCGCGAGGAGCAGGACGAGTTCGCGCTGGGCAGCCAGCAGAAAGCCTCCGCCGCGCAGAAGGCCGGGCGGTTCAAGGACGAAATCGCGGCGGTGACGGTGAAGGGCCGCCGCGGCGATACGGTGGTGGAGAACGACGAGTACATCCGCCACGATTCCAGCATCGAGACGATGACCAAGCTGCGGCCGGCCTTCACCAAGGACGGGACGGTCACGGCGGGCAATGCCAGCGGGATCAATGACGGCGCCTCGGCGCTGGTGGTGATGTCGGGCGCCGAGGCAGCCAAGCGGGGGCTGACGCCGCTGGCGCGGATCGCCAGCTTCGCCACCGCCGGCGTGGACCCCTCCGTGATGGGCACGGGGCCGATCCCTTCCAGCCGCAAGGCGTTGCAGCGGGCGGGCTGGGGCATCGGTGACCTCGACCTGATCGAGGCGAACGAGGCTTTCGCGGCGCAGGCCTGTGCGGTGAACAAGGACATGGGCTGGGATACCAGCCGCGTGAACGTGAACGGCGGCGCGATCGCGATCGGGCATCCGATCGGGGCTTCGGGGGCGCGGGTGCTGGTGACGCTGCTGCACGAGATGCAGAAGCGGGATGCGAAGAAGGGGCTTGCCACGCTGTGCATTGGCGGCGGGATGGGCGTGGCGATGTGCCTGGAAAGGTAAGCGTCTTCTTTTTTCTGAAGAAAGAAGAAGCAAAAAAGACTTTGTTCGTTTGAGGCGGCACCGCCGTGATCCCCTGGGTCACGGCGGTTTTGTGTGCACGGGGGTGAGAGCGGACACAATCCGCGCGCATCGCTGGGCTCTGCCCAGACCCGCCAGGGCGGAGCCCCTGGACATCGTTGAAATAAATGGGTTTCCAAAGGCCCTCGGCCTTTGGCGGGTCCAGGGCAGAGCCCTGGCCTTGGCCTACGCCGCCAACCTCAACGGATTGGCCGTTGCCGCCAACCGCACCACGATCGGGTGATGATCGGAGGAGGCGCGGCCCAGCACCGCGGTGCCCAGGCAATCCAGCCCGCGCACCAGGCAGCGATCGATGCGCAGCGGCAGCATGTCGCCGCATCGATGGGTCGGCTCGCGCGGGCCCACGTCTCGGAAGCCCGGCAGCAGGCAGGGGCCGACGAGGTTGAAATCCCCCAGCACCGCTGCCCGGTCCGGCAGCGCGGCGGCGATCTTCCACAGCTGGCGCCGGTTCAGCACCTGCCCGTGGGAGAGATGCACGTTGCCCACCGCGAAATCGCCCATGTCCACCACCATGCCGATGCGGCGGAACATCGCCCCCTGCGGCAGCGGCACCACCTTCGGCGCCTGCACCGGCGCGCGCCTGGTCCATACCGCCAGCCCGTGCACCCGGCCGGGTTGCAGCCGGCGCAGGTAATGCCCGCCCACCAGATCCGGTAGCCGGTCAATCGCCTGGGTGGCTTCCTGCATCAGCAGCACGTCGGGCTGCTCACGCTCCACCAGATGCGCCACCTCGTCGGCCGAGGCGCCGATCAGGCGCAACAGGTTCCAGCTGATGATTTTCATGGCTTTGTCACATAGGAAACTCCGGCGCCCACCGCCACGTTCATCATGCCGCGGTGCAGCAGGGGCGCAATGCAGAAACCGCGCGGCTTCCTTTACGCGCCTGTAACCAGAGCGCATTGCTTGCCTCTTGTCCCGCCCACGTCCACATACGGCAACGCGGGAATGGAGGGCAGGATGCACGCGCAATCGGTCGACGCGGCGGAAATCGCCCGGTTCAACGCGCTGGCCGCCGAATGGTGGGATCCGCGCGGCCCCATGCGCCCGCTGCACCAGATGAACCCCGCCCGCATCGCCTGGATCGAGGCCCGGCTGCGCCGCCGCTCCGCCGCTCCCACCCGCGTGCTGGATGTGGGCTGCGGCGCCGGCCTGGCCGCCGAAGCCCTGGCCCGGCTGGGCCACGAGGTGCTCGGCCTGGATGCCGCCGGCGAGGCGCTGGAGGCCGCCCGCGCCCATGCCGACGGCCACGGCCTGAAGCTGGCCTATCGCCAGGCCGCGGCCGAGGAGTTGCTGGCCGAGGGTGCCCGCTTCCCCGCCATCACCGCGCTGGAGGTGATCGAGCACGTGGCCGATCCCGCCGGCTTCCTGCGCACCCTGGCCGGCCTGCTGGAGCCCGGCGGCCTGCTCTTTGTCTCCACGCTGAACCGCACCCGGCGCTCCTGGCTCACCGCCATCCTCGGCGCCGAATACGTGCTGCGGCTGCTCCCCACCGGCACGCATGATTGGCACCGCTTCCTCACCCCCGCGGAACTGGATGCCGCCCTGCGCCAGGCCGGGCTGCGCACCACCGACATCACCGGGCTGGCGCCCGACCCGCTGCGCGGCGGCTGGCACCCCACGCGCCGCCTGGCGGTGAACTACCTCGCCATGGCCACCGCCTGATCATCCCGGCCGCGCGCCGGGCGCATGGCGCGATTCACACCTGTTGCCGCGCCGGATGCGATATGATCCCGGCACCCCCAGGCAGCCCCGCATGCGCACCGACCCCACCCCGCTGGAAGCCGCCTTCCAGGCCCAGATGGCCCAGCTCCTCGCCCCGCTGCAGGGGCAGATGCAGGCCCTGCTCGCCCAGCTCAGCGCCGCCGCCGCGGCCTTCCATCCTGCTCCCGGCGGCAAGGCCCCCGACACTGTGGTGATCGACTCGGCGGCCCTTATCCAGCCCGGCCCCTCCCTGATCCCCTGGGCCTGTGAAGCCCCGGTCGAAGCGCTACCCATCACGGTGGCCTCGGGCCGACCGCCGGCCGACCTGCACCAGGAGGCGCCCGCCCTGCTCGCCCTGGCCCCTGCCCCGGCGCCCGACGCCTCGGCCACGCCAGAGCCCCTTGCCATCCTCCTGCCCGCCGCCGCCACCCACCCGGCCCCCGCCTGGTTCGCCTGCTTCGAACGCCAGGGCGACGCCGGGGAGGGCAGTGCCACCTAGCGAATAACCGCCCTGCGGCCACCGAGGTTGCCCCTGCGGGCCGGCGCCGGTATGTGTGCGCCCCTTCTCCCGCAACCAACGGCAGCCCGCATCCCCCTATGGCTCGCATCGTGATGAAGTTTGGCGGCACCTCCGTCGCCGACCTCGACCGCATCCGCAACGTGGCCGCGCGCGTCAAGCGCGAGGTCGAGGCCGGCAACGAGGTTGCCGTGGTCGTCTCCGCCATGTCCGGCGTCACCAACACGCTGGTGAAATACTGCCAGGACCTCTCCCCGCTGCACGACGCGCGCGAATACGATGCGGTGGTCGCCACCGGCGAGAATGTCACCGCCGGCCTCACCGCCATCGCGCTGCAAACCATCGGCGTGGAAGCCCGTTCCTTCGCCGGCTGGCAGATCCCGCTCATCACCGACGACGCGCACGGCAAGGCCCGCATCGACAGCATCGACGGCGCCGCCCTGATCGCGCGCATGCAGGCCGGCCAGGTGCCGGTGGTCGCCGGCTTCCAGGGCATCGGGCCGGACAACCGCGTCACCACGCTGGGCCGCGGCGGGTCGGACACCTCGGCCGTCGCACTCGCCGCCGCGCTGAAGGCCGATCGCTGCGACATCTACACCGATGTGGACGGCGTCTACACAACCGACCCGCGCATCGTGCCCCGCGCCCGCAAGCTGGCCAAGATCGCCTATGAGGAAATGCTGGAACTGGCCTCGGTGGGGGCCAAGGTGCTGCAAACCCGCTCGGTGGAACTCGCCATGAAGGAGCGGGTGCGCGTGCAGGTGCTGTCGAGCTTCGGCGAGGAAACGGGGGCCAGCCTGCCGGGCACCCTGGTGGTGGACGAGGAAGAGATCATGGAAAAGGCTCTGGTGGCCGGCGTCGCCTATTCGCGTGACGAGGCCAAGATCACCATCCGCCGGGTGCCGGACCGGCCCGGCATCGCGGCCGCCATCTTCGGCCCGCTGTCGGATGCCAACGTGAACGTGGACATGATCGTCCAGAACGTCTCGGCCGACGCCACCACGGACATGACCTTCACCATCGGCCGCACCGATCTTCCGCGCGCCCAGGCCGTGCTGGCCGAGCACAAGGACGAGATCGGCTACACCGAACTGCTCGCCGACCCCGATGTGGCCAAGATCAGCGTTGTCGGCGTGGGCATGCGCAGCCATGCCGGCGTGGCCCGCACCATGTTCTCGGCGCTCGCCGCCAAGGGCATCAACATCCAGGTGATCAGCACCAGCGAGATCAAGGTATCCGTCCTCATCGGCGCCGAGTACACGGAACTGGCGGTGCGCGCCCTGCACACCGCCTACGGGCTCGACGCCGCCTGAGGGAAACGTTGCCCGCGCTCCTGCGGAACGTTACCATATCGTTCTCCACCCGGCATGACCGGGCGGAACCGGCTGGGAGTGGCTGCGCATGACCGAGATCACCAACGAAGCCCGCGCCGCCGCCCGCGCCCAGCTGGACCGCCTCTGGGCCCGCGGGCGGGAGTTCCTCGGCACCGAGTTCGCCATCCTGGCCGGCGCCATGAGCTGGGTGAGCGAGCGCCACCTCGTCTCCGCCATCTCCAACGCCGGCGGCTTCGGCGTGATTGCCTGCGGCTCCATGGGGCCCGACCTGCTGGCGCGCGAGATCGCCGCCACCCAGGCCCTCACCAGCAAGCCCTTTGGCGTCAACCTCATCACCATGCACCCGCAGCTCGATGATCTCGTGCGCGTCTGCCTGGAAGCGAAAGTCAGCCACGTGGTGCTGGCCGGCGGCATCCCCCCCGGCGGCGCCGTGCGCGCGGTGAAGGAGGGCGGCGCCAAGCTGATCGCCTTCGCCCCCGCCCTGGTGCTGGCCAAGCGCCTCGTCCGCTCCGGCGCGGACGCCATCATCATCGAGGGCAGCGAGGCCGGCGGCCATATCGGCCCCGTCTCCCTCACTGTGCTGGCCCAGGAAATCCTGCCCCATTTGCGCGACGTGCCCGTGTTTGTCGCCGGCGGCATCGGCCGTGGCGAGGCGATCCTCTCCTACCTGGAGATGGGGGCCTCCGGCGCCCAGCTCGGCACCCGCTTCGCCGCCTCCGCCGAAAGCATTGCCCACGAGAACTTCAAGAAGGCGTTCGTGAGGGCCAACGCCCGCGACGCCCTGCCCAGCATCCAGCTGGACGAGCGCTTCCCGGTCATCCCCGTGCGTGGCCTGGCCAATGCCGGCACCAAGAAGTTCCTGGAACACCAGGCCGAGACCCTCAAGCGCTTCCAGTCCGGCGAGCTCACCAAGGAAGCCGCCCAGCTCGCCATCGAGCATTTCTGGGCCGGCGCCCTGCGCCGCGCCGTGGTGGATGGCGATGTGGAAACCGGCTCCGTCATGGCCGGCCAGTCCGTCGGCATGGTCACCTCGATCCAGACCACGGCGGAGATCATCGCGGAGCTGGTCGACCAGGCTGTCACTGCGCTGGCGCTGCGCCAGGCAGCCTAGCAAGGAAGCAAGCGGTTCTTTTTTGAAAAAAAGAACCAAAAAACTTTTTCGACTTTACCCCGCGCCAGACACCCCGACCCGGGTGCAATTGAATAAAGTCTTTTTGCTTCTTTTTCTTCAGAAAAAGAAGAATCCTTGCTTACTTCCCTTCCCCACCCCACCGGTAACGTTTCCGTGATCATCCGGGCGCGATTTCCCCGCGCCGCGTTCTGCCCTATCTGCGAGCCATGTCCACGCCGCGCCGCCTTCTGGCCCGGCTGCGCGACCTCATGGCGCGCGGCACGGCGCCGATGCCGGAGCTTGTCCGCCTTGTGGCGGCCGAGTTGGTCACCGAGGTGTGCTCGATCTACGTGATGCGCCCCGGCGAGGTGCTGGAGCTGGCTGCCACGGAGGGCCTGCGGGCCGAGGCCATCGGCACCACGCGGCTCAGGGTCGGGGAGGGCATTGTCGGCCTCGCCGCCGCCACCCAGCAACCGCAGAACCTGGCCGACGCGCAGAACCACCCCGCCTTCGCCTGGCGCCCGGAAACCGGCGAGGATCTCTACGCCTCCATGCTCGCCGTGCCGGTCCGCCGCGCCGGCCGCACCCTGGGCGTGCTCGCCGTGCAGAACCGCACCCCGCGCAACTACGACGCCGATGAGGTGGAGGTGGTGGAGACGGTGGCGATGCTGCTCGCTGAGCTGCTCGCCGCCCATGTGGCCGAAGCCGGCGAGCAGGCCCTGGTCGATACCCTGCCGCGCCGCTTCTCCGGCGTGCCGCTCGCCCCCGGCGTGGCCATCGGCCCCATCCTGGTCAACGGCCCCGCCGCCGCGCCGCGCCGCCTGCTGGCCGAAGACCCCGCCCAGGAACTCGCCCGGCTCGACACCGCCGTGGTCCGCATGCAGCAGGGCATCGACGACCTGATCGCCGCGGGCCTGCCGGACGCGGCCACGACAAAGCCCGATGCCGTCGCCTCGCGCGAGATCCTGGATGCCTACAAGCTGGTGGCCGCAGACAGCGGCTGGCTCAAGCGCGTGGCCGATGCCGTGCGTGGCGGACTTTCCGCCGAAGCCGCCGTCCACCGCATCGCCGCCGACCTGCGCGACCGCATGCGCCGCGTGACAGACCCCTATTTGCGCGAACGCCTGGCCGACATCGAGGACATGGTCGGCCGCCTGCTCGCGGCCCTCGATGGCGGGGAGGCACCGCCGGTCCCGCCCGGCGCCATCCTGCTCGCCCGCCGCCTCGGTCCCGCCGAACTCCTGGCCTGGCACGCCCGCGGCATCGCCGGCGTGGCGATCGAGGAAGCCACCCCCTCCGGCCACGCCGCCATCCTCGCCCGCGCCCTCGGCCTGCCCGCGCTGGCCGCCCCGCGCGGCATGCTCGACGCCGCCGAGTCGGACGACGAGGCGGTGCTGGATGCCGATGAAGGCCAGCTCATCCTGCGCCCGGAGCAGGAGGTGGTGCACCACTACCGCCGCGCCCAGGAAGCCCGCCACGCCCGCGCCGCCAACTGGGCCGCCCTGCGCGACCGCGCCACCGCCACGGCCGATGGCACGCCCATCTCCCTGATGCTGAACGTCGGCCTGGCCCTGGAACTCACCCAGCTCGATGCCACCGGCGCGGCGGGGATCGGCCTGTTCCGCACCGAAATCGCCATGCTCGCCCGCGGCGCCATCGCCGACACCGCCGAGCAGGCCGCCGTTTATGCCCGCGTGCTGGATGCCGCCGGCCCCCGCCCGGTGCTGTTCCGCACGCTGGATCTCGGCGGCGACAAGCTGCTGCCCGGCAGCGCGCCCACGGAGGAGAACCCGGCCATGGGCTGGCGCTCCCTGCGCGTGGGCCTGGATCGCCCGGCCCTGCTGCGCCGCCAGCTGCGCGCCCTGCTGCTGGCCGCCGGCGGGCGGGACCTGTCGGTGATGTTCCCCATGGTGGCCACCGTGGCCGAATTCCGCGCCGCCCGCGCCCTGCTGCGCGCCGAGGCCGCCCGCGTCCGCCCCGCCCCCGCCCGCCTCAGCATCGGCACCATGCTCGAAATCCCGGCCCTGATGTGGCAGCTCGATGCCCTGCTGCCGGAGGTCGATTTCATCTCCGTCGGCACCAACGACCTGCTGCAATTCCTCTTCGCCGCCGATCGCGGCACCCCCGGCCTGGCGGCCCGCTACGACCTGCTCTCCGCCCCGGTGCTCGATCTGCTGGCCCAGCTGGTGGAAGCCTGCGGCCGCGCCGGCGTGCCCCTTTCGGTCTGCGGCGAACACGCCGGCCGGCCGCTGGAGGCACTGGCGATGGTCGGCCTCGGCATCACCTCCCTGTCCATGCCCGCCTCCGGCGTGCTGCCGGTGAAGGCGGCGCTGGCCGCGCTGGACCTGCCCGCCCTGCGCAACCTGCTGGCTGCCCTGCGCCGCACCCGCGACGGCGCCGCCAGCCTGCGCGAACCCATTGCCGCCTGGGCCCGGGAACACGGTCTTCCGGTCTAGAGCAACAGCCCATCCGGCGGGATCGGAGAGCCGGCTCGGCAGGCGCTCGAGGTAACGTCGCAAAAAGATGCATTTCGTGACAATCCGGTGAATCAGGCGATTCAAATGGCTTGCTTGCCGGCGTGCGATTCGAACGTCAGGAAATGCCCCCTGACCCTTTGAAAATCCCAAGCCCCAACTGCAAATCTTGCCCCCGCCCCGTACGGGAATACCCCGCAAGGCGGTTGGCAAGCGCCGCCCGTCCGTCTAGAACCTCGCAGGCGGGGGTCCGAAGCCGGAGCGGAGAGGTTTCCGGTAACGTAACGGTTTGCGTGGGGTCGTGCTGTTCAATCGCGGAACAAGTCGAGGCGGGCGACAAGGCGTCGCCGCGCCGGGTGAAGACGCCACCGAGGAGGCCCGCATCGTCGGCGCCGAGCTGGCCGCGGCGCGCGAGCGCCTGGGCTGGGCCCTGCCCGACATCGCCGCCCATCTGCGCATCCGCGCCTCCTTCCTCGCCGCCATGGAGCAGGGCCGCCTCGGCGAGTTGCCCGGCAACGCCTATGCCCTCGGCTTCGTGCGCACCTACGCCAAGTCCCTCGGCCTGGACCCGGACGACGTTGCCCGCCGCTTCCGCCCGGACGTGAAGCAGGCCGCCCGCAAGCCCGAACTCGCCTTCCCCGCCCCGGTGCCGGAACGCGGCATCCCCACCGGCGCCGTGGTTCTGCTCGGCTCGATCCTCTGCATCGGCGCCTATATCGGCTGGTACAAGGCCAGCGGCGACAAGCCGGGCACCGAGCCCGTCCGCGCCGTGCCAGAGCGCCTGGCGGAACTGGCCCCCCAGCCCTCCGTCCCCACGCCCCGCCCGGCCCCCGCGGCCGAAACCGCTCCCCTCCCGGGCGCCCCCCTGACGGCCGCCGCCCCCAGCGCGGTCGCCGCCGCGCCCGCCATCGCCCCGCCGCCCGCCAGCCCCAGCTCCGCCCAGGCCGCCCTGCCCGACGGCACCCGCATCCTGCTGCGCGCCCGCGCCGAAGCCTGGATCCAGGTGCGCGACCGCCAGGGCCAGGTCCTGCTCAACCGCGTGCTGCGCTCCGGCGAAACCTGGCCGGTCCCGGCCAAGCTCCAGCTCCTGCTCACCACCGGCAACGCCGGCGGCACGGAACTCCTGGTCGACGGCGCCGTCACCCCCTCCCTGGGCGCCGACGGCGCCGTCCGCCGCGACCTCCCGCTCGATGCCGACGCCATCCGCGACGGCAAACTCACCCCCACCCTCGCCGCCGCCCCCCCGCCCCGCCCGGCTACCCCAGCGCCGCGGACGCCGTAAGGCAAGGCGAGGGGCTCTGCCCCTCGACCCCGCTGGGGCCTTAGGCCCCAGACCCCGATACCTTTTCCGCCTTCGGCGGGGAGGGGCCATCG
>JBIKOJ010000227.1:0-7664 GCA_044358135.1 Acetobacteraceae bacterium | reverse complement strand
TCTCCGTGGCCACCGTTACTTCGTAGACCTTCAGGTTCAGCTTGATGCCGATGGCGCCGAGCTGGGCGCGGACGATTTCCACGGCCGGGGTGTTGAACTCGCTGGGCCAGAGGATGGCGTCGATCTCGAACCCGCCGGGCATGCCGCCGAGGCGCAGGTGCTCGCGGGCCTTCGCGACGTTGTAGCTGGGGCGGGTGACGGTGGGATCGTAGGCCAGGGCGCCGGGGGGCCACATGCCGCCCTTGGCGATGATGGCGCGGTTGAAATAGACGGCGCGGTTCAGGGAATCCGGATTGACGGCGTGGGCGATGGCCAGGCGCAGATGCGGGTTGTCCAGCGGCGGCTTGGCCATGTTGAAGGACATCAGGAAGGCCACCGTGCCGCCTTCGTAGGGCTTCACGGTATAGCGCGGATTGTCGATGAAGCTGGGCACTTCGCGATACGGCACGTAGGCCATGTCGAGCTCGCCGGCGCGCAGGGCGGCGACCTGGACGGTGAAATCCGGGATGACGTTGATCACGATCTCATCGAGATAGGGCAGCGGGTTGCCGGCGGCGTCGCGGCCCCAATAGTTCTCGTTGCGCACCAGTCTCAGGTAGCTGCCGCTGACGTATTCGGCCACCTTGAACGGGCCGGTGGAGGCGGGCTTGAAGCCGTAGTCCAGGCCGAGGGCGCGCACCGCGGTGGGCGAGTTCATGGCGCCGCCGCGATCGGGCAGCACGCCGAGGATGGAGCCGAAGGGCTTGTTGAGGCGCACGCGGACCGTGTGTTCGTCGATCACTTCGGTGCCGTCGATGGCGGAGTAGAGGGAGCGGGCGGTGGCCTTGCTGGCAGGGTCCATCATGCGGTCGAAGTTGAACTTCACCGCTTCCGCGTTGAAGGCGGTGCCGTCGTGGAAGGTCACACCTTTGCGCAGGCGGAACACCAGGGCGCTTGGGTCGGAGAAGTCCCAGGATTCCGCCAGGGAGCGATCGGGGCGCGGTTGCATCTGGGCATCCACGTCCACCAGGGAATCGCAGTATTGCCGCCAGTAATAGGCATCGCCGCCGGAGCGGCCGGTGGCGGGGTCCAGCACGCCGGGGGCGAGGTTGTAGGCGGTGCGAAGGCGGCCGCCATAGGTTGGCTTCTCGGCATTGGCGCGGCCGTGGCGGGCCAGCATCACGCCGGCGCCGGCGAGCGCGCCCGTCACCAGGGTACGGCGGCGCATTCTGCGCTTCGCGTCCACGGGCGGTCTCCTTCCCAATCTCCGGCCTGCTCGCTGCATTTCTGCCGGCGGCCGGTTGCATGCGGGCAAGCTTGCGGCCCGGCGCGGGATGGCGTCAAGTTTGTCGACAATCGGGCACAAGCCCGGCACGGGAAGGGAACGGCGATGTCCTGGCAGGAAGAGATCGACGAGCTGAACGCGCGGCTGCGCATGGCCGAGGCGATGGGCGGGGCGGAGGGCATCGCCCGGCAGCGCAAGCAGGGCAAGCTGCTGGTGCGCGAACGCATCGCCGCCATTGCGGACCCGGGCAGCTTCGACGAGTTCAGCGCGCTGGCCGGCCATGGCACCTATGAGGACGGGAAGCTGCAGCATTTCCTGCCGAAGCCCGTGGTGACCGGCATGATGAAGCTGGATGGCCGCAAGGTGGTGGTGACGGCAGGCGACTTCACCGTGCGCGGCGGTTCCGGCGGGCATCGCGGCGGGATGGGGCAGGAACTTTCGGCGGCGGAACGGTCGATCGAGTGGCGCCTGCCCTATGTGCGGCTGCTGGATGCCGCCGGCGGTTCCGTGCGCACCTTCGAGGATTACGGCCGCACCTACCTGCCGGATGGCAATGCCTGGACGCGGCTGGATGTGCAGTTGCTCAACATCGTGCCGACCGTTTCGGCCGTGCTCGGCTCCGTGGCCGGGCTGCCGGCGATCAATGCCTGCCTGTCGCATTTCTCCGTGATGGTGAAAGGGATCTCGCAGATCTTCCCCGGCGGGCCGCCGGTGGTGAAGGCCGCACTTGGGCTGGATATCACTAAGGAAGACCTGGGTGACGACCGCATCCACACGCGCATCTCCGGCTGCATCGATAACGTCGCCGAAACGGAGCAGGAGGCTTTTGACCAGATCCGCCGCTTCCTGTCGTACCTGCCGGCCAATGTGGGCGAGATGGCGCCGCGCATCGAACCCACCGACGACCCGAACCGGACGGAGGAGGCGCTGCTGTCGGCGATGCCGAAGAGCAAGCGCGCCACCTATGATGCGCGCAAGGTTCTCAATGCGGTGATCGACAAGGGCAGCTTCTTCGAGATCGCGCCGCTGTATGGCCGCGCACGCATCACCGGCCTGGCGCGCGTGGATGGTTTCCCCGTGGCCATCATGATCAACAATCCGCGCTACAATGGTGGCTCCACCGATGTCGCCGCGGGATCGAAGGCCATGCGGTTGATGCAGCTGGCCGACCTGTTCCATCTGCCGATGATCTCGCTGGCCGACGAGCCCGGCTTCATGGTGGGGCCGGATGCGGAGCGGCAGGGCATTGAGCGCGCCGGGGCGCGCATGGTGGCCACCGTCTGCTCCACGCGCATGCCGTGGCTGACCGTGGTGCTGGGCAAGCTGTACGGCGTGGCCGGGCAGTGCCACCATCGGCCGACCGGCATGTTCCGGCGCTATGCCTGGCCCAGCGCCAACTGGGGCAGCATGCACATCACCGGCGGCGTGGCCGCGGCCTATCGGCGCGAGATCGCCGAGGCGCCGGACCCGGAGGCCAAGAAGGCGGAGATCGAGGCGCGGCTGCAGGGCCTCGCCTCGCCGTTCAAGACGGCGGAGGCCACCGGGCAGGACATTATCGATCCGCGGACCACGCGGCAGAAGCTGGTGGAGTTCGTGCACGATGCGCAGCGCATCCTGCAGGGGCAGGTGGGGGTGCCGGGGCTGCCGTATCTGCCGTAAGGAAGGAAGCGTGTTCTTTTTTGAAAAAAAGAACCAAAAAACTTTTCCGACTGGCACGCGTGCTGGGCTGCCGGCACGCGTGCCAGTAAGGAAAGTCTTTTTGCTTCTTTTTCTTCAGAAAAAGAAGATACTTGCTTGCCTTCCCGTCTGGAGCCCCGCCATGCGCCGCTTCGCCCTGCTCGCTGCCCTTCTCATGAGCGCCCCCGCCCTCGCCCATCACGGCTGGGGCAGCTACGACGCCGCGAAGATCTTCACCATCAGCGCGCCGGTGGAGCATCTGGATTGGAGCAATCCGCACGCGCATCTGCGCCTGCGCCATCAGGGCGAGGTGTGGGAGGCGACCTTGGCGCCGCTGTCGCGCATGCAGCTGCGCGGGCTGACCGAGGAGATGCTGAAGCCCGGCGCCACGGTGAGCGTGGAGGGCTATCCCTCCACCCGCACGGCGCGCGAGATGCGGGCCGAACGCATCACGGTCGCCGGCAAGACTGTCGAGTTGCGATAGCGGCATGAACGCCCTGCTCGCGGCCTACGAGGCCTCCGCCCTCGGCGCCGCGGCGCGGGGCACGGTTTGGCTGTATCCCGGCGCCAATCTGCTGCACGTGCTGGGCGCCTGCCTGCTGCTGGGGGCGGTGGCGGTGTTCGACATCGCCGTGCTGCGGCGCAGCCTGTCGGCGCTGGCGATCGGCCGCATTGCGCTGCCGGTGGCGGCAACCGGGCTGGCGCTGCAGGGGGTGACAGGCCTGGTGCTGTTCGCCGCGGAGGCGACGACGATGGCCACCAATCCCGCCTTCCTCGCCAAGATGGCCGCGCTGGCGGTGGGCGTGGGCAACCTTGCCCTGTTCCACCACCGCTTCGGCAGTGCGATGCGGCTGGGCGAGACCCCCGCGGGCGCGGGGACGCTTGCGGCGGTATCGCTGGGTGCCTGGACGATCGCGGTGCTGGCCGGGCGCGGCATCGCCTATCTGTAGGGCGGGCTACTCGCCGCCCCCGCTTTCCCCGGCATCACTGCCGCGCGCGGGCATCGTGGACAATGCCACCTCCGCCAGCTCCGGCCCGATGCGGGCCGCCTGGCGTGCCAGCTCCAGTTGCACCGTGCGGAAGGCCGCCAGCTCGCGCCCGGCCAGGCGTGCGGGGGCGATCACGTGCCGCCGCGGGTCCACCGGCCGGCCGCGCACCGCAATCTCGTAGTGCAGGTGCGGCCCCGTCGACAGGCCGGTGGAGCCGACGAAGCCGATCACGTCGCCCTGCCGCACCGCGCGGCGCGGCGCCATGCCGCGGGGAAAGGCGGAAAGGTGGGCGTAGCGCGTCTCGGTGCCGTCGCGGTGGCGCAGGCGCACGATGTTGCCATAGCCGCCCTCGCGGCGCGCCGAGGCGACGACCCCGTCGGCGGCGGCGTAGACGCGCGTGCCCGTGGGTGCTGCGAAATCGATCCCGGCATGCATCCGGTTGTAGCCCAGCATCGGATGGCTGCGCGGCCCGAAGCCGGAGGAGATGCGCGCGCCGTCCAGCGGCGTGCGCAGGAAAGAGCGGCGCAGGCTGAGCCCTTCGGCATCGAACCATTCCACCGCGCCGTCGCGCCGCTCATGCCGCCAGAACGACAGCGGGCGGCCGGACAGCACCAGGCCGACCTGCAGCACCTGGCCGTGGCCCAACACGTCGCCATCTTCGCCGCGGAAGCGCTCGAACAGGATGGAGAAGGTGTCTCCGGGCTGGAAGTCGCGCTGGAAATCCACCTGGTGGCCCAGCATCCGCACCACCGCCAGTGCCAACCCGGGCGGCAGGCCGGCGGCCACGGCGGAGGGGAACAGCCCGCCATCCACGGTGCCGCCGGCCAGGGCCAGCATGCGCTGCTGCGGTGCCACCACCTCCTCGGCCTGCCAGCCGCCATCGCGCAGGCGGGCATGCACCGTGCGGCCGGGTGCCGGCTCCACCTCCAGGCCCACCAGCGCATCGTCGCGCGCGGGATCGAGCCGGATCGCCACTTCCTGCCCGGCGCGCAGCGATTTCGGCGGGAACAGGGCGGCGATGGCGCCCACCGCCGCGTGGGTCTCCTCCCGGTCCACCCCGGCCCCCAGCAGCAGCCCGGCGAGCGTGTCGCCCTTGCGCACCACGATCACGCGCTCGGCCTCCTGGGCCTGCGCCATGCCGGCGCCCAGCAGGGATGCGGCCAACAGCATGGCCTTCCAAAGAACCGCAGTGTGCCTGATCCTCATTGCGCCCAATCCCAGTCCAGACGCGATCAATCAGGCCGGCGGCGGGGCTGTCAACTCGCGATGATTTGCGCAATGCGACGGGGGGCGGGTCGATTCGCCCACGACTCACTTCATCCTGGCAAAGGTCTTATTTCTCTGTTGGGCGGAAATGCGCACGATACTGCCTCGCCACCGAGGCATGGAAGCGACCGCCGACGCTAGTGCCAGCCGAGCCCCGCGCGGACCCGTGCCACTGCATCCTGGTGCGCCTGATGCCCGCCGGCGAAGCGCAGGCAAAAATGGCTTACGCCGGCTGCGGCGTAGGCGGCGAGGCATTCGCCCAGCCCGGCCTCCGGCCCGGCGTAGCAGGCCTGGCGGGCCCGCATCTCTGCGCCCGGCCGGTTGTAGTAGCGCCCGAGGAAGCCATCGAGCATCGCCTCCCCTTCCGCCGCGGTGCCGGCCAACGCCACGGTGAGGTACATCGCACCCGCCGCCGCATCCGGCGCGCGGCCCTCGCCAACCGCGGCGGCACGCACTTCCGCCAGCCCGTGCGCAAAGCCCTGCGGGTTCGGCGCCAGCGGGAACCAGCCGTCGAAGAACCGGCCGGCGCGGGCCAGGCTGCCGGGGCTGTGCCCGCCGATCCAGAGCAGCGGGCCGCCGGGGCGATGCGGCACGGGTGCCACCGTGGCGGCGCTAAGTGTCCAGCGGCCGTTCCAATCGACGGGCTCGCCCTGCCACAGCGCACGGCACAGGCGCAGGCCTTCCATCATGCGGCCCACGCGTTTTTCGAACGGCACGCCGGCGGCCTCGAACTCCGCGCGGATGCTCGGCGCGTCCGACGCGATGCCGACGCCCAGGATCAACCGGCCCTCGCTGATCTGGTCGATCGTGGCGGCCTGGTGCGCCAGCAGCACGGGGTTGCGCAGGGCCGGCAGCAGCACGGCGGTGCCGATCTGCACCCGCGGCACCCGTGCGGCCACCGCGGCCAGCAGCGTGAGGGGATCGTGGCGCGGGCGGGCGGTGAGGGAATCGCCGATCCAGATGGAATCGAAGCCCAGCGCCTCGGCGCGGGTTGCCAGATCCAGCAGCGGGCGGGCCGCCGGGCGGCCTTGCATGATCTGCTCGCGGGTGGGCAGCAGGTAGCCGATGCGCGGGCCGGCCATCGGCTACATCTCCACGATCACGTAGTCCCGCTCCACCGCCACCGACAGGGTTTCCGCCTTGAACGGGCCCTTGGCCAGCGAGCCGCCGGGCTCCACCTTCACGTTGTAGGTTTTTGCCTTCACGTCGTTCGGCTCGCACCAGCTCTGGCCGGTGCGGATGTCGAACTCCCAGCAATGCCAGGGGCAGCGGATCATCTCGCCCTGCCGCTCCAGCCGGTAGTCGCCAGGCCCGTCGCTGACGAGCTGGCTCAGGATCGCGCCTTCGCACAGCTTGGCGCCCTGGTGCGGGCAGACGTTGATGAGGGCGAAGAACTCGCCGCCGAGGTTGAACACCCCGATCTGCCGCCCGCGGACATTGACGATCTTTCGGCCGCCGGGCGGAATCTCATCCGCCGCGGCCACCACGTGCCGGCTCGCCATCGTGTCGTCCTTCAGTCCAGGCGGTAGAGCGAGAGCGCGTTCTCGCGGTAGATCAGCCGCGCCCAGTCATCCGGCAGCTTCACCTTGAAGGCGTAGCGCGGGTCGTCCTGGTCCCAATGCGGATAGTCGGTGGAGAACATCACCCGGTCGGGCCCGATCCACTCGATGGTCTGCAGCATGTCTTCCGGCCGCTCCGGCTCTTCCATCGGCTGGGTGGTGACCCAGAAATGGCGGCGCATGTATTCGCTGGGCGCCATCTTCAGCGGCGCTTCGGCGCGCAGCCGCTTCCAGGTCTTGTCCAGCCGCCAGGCGAGGGACGGCCACCAGGCGAAGCCGCCCTCCACCATTACCACCTTCAGGTCCGGCACCTCATCGAACACGCCTTCCGTGGTGAGTGAGATCACCAGCGTCTGCATGGTCTGCACGTAGGAGGGGTGCTCCTCGTGGTAGTAGCTCGGCCAGCCGCCGCCGGTGGAGGCGTGGCCGCTGGTGCCGCCGAGATGCAGCGAGATCGGGAAGCCGTTCGCGGCACAGGCGGCCAGGATCTTGCGGTAGCGGCGGCGGCCCAGCGGCTCAAGCCCGCGCGGCGGGATGTTCACCTGGGCGAAGCGGGCATCGCCGGCGCGCTTTTCGATCTCGGCGATCGCCGCGTCTTCGTCCTCGATGGTGATCTGCACGCTGGCCTTGAGGCGCGGATCGGGATCGCAGAACACGGCGGCCTGCCACTCGTTCACCGCATGCGCCATGGCCGCGGCGAATTCCAGGTTGCGCTCCGCCGCCGCGCCGCCCACCAGCGGGGCAAGCAGGCCGTAGCTCACGTCGTAGAGATCCAGCAGCTGTTCCTGCATCATCGTGAGGTCGCTGCCCGGCGGGCCGCCATCCTTCGGCCAGCTATCCATCCGCATGCCGTTGCCCGGGGACATGCGCGGATAGAGCGAGCCCTTGTGCAGCGGCTGGCGGGAGCGG
>JBIKOJ010000226.1:0-7697 GCA_044358135.1 Acetobacteraceae bacterium | reverse complement strand
GCTGCGCCGCCTCCGCCGCGCCCGCGCCGAACTCGGCTGGCTCCTGCGCGGCAAGCCCAACCGCGGCATGTCCCTGTTGGGCCATCGCGCGCCCGTATTCCCCCCGCCGCAAGCCGCCCGCGCGCCCCCATAGCCGCCGCACGCCCAAAATCACCCCGAATCCGTCGCAAAAACCCCGCGTACCGCGGCGATGACTCACGCCCAGCGCACGGCGCCATCCCAAGACAAAGCGGTCACAGAGACCCCAGAGAAGGCCAGACCAGGGCAACCCGAACCCAACGTGTCACCCCATTTCTCTGTGGCCCTCCGTACCCTCTGTGACCGCTTCGCTTGCCGGAACGCCTCCTCCTCCGGCGTGAACGCAAGGTTCATGCGCGCGCCGCCGCCACCGCCTTCATCAGCATCGGCACCCCGATCACGCAGGCATGCACGCCCAGATGCGCCGTCAGCTGCATCACCTGCAGGATCTCCTCCTTCGTCGCCCCCGCCCGGATCGCGCGGGCCACATGCAGCCGCGTCCCGGCCGGGTTCTGGTGCGTGAACGCCGCATTCAGCGCCACCGCAATCAGGCACCGCTCCTTGGCCGAAAGCGACCCGGTCACCTCCGGCGCCGCCACCAGCTCCGTCATCACCGCGAAGTAGCTGGGATGCAACCGCAGCAGATAGTCGGCAAACCGCGGCCAATCGCCAAACCGCGCCTGGTACGATGCCTTCAACGCCTCCTGCTCGGCCGACAGCCCCACCTCCAGGAACCCGGTCTCCTGCCCCGCCGCCTGCAGCTCCTCCACCAGGATCTCCACCCCCATCGTCACCCCCTCCAGCCCTTCGGCCGTGGCGATCTGCAGGGTCTCCACCACATCCGTCGGGCTCGCACCGCGGGCGAGCGCCAGCTTGGTATGGATCAGCAACCCCTCGCCGAACATGTGCGTGGCGGAGCCATCCACCGCCACATACACCAGCTCCACCATGCGCGGGCTCAGCGGCCCCTCCGCCGCCGGCAGCGCGGCATACTTCATGTACGTCTCAAGAAAGGCCTGGCTGTACTGCAGCAGCCCGTCGTTGAACGCCACCCAGTAGCCACGCTTCCTGATGTAGTCCTGCTTGAAGGCCTCCTGCGCCGGGGTCAGCTCCATCGCCCCTACCCCCGCGCCTTCATCAGCGCCGGATCCACCATCGGCACCGGGATGGAGCCACCCCGCGTCTTGTCCGAATACACCCCGCCGGCGTTGGAATAATCGAGCCCCTTCTCCTGCTGCAGCTTGCGCCCCAGGGAGATCACCTCCGGCACATCCTCCGCCGCCATCGGCGCCATGCGCGGCTTGCGTGCCAAGGCAGCTGCGAAATACGGCGCCAGCTCCGCCTGCTTCTTCGCCTCGCGCGCCGCTTCGCGCTCCTGGAACCAGGGCATCACGCCCGCGGCAAAGCGCTCCATCGACTCACAGATATCCGCATGCCGGTTCTTGCCGCATTGCTGGATGAAGATCATCTGGTCCACCCCCGCCTCGCCATAGGGCTTCAGGTTGGCCAGCACCTCCTCCGGCGTGCCGATGCAGCTTTCGCCCGGCGTCGGCGGCATCTGGTCGCGCACCTTCTCATAGGCATCCCACACATTGGTCACGCCCGGCTTGTGCATGCCGAAGATCGCATAATGCGCCAGCGAGTAGCCAAAGAACCGAAACCCATCGATCCCCCGCTCCATCGCCACGGCCCGATCGGGATGCACGCTCATCCCCGCCAGGCAGGCGAAATTGGCATTCACCGTATGCCCGATCGGCACGCACGCCTCGGAGCGGATGATGTCGTAGTATTCCTTCACCCACTCGCCCGCCTGCTCCGGCGTCACGAACCCGAACACCAGCGCCCCCATCCCGTAGCGCGCCGCGCGCAGGATGCTGTCGCGCCGCGAGCACGCCAGCCACATCGGCGGGTGCGGCTTCTGCTTCGGCTTCGGCAGCACGTTGCGCGCCGGCATGCTGAAATGCTCGCCCTCGAAGCCCGGATACGGCGCCATCGTCATCATGTTGGCCACCTGCTCGGTCGCCTCGCGCCACATCGCATGCTTCTGCGGCGGGTCGATCCCGAACCCCGCCATCTCCATCAGGGAGCCGGATTCGCCCGACCCCCATTCCACCCGCCCGCCGGAGACAAGGTCGAGCATCCCCAACCGCTCCGCCACCCGCGCCGGATGATTATACTTCGGCGCCGTCAGGCAGATCCCATGCCCCAGCCGGATGGTCTTCGTCCGCTGCGACGCCGCCGCCAGGAACACCTCGGGCGCCGAGGAGTGGGAATACTCCTCCAGGAAGTGGTGCTCCACCTCCCACGCGCAGTCGAAGCCCAGCCTATCCGCCAGCTCCACCTGGTCCAGCGCCTCCTGCACCAGGTTGTATTCGCTGTCCTCGGTCCAGGGCCGGGGAAGCTGATGCTCGTAGAAGATGCCGAACTTCATGGCGGGCCTCGCGGAGATTGGAACGTCGAATACAGCCTGGGAACGCCACCCCCACCCTGTCAAAGCCCCACGGGCGCCACCCGGAAATATCACCATGGCGATTTTCCACCGCCCCCCACCCTGCTACCACGGCGCCAACACCCAAGGGGGAGGACATGGCCCGCAGCCCGATCAAGTCCGCCGCCCGCGTGCTGGAGGTGCTGGAGCTCTTCGCCGACAGCCGCACCCCCCTGCGCCAGAAGACGGTCGTGGAGCGGCTCGCCTATCCGCAATCCAGCACCACCGGCCTGCTCAAGAGCCTGGTCGCGCTCGGCTACCTCAACTACCACCGCGCCAGCCGCACCTACTTCCCCACCACCCGCGTGGCCGCGGTGGGCGACTGGATCAACCACTACATCTACGGCTCCGGCCAGCTCATGGAGATGATGCAGCGCATCCACGCCGAAACCGACGAAACCGTCGCCCTGGTCTCGCAGAACGACCTCTACGTGCAATACCTGCGCGTGATCGTGCCGGACCACCCGCACACCTATCCGGTCCCCGAGGGCGGGATGCGCCTGCTCACCCAATCCGGCGCCGGCCTCGTCCTGCTCAGCCGCATGCAGGACCGCACCGTGGCCCGGCTGGTGCGCCATATCGACATCCAGGCCCGCGGCACCGCGCCGCGCACCGACCTGCCGCAGCTGATCGACCAGCTGCGCTGGATCCGCGAGCACGGCCACTGCTTCCTCTCCGGCATTCCCTTTCCGGAAGCCGCCACCATCTCCCTGCCCATGCCCGATGCGCCGCACGGCATCCCGCTCACCATCGGCGTCGGCGGCGCCCGCAGCCGCATCGCCCGCAACCGCACCCGCATCGTCGCCGTGGTGCAGCAAGCCCTGGCCGCCTACTGCGCCACGCTGGACCAGCCAGAGGTCCCGCCGATATCACATCCATGATTCTGGCCGCACGCCCCCCTCCCCCCCTCCCACCGCGCCCGCGCTTGCGGCCAACTGGCACCAGAACACAAGAAACGCCGGGGGATTTCCATGCTGCCACTCCATCGCCGCAGGCCCATGCTGGCCGCGCTGCTCGCCGCCACCGCGGTCGCCGCACCCGCCGCCGCGCAAACGCCGGCCCCGGTCAAGATCGGCATCATGGGCGACCAGTCCGGCCCCTATGCCGACAATGGCGGCCCCGGCTCCGTGCTTGCCGCCACCATGGCGATCGAGGATTTCGGCAAGACCGTGCTGGGCCGCCCGATCCAGCTGCTGGTCGGCGACGACCAGAACAAGCCCGATATCGGCGTGGCCATGGCGCGCAAATGGCTGAACGACGACAAGGTCGATGCCATCCTCACCTTCACCATCTCGCCCACCGCGCTCGGCGTGCAGCCGCTGATGACCGAGGCGAAGAAGCCCCACCTCATCGCCGGCACCGGCACCGCCGACCTCACCGGCCGCGCCTGCTCGCCCATGGCGATCAACTTCGTCTACGATACCTACGTCATGCCCAAGGCCATCGCCCGCGCCCTGGTGGCCGATGGCAAGGACACCTGGTTCTTCATCACCGTGGACTACGCCTTCGGCGCCGCCATGGAAGCCGCCGCCACCCAGTTCGTGCGCGAAGCCGGCGGCCGCGTCCTCGGCACCGCCAAGCACCCGCTCGGCACCACCGATTTCGCCTCCCAGCTCCTCCAGGCCCAGGCCAGCGGCGCCAAGGTGGTGGCCTTCGCCAATGCCGGCGCAGACTTCACCAACGTGCTGAAGCAGGCCGGCGAGTTCGGCCTGGCCAAGCGCGGCCAGACGCTGGCCTCCACCGGCACCACCATCAACACCATCGTCGCCGTGGGGCTGGATGCCGCCCAGGGCATGCAGTTCACCGTGCCGTTCTACTGGGACATGAACGAGGAAACCCGAACCTGGTCGCGCCGCTTCATGGCCCGTTTCGGCAACAAGGCCCCCACCTTCCTGCAATCCGGCGCCTATAGCGCCACCTGGCACTACCTCAACGCCATCAAGGCCGCCGGCTCCACCGATGGCGAAGCCGTCATGGCCAAGATGAAGGCCACGCCCATCAACGACTTCCAGATGAAGAACGTCCCCATCCGCGCCGACGGCCATGTGCTGCGCCCGATGCACCTGGTGCAGGTCAAGTCGCCCGCGGACTCCAAGGAGCCGTACGACGTCTACAAGATCACCGCCACCGTCGCGCCAGACTCGATCTGGCGCACCGTAAAGGAAGCCGGCTGCCCCTACGCGCAGAACTAGACCCGCTGCCTGTCATTCCTCATAGCCGCTTCCCTCCCCCCGTCCTCCACGGGGGGAGTACGGAGGGGGGCAGCGCCCCCCCGAGACAAAGCAAGCGCGGGGCTTCGCCCCACACCCCACCAGGGGCCGAGCCCCTGGACCTCATCTGTTTGAAATAATGGTTTCCAAAGGCCGCCGGCCTTTGGTGGGTCCAGGGCAAAGCCCTGGCCTTGGCATGCTGTGAATTTTTCCCGCAAAACCCCTTGCTTTCGGCACTAAAGTTAGTTAGATATATTCCCAGTGCCCATTCAAGCCGCCGCTCCGGTCGAAGACGACGCCCCACCCTACCCCGGCAGGCTGCCGCAGCCCGGAAAGTCGTTGGCCCGCATCCACTCGGCATAGGCCCCGGCCAATGCGTCCCCCGTGACCAGCCCCGCCACGGGGCCGGAGGGCCGGGCCACCAGCATCCATCCCGCGCGATAGGGATCGGCCGTGATCAACGAAGGCCGCTCCTCCACCGCCTCGTTCACCGCCTCCACCACCGCATCGAAGGCGATGCGCACCGGGCCCACCCACTTGCTGCTCTCGATCGTCCCGCAGGACCGGCCCCTCTCCACCTCCCGGCCAGGCCGGCGCGGCGTAAAGGCAAAGATCCGGAAATTGGCCAGCGCCACGGCCACGGAGGTGATGCCCAGCCGCCAGAGCCCCCCCGGCAGTTCCTCGTACCAGACATGGTTCGCCACGTCGTAGGACAGGTGCAGAGGGAAGCGGCAGCCCAGCGCCTCGGCCTCGCCGGGCATCAATGACCCTCGATCGGGTCGATGCGGATGGCCCGCCCCTGCTTGTCGAACATGCCGCCGTCGTTCAGCCGCATGCGGTTCACCGTCACCTCGTTGATGCGCTGCTGCATCAGTTCGCGCGCCACCAGGTCGATCACCGGCCCGCCGCCGGCGGCACTCTCGGCGAAGAACACCACCCCCTGCCAGGGGCCGCGCGCCTGGTCCAGCAGCTTGCGCATCTGCTTCCAGTCCAGCTCATCGCCGATCACATGCAGGTAGGAACAGGAAACCGGGGCGATGCGCGTCTCGCCGATCTCCAGCAGCATCATCAGCGCGGTGAAGCCGCCCGTGGCCGCGAAGGTCTCGCGCAGCCACAGCTCGAAGTCGGTGGGATCAGATTTCGACAAGCGGCAGCTCCGGCATTTCCACGTCGAACAGTGCCAGGAACGCGCCGCCGGTCTCGGCCTCGTACCAGGCCTCGAAGGCGGCAAACGCGGCGGGAACATCGGCCACCGCAACCGGCGCCGCGCCCTCCTCCGGCGGCAGGGTGGCCGCCACGATCGCCTGCACCACCGGGCGGAACGCGGCCAGGATGCGCCCGCGCGCCTCCGACCAGCCATGCCAGCCCAGCTCCTCGCGCAGCGCACGCTCCCCGGCCGCCTCGGCCTCCGCGCGATCGGGGGTGGCCGCCACGGCGCCGGCGACGATCCGCGCCACGTCGGCCCGGCGGAAGGCGAACTGGCGCCGGCGCTCATGGGCGGCAATCTGCTCGGCGATGCCGCGGCGGAAGGCCAGTTCCTCCCGCTGCGCCGCCGCCGCCGCTGCATCCAGCGTGGCGAGGAAGGGGGGCATGGTCATTCGGCGGCCTCCGTCGATGCAGGCTGGGTGAAAAGGTTCGCCTTGTGCGGGTTGATGCGGCGCCAATCGCCGCGCCGCATGGTCAGGCCGTGGCGGTCGAAGAACTCCAGGATATGGATGGCCACCTTGCGGCCATTGTCCAGCCGGTCACGAAAGGCGACCGCATTGAAGCGCCCGTCCTGCGCCGCCTCGGCCAGCGCACGGGCAGTGCACGCCATCTCGGCCACCGTCCCGGCAAGGAAGAAATGATCCTGCGCGACCTCCTCGGCATCGCCACGCCGGGCGGCCATGCGGCACAGCCGCCGCAGCATCGCCTCGTCCTGCCCCATGGCGCGGGCCATGTCGCGCACCCGGGGCGGACGGAACCGGCCGGCGCCGCCCAACCGGGCGCGCAACAGGCTCCATACCGCCTCCTCCTCGGCGGAGAACCGCACCTCATGGCCCGGCCGGCGAACCCAGGCCCGGTCCACCACCAGCGCGCCCTCCCGCCGCAGCCGATCGAGTGCTGCGGCAAAGGCCGGCATCGGCAGCCGCGGCGCCAGCGAAAGCCGCAACCGCTCGGCGCCCAGCCCAGGCAGGTCGGGATGGGCGGCATGGTGGGCATCCAGCGTCGCCCCCAGCGCCGCGGCGTAGCCGCCCCAGCTTTCGGCGGCCATCACCGAGCCGAAACCATCACCCAGCGCCACCAGCCCATGCGCTGCCACCAGCCGCGCCGCTGCCTCCGGCGGCCGGGCCCGGTCGCGCAGCAACGTGCCGAGATCAAGCGCCCGGCCTGGTTGGCCCAGCAGCGCCAGCGCCGCCGCCTCCGCCTGCGGGGCAGCGAGTGCCTCCAGATCGGCCAGCCGCTGTGCCGCCCGCCGGCCGCGTTCCGGCGGGCGCAGGTCCAGCAGCACCCCGCCGCCGATGGTCCGGCTGGCGCCGGCATCGCGCAGCACGAACCGGTCCCCGGCCGCCAGCGCCATGTCGGAGTCCAGCGCCAGTTGCACCAGCGCCGTCTGCCCCGGCGCCAGCACATCGCCGGCCAGCAGAACCACCCGCCCGGTCACGTCGGCAGCCCCATGATGCACATGCACCGGCGCCCATTGCCGCAACGGTCGCGCCTCGGAGCCCAGCAGCGTCAACCGCGCATCCACCCGCCGCGTCGGCGCGTGCAGGTGCGGCGCCTGCACCACGTCGCCCCGCGCAACCGCCGTGCGCTCGATCCGCGGCCCCACCAGCGCCAGCGCGCAGCGTTGCCCGGCAGTGCCGCGCTCGGCCTTGCGGTTCTGGGCATGCAGCGACCGCACCCGCGCCTCCAGCCCGCCCGGCCCGATCACCACGGCATCGCCCGGCGCCACGCCGCCCGACAGCACCGTGCCGGTCACCACCGTCCCGGTCCCCGCC
>JBIKOJ010000057.1:0-25489 GCA_044358135.1 Acetobacteraceae bacterium | reverse complement strand
CACCGAAAAGAAACTGGTCGTGGTGAAGTCCACCAACCACTTCATGGCCGCCTACGGCCCCATCGCCAAGAAAGTCCTCTACATCGACGCCGACGGCCCGATCCCGCGCGACTACCGCAAGATCCCCTACACCCGCATCAACCGCCCGATCTGGCCGCTGGATGCCGAGACGAAGCCAGGACTCATCCTGTAAAGCAAGCAAGCGGTTCTTTTTTGAAAAAAAGAACCAAAAAACTTTCATTCGTTTGCGGCTCGCCTTAAAGCGGGCCCAAAAGAATGAAGTCTTTTTTGCTTCTTTTTTCTTCAGAAAAAGAAGACTCTTCCTGAAGGAACCTTCCCATGATCGCCAACCCAGTCCGCGCCAAGCTGCTCGCCGGCGGCACCACCTTCGGCACCATGGCCTTCGAATTCTTCACCCCCGGCCTCGCCCGCATTCTCGCCAGCGCCGGCGCAGAATACGTGATCCTGGATCAGGAGCACTCCGGCGCTGGGATCGACCTCATCAAGGCCCAGTGCGCCTTCGCCCGCGGCGCCGGCATCGTCCCGATGGTCCGGGTGCCCGCCTGCGAGAAGGACCAGATCTCCCCCATCCTCGATGCCGGTGCGCTCGGCATCATGGTGCCGATGATGGAATCCCCCGAACAGGCCCAGGCCCTCGTCCAGTGGTGCCGCTACCGCCCCCAGGGCAAGCGCGGCCTCGCCTTCGGCCTGGCGCACGATGATTGGCACCCCGCGGCCAACGCCCAGTCCTACATGGACGCCGCCAACGAGGCGATCCTCACCATCGCCATGATCGAAACCGCCGCCGGCCTGCAGAACGCGCGCCGCATCCTCTCCGTCCCCGGCATCGACATCGGCTGGCTCGGCCATTTCGACCTCAGTGACAGCCTCGGCATCGTCGGCCAGTTCACCCACGAACGCTTCACCACGGCGGAAGCCGACATCCTCGCCGCCGGCCGCGAGACCGGCAAACCCATCGGCTGGCTGGCCAACACCGGAGACGCCGCCAAGGCCGGCATCCAGCGCGGCTTCCGCGCCCTCTGCCTCAACACCGATGTCGGCCTGCTCCGCGCCGCCCTCACCTCGGAAATCGCTGCCGCGAAAGGCTAGGGCGATGCTCACCGCCGCCGCCGCCGTCCTCTCGGTCCACAACCTCGAAGCCGCGCTCGCCTACTACCAGGCCAGCCTCGGCTTCGAGGTCACCTTCCGCTGGGGCGACCCCACCACCTATGCCTGCCTCTGCCGCGACGAGGTCCAACTCCACCTCGCCGCGGCCGCCCTCACCGGCCGCACCCCGGGCCAAAGCCAGCTCTGCCTCTTCGTCCGAAACGTCGACGCACTCCACGCCGAACTCCTCGGCCGCGGCGCCCCCATCGCCAAGCCCCCGCAAACCTACCCCTACGGCATGCGCGAATTCGACCTCACCGACCCCGACGGAAACCGCCTCATCTTCGGCATGGCGGCGCAGGAAGGGTAGGCGGCCCAAACGCAAAACGGCCGGCACGGTCCCCCGCGCCGGCCGCCGTGCAGGCGAAAAACTCAGCGCCCGAAGGTGCGCTGCGTCTGCTGCTGCATCCGCTGATAGTCGCGGTTCTGCGTGTTGCGCTGGTTGTAGTAGCTGCCCTGGGCCTGCGCCTTGTTCGTCACGGCGGCAGCGGCCGTCCCGGCAACCGCTGCGGCCACGGCAACGCCCAGACGGGAAAGAAATCCACGACGCTTCATGAGACGAATCCTGTTTCCTTGGAGGGGTCACACCCGCCTTGGGTGGCCCGCGACAAAGAAAAATCATTTTTAACCAATTTGCAACATAACCTCACCCCCGCGCGAACCTACCCGGCCCGCGCCCGCCCCTCCGCGCGCGCCCACCAAACGCCCAGCACCACCAGCAACCCCAGCCCCACCACCGCGGAACACAGCACCGCCGCCTGCGGCCCCACCCGCTCCGCCAGCGCGCCCACCATCATCTGCCCCACCGGCCCGAACCCGATGCTCACGGTAATCAACCCCATCTGCCGGCTCCGCACCGCCGGCGGCACCCGCGTCAGCACCAGCGTCGTCTGCATGTTGCCGAACAGCGCCGCGCCCATCCCCCCCAGCACCAGCACCCCGCAGGCCAGCCAGTAATTGGGCATCTGGGTCATCGCCATGGCGCACAGCAGAAAGGCCACGCTCCCGCCCACCATCAGAACACTCGCCCGCCCCTTCGGCGTCACCGCCGCCAGCACGATCCCGCCGAGCCAGCTTCCCACCGCCTCCGCGGAAGACAACAACCCGGATACCGCCTGCGACACCTTGAACACCCCCAGCGCCAGCGGCGCCACCAGCGCCGAGTAGCTGAACGCGAACATGTTCATCACCACCGTCACCAGCAGCACGCCCCGCACCGTCGGGTCCGCCATCGCATAGGCCAGCCCCTCCGCCAGGTCCCGCGGCACCCGCCCCAGCGTCAGCTTCCGCGTCTCCTGCTCATGCCGCACCCCGCGCGCCAGCGCTGCCGCCAGCACGAAGCACACCGCCGAAACCGCATACGCCCCCACCGCACCCAAGGAGGCGAACACCGCGCCCCCCACGATCGGCCCGATCCCGCGCGTCATCGCATTGGTCAGCGAATCGAAGGCCACCGCGCGGCCCATCATCGCCGGCCCCGCCGCCTCGCCTGCCATGCGCCGCCGCGTGCTCATCTCGGTCGCCCACACGCTGCCGCCGACAAACGCCGCCACCGCCACATGCCATGGCTGCAACACGTCCAGCACCGCCAGCAGGCACACCGCCGCCGAAGCCGCCGCACTCACCAGCATGCCCCATTGCAGGATCGCCTTGCGGTTCACGCTGTCGGAAACCACGCCGGCCACCGCCCCGAACAACAGCATCGGCAGCGCCCGCATCGCGGTCACCACCGCCACCGCGAACCCCGATCCCGTCGCCTGCCAGGTGAACAACGCCGCAGCCAGCGTGTCGGAGAACCGCATCGCGTTCCCCAACCCCCCGATCACCCAAAGCCGCACGAAGCTGCCGTTGCCCAGCAACGTCCGCAGCCCCGACCGCCCGGCATCTTGTGTGCGCGCCGACGAATCCATCCCGCCGCCACCCCACCACGCCCCGCCCCGCATGGCCAGCGCCCCGCGCCCGCATTACGATCAATCCAGCCAATCAAAGGGAAACGTCTATGCGCATCACCCCCCCCACCCTGGAGCAGATGACGGCGGAACAACGCGCGGTGCACGACGCCGCCGTCGCCGGCAAGCGCGGCCGCATGCCGCCCCCGGGCCTGGCCTGGATCCACTCGCCGGAAATGGCGATGCGCGTGCAGCACCTCGGCGAGTTCATCCGCTACGACACCATCTTCGGCCCCGCCCTGGTGGAAGTCGCCATCCTCGTCACCGCCAAGCACTGGCGCAGCCACTACGAATGGTGGGCCCACCGCCGCCTGGCCGAAGCCGCCAACCTCGACGCCGCCATCATCAACGCGATCCGCGACGGCAAGCCGCTCCCCCCCGTCGAGGAGAAGGTCCAGGTCATCTACGACTACGCCAAGTCCCTGCACGAAACCCGCGCCGTGCCGATGGACCTCCACAACCGCATGCTCGCCGCCTGGGGCGCCCGCGGCGTCTCGGAAGTCATCGGCACCTGCGGCTACTACACGCTGGTGAGCATGACCCTGAACGGGTTCGATGTCGGCCTGCCGGATGGGGCGGTGTCGGAAATCTGACCGCCCAACCTCGTCATCCTGAGCGCAGCGAAGGACCCACGCTTCCTTCGCTGCGATCAGACGAAACAAGCAAGGCCTTCTTTTTCTGAAGAGAAAGAAGCAAAAAGACTTCATTCGTTCACTGCGGCGCCGCCCGGCTCCACTGTTTCCCCCCGGGGCGGCGCGGGGTAACCCAACAATGCCACGTGCCGATCTCCGCCTCACCCATATGGACCGCGGTGTCACCTTCGGTCACCCGAACGATGAACGCGCCTTCTTCGAATGGCTGGCCCGAATCCCATGCATCGCAACCTACCGCGGTGACGGCCCTGACGGCCTTGTCGTCACACTCTCCCGGCCACCACGCCAGGACGAGCTGCGCCAACTCATCGCGCTGTGCCACCGTTGGCGCGTGGACATGCGTCAACTTGCGCGTTTCGAAACCGCCCGCAACCGAAACTGGCTTCGCAATCCTGGTGCCTATTGGCACTCCGCCCTCTTTCTAAAGGGGCGTCAAAAGTGAAGCGTCATGATCCAGGGCAGGGATACCCCTTCCTGACACATCTTGGCCTGCTTGGAGACCTCGACGAAGTCGCGGCACTGCGCCATGTCGAGAAGGAGTTTGGAATTGGGATCTATCCCACGGCGACTGAACATTGCTGGACCGTCGGCGATCTGTTCGATGTGATCCTTGCAGCCTTGCCACCCTCAGCTTCGAATGATGGGGGCATCTGGGAACGATTTTGCCGCGCCCTCTGTCACGAAACCGGGGACAGGCCTGATCTTGTCGGCCGGGGGACGATGCTCATAACTCCCCAGTCACCCCCTTCCGGGTGGCAAAGACGCCTGAGTGGCCGTTGAACCATCCTCCCCATCGCGGCTTTGCGTTGGGACAGTAGCTTTCTTCTCCCTTGCCTTGCTTCTCCGTGCCTCTGTGTCTCCGTGTTGAATCTTCTTCTTGCTTGCTTTCTGTCCCCACGGGGCCTGTCGGTGCGTGTCGCCATCCTCCTCCTCGCCCTCCTGGTACCGGCCAGACGCACAATCTCATATCGTCTCCCCAAAGGCGCTGGCACCGCAGTCCACTAACCATGGCGGAGCCGCCGCCACCTCACGGCCAAACCGCCACCCCCTCCAACCCCGCCGTCTCCGCCAACCCGCACATCAGGTTCGCATTCTGCACCGCCTGCCCGGCCGCGCCCTTGCCGAGATTGTCCACCGCCCCCATCGCGATCACCAGGTTGCGCTCGGGATCCGCCGCATAGCTCACGAATGCCAGGTTGGAACCCGTGGCCCACTTGGTCTGCGGCGGCGCCTCGGTCACCCGCACGAATTCCCGCCCGGCATAGAACCCCCGCGCCGCCTCCAGGCATTGCTCAGTCGTCGCCCGCCCCCGGCAATAAATCGTGGCCAGCGCGCCGCGCGTCATCGGCACCAGATGCGGCGTGAACACCAGCCCGGCCGCACTCCCGCCGCTCAGCCGCTCGATCGTCGCCGTCATCTCCGGCATGTGCGTGTGCGTAAGCAACCCATACGGCACCAGGTTCTCGTTGCTCTCGGCAAACCCGAACCGGCTATCGGCCCCGCCGCGCCCCGCCCCGGAAATGCCGGTCTTGGCATCGATCACGATATTTCCGGGCTCGATCAGCCCGTGCGCCAGCAACGGCGCCAGCGCGATCAGCGTTGCCGCCGGAAAGCAGCCGGGGTTGGCCACCCGGCTCTGTCCCAGGATCGCCGCCGGCCAGACATCCGCCAACCCATACGCCCAGCCCTCGGCGTAGCGATGATCCCCGCCGATATCCACGATCTTCACCCCCGCCGGCACCCGCGCCAGCGCCTCGGCCGAACGCCCGGTGGGCAGCGAAGCGAAGAGCACGTCCAGCACAGGCAGCGCCGGGGGGTCCCACTTCTCGATCACCAGCCCCGCCAGCCCCGCCGGCACCCCCGGAAACCGCTCCCCCAGCCGGCTCCCCGCGCTGCCCTCGCCCGCGGCATAGACAAGCTCGAACTGCGGATGCCCGGCCACCAGGCGCATCGCCTCGCCGCCGCCAAAACCGCTGATGCCGACAATGCCGACGCGAATGCTCATGGTCGTCTCCTGGTGCTGGGGATAGGGCAAAGAAAAACCCCCGAAGCCAGGGGCTGCGGGGGTTCAAGGGGGCGGGCGGTTGGTGCCTCGGGGAGGGGCCGCTAGCGGGCGGGCCTCATCGCAAGGCGAACCAGTCTGCACGCAGCCACGAAAGCCGCCGCTGGAAAGCAGCGGCGACGTCGGCTCGCGGTGCGGAAGCGGAACTCACCCATGGCGCCCAGGCTAATGATCCCCCTTAGCGCCTGTCAACGCGGCCATGCCCCGTCAGTCGTCAAACCCCACATACCGAACAAACGCATCATTCGGCTCCCGATCCGCCCGAACCCCGTTCGCCGGAAATTCCTCATTCGGATACCCCAGCGCGATGCAGGTCATGATCACCTCGCTGTCCGGAATCCGCGCCTCCTCGCGCACGATCTCCGAGCGCATGATCCCCTGGCCGTTCACCACCGTGCCCAGCCCACGGTCCCAGGCCGCCAGGCAGATGCCGTAGCACAGCGCGCCCAGGTCGAAATGCACCACGGCGCCGGGGTCCAGCTCCCGGTCATAGGTCAGCACCATCGAAACCGGCGCATCGAACTGCCGGAACCCGCGCATCACCCAATCCTGCCGCATCGCCTTGTCGTGCCGCTCGATCCCCATCGCCCCGAACAGCTTCACCGCGATCGCCACCTGCCGCGCCCGATGAATGCCCTCGTATTCCCCGTGGGAAACTATATCCCGGTTCGCCTTCGCGCCCCCCAGCATCGTCTCGGTATTGCGCTGCCGCACCCGCTCCAGCGGCGCCCCGGTCAGCACATGCACATGCCACGGCTGCGTGTTCATGGAGGAAGGCGCCGCCTTGGCCAGCGAAATGATCTCCTCGATCACCGCCCGCGGCACCGGGTCCGGCTTGTAGCCACGAATGCTGCGGCGCGTCTGAACCAGCGTTTCGAAATCCATGTCATTCCTCCGTTGCCCCGGAGTGTGCCACTCCCCGCCGAACCACGGAAGCGCACCCGAAACTAACAAAGTTCAAAAATAACGAATAAAATCCTTGGCACGGCCCTTCCATCGGGGGCATTCTCTCCCCATGGCCCTCACAGCAACCGAACTGGCAGACGAATTTGCTATCCTCCACCGCGCCGCCGCGGCGGGGGCTGCACATGCGCGCTCGTGCCTCGGCGCCGTGCTGCAGGCCATGTTGCTGTTTTTCCTCGCCCGCCAGCTCCGCCGCGTCGAGCGCCTGCTCCGCGCCCTTCCCCCCGAAACCACCGCGCACCCGCACTCCGTCCGCGCCCCGCGCCTGTGCAACCGCCACGGCCGCCCCTTCATCGCGCGCCAGGACCGTCCGGAGGTCCTCCCCACCTGGTGGGCCTTCCACCCCGGCGCCCGCGCGCACGTCATCCGCGCCGCCCCCATCCCGCGCCCGCACACCCCCCGCGCGCCCCCGCACGCCCGAAATCCCACCTGAACCCACCCCAATCCGCACCAAACACCCCCAAACGGGGTCGCCAACTCACGCCCATAATGCATCCGCCTCCGCAACAATCCCGCCCTGGCCCGCCACGCCCCCACCGGCTAATCTCCGCCCAACGCACGTGGAGGAACCTGTCATGAGCGAAGCCTGCATCGTCGGCTGGGCCCACACCCCCTTCGGCAAGCTGGAGGAGCCGGATATCGAATCCCTCCTCGCCCGCGTCGCCCGCTCCGCCATCGAGGATGCCGGCATCGCCCCCGCCGATGTCGATGGCGTCTTCGTCTCCCTTTTCAACAACGGCTTCTCCAAGCAGGATTTCCCCTCCTCCCTGGTGCTGAACTCCGTCCCCGAACTCCGCTTCACCCAGGCCACCCGCTTCGAGAACGCCTGCGCCTCCGGCTCCGCCGCCATCCACGGCGCCCGCGACTTCCTGGCCGCCGGCCGCGGCCGCTTCGCCCTCATCCTGGGCGCCGAGAAAATGACCAGCACGCCCGGCCCCCAGGTCGGCGACAACCTGCTCAGCGCCGCCTACCGCAAGGAAGAAGGCGACATCCCCGCCGGTTTCGCCGGCGTCTTCGGCAAGATCGCGGAATCCTACTTCCAGAAATACGGCGACCAGTCCGACGCCCTGGCCACCATCGCCGCCAAGAACCACAAGAACGGCGTGGACAACGAATTCGCCCAGATGCGCCGCGACCTCGGCTTCGATTTCTGCCGCACCGTCAGCGAAAGGAACCCCTACGTCGCCCCGCCCCTGAAGCGCACCGACTGCTCCATGGTCAGTGACGGCGCCGCCGCCCTGATCCTGACCGACGAAACCACCGCAAAGGCCATGAACAAGGCCATCCGCTTCAAGGCCGCCGTCCAGGTCAACGACTTCCTGCCCCTCAGCCGCCGAGACCCCACCGCCTTCGAAGGCGCCGCGACAGCCTTCCACCGCGCCATGGCCCAGGCCGGCGTGTCCCTCGCCGACATCGACTTCGCCGAAGTCCACGACTGCTTCACCATCGCCGAACTCCTGGTCGTCGAAGCCATGGGCCTGGCCCCGGCGGGGCAGGGCGCCCGCCCCATCCTCGATGGCGTCACCCAGAAGAACGGCCGCCTGCCCATCAACGTCTCCGGCGGCCTGAAGGCCAAGGGCCACCCCATCGGCGCCACCGGCGTCTCCATGCACGCCATCGCCGCCATGCAACTCACCGGCACCGCCGGCGCCATGCAGCTGCCGAAGGCCGACCGCGGCCTCGTCTTCAACATGGGCGGCGCCGCGGTCGCCAACTACGTCTCCATCCTCGAACCCCTGAAGTAGAAGAAAGTGACACATGGAGACGGAGAGACGAAGAGAAGCAGAAACAACAATCCTCCTCTCTTCTCTCCGTCTCTCCGTCTCCATGTGAACCCTTGCTTCCTGGCCGCCCCATGATCCCCACCAGCAATCTCGCCCACCTCCTCCTCCAATCCGCCCGCCGCTTCCCGGATCGCCCCGGCCTCATCCGCCACGGCCAGGAAACCAGCTGGGCCACCCTGGCCACCCGCGTCCGCTCCGCCGCCGCCGCGCTGGCCGAAAAGGGCATCGCCCCCGGCGACCGCATCCTCGTCCACAGCCGCAACTCCCAGGCGATGTTCGAAACCATGTGGGCCGCCTGGATGCTCGGCGCCGTCTGGGTCCCCACCAACTTCCGCCTGACCCCGGCCGAAGTCGCCTACCTCGCGGACTCCTCAGGCGCCGCCGCCCATCTCTTCGACGAAGCCTTCCCCGACCACGCCCAGGCCGCCCGCGCCGCGAACCCGGCCGCCCGCCTGCACCTGAACCTGGCGGACGATTGGGAAACCCTCGCCACCCACCCCACGCCCATGCCCCACCCGGCCGACGTGGACCGCGACCACCCCTGCTGGTTCTTCTACACCTCCGGCACCACCGGTCGCCCGAAGGCCGCCATGCTCACCCACGGCCAGATGGAATTCGTCGTCACTTCCCATCTCTGCGACCTCATGCCCGGAACCACGGAGCAGGATGTCTCCCTCGTCGTCGCCCCCCTCAGCCACGGCGCCGGCATCCACGCCATGACCCAGGTCGCAAAGGGTGCGGCCACCGTCCTGATGCCCGGCGAGAAGCTGGACGTCCCCGAAGCCTGGCGCCTCGTCCAAGCCCACCGCGTCAGCAACATGTTCACCGTGCCGACCATCCTCACCATGCTCACCCGCGACCCCAGCGTGGACACCCACGACCACGCCAGCCTGCGCCACGTCATCTACGCCGGCGCCCCGATGTACCGCGCCGACCAGGTCCACGCCCTGAAGAAACTCGGCAAGGTCATTGTCCAGTATTTCGGCCTCGGCGAAGTCACCGGCAACATCACCGTCCTGCCGCCCCACCTGCACAGCATCGAGGACGACCCCGCCTTCCCCATCGGCAGCTGCGGCCACCCCCGCACCGGCATCGAGATCGCCATCCTGGACAGCACCAACACCCGCCTCGCCCCGAACGAAACCGGCGAGATCTGCGTCCGCGGCCCCGCCGTCTTCGCCGGCTACTTCAACAACCCCGAGGCCAACGAAAAAGCCTTCGCCGGCGGCTGGTTCCACACCGGCGACCTCGGCCACCTGGACGATCGCGGCTACCTCCACATCACCGGCCGCGCCAGCGACATGTACATCTCCGGCGGCAGCAACGTGTACCCGAAGGAGATCGAGGAGATCCTGCTCCAGGATCCCAGCATCGCCGAAGCCTGCGTGGTCGGCATCCCCGACGAGAAATGGGGCGAGATCGGCATCGCCATCCTCGTCCCGCGCGAAGGCACCACGCCCGACGAATCCGCCCTGCGCACCCGCCTCGCCGACCAGCTCGCCCGCTACAAGCACCCCCACCGCTTCGTCACCTGGCCCGAACTCCCCAAATCCGGCTACGGCAAGGTCGCCAAGCGCGAGGTGAAGCGCCTCCTCCTCGGGGACTGATTGCCCCACCCCTTCCTCGCCACGCTTCGCGAGCCCCCGCTCCGCCGCCTCTGGCTCGCCATGTCCGCCACCTGCCTGGGCGACGAGGTCCAGCGCATGGCCCTGGTCTGGCTTGCCATCGGCCTGGTGGGCGCGGATGCCGCCTTCCTCCCCGCCGCCCAACACGCGGCAGTCCTGGCCATCGGCCTCCTCGGCGGAGCCTTCGCCGGCCAGATCCTGCCCCGCCGTATCATGGTTGCCGCGGAAACCCTGCGCGCCGCCCTCGTCCTCCTCCCCCTGGCCGCCTGGGCCCTCGGCCTCGTCTCGCTCCCGGTCCTGGTGGCCACCGCCATCGCACTGGCCGCCCTGCGCGCCCTGTTCGACCCCGCCATGCAAACCATCGTCCCCGTCGTCGCCCCGGATCCGCTGCGCCTGCGCGGCCTCAACGGCCTGCTCGATGTCACCACCCGCACCGCCCGCCTCGCCGGCCCCGCCCTGGCCGGCGCCCTCGGCGCGGTGCTGCCCGTGATCCACCTGCTCTGGCTCCCCGCCGCCGTCAGCCTCGCCTCCGCGGCCGTGATCGCAAGCCTCGGCCCCAGGCTCGACCCGCCCGCTCGCACCGGCCAGACCACCGCCTGGTCCCGCGCCATGCAGGGCTGGGCCATCCTGCGCCAGGACCGCCTGATCCGCGCCCTGGTGCTGGCCAATGCCGTGATGCTCGCGCCCTGGTCGCTCACCCTCTCGGTCGGCCTGCCGCTGCTGGTCACCGAACGCGGCCTCGGCCTGCCGGCGCTGGCCGTGGCGATGGGTTGCTACGGGGCAGGGGACGTGCTGGGCAACATCCTGGCCTCCGCCCGCATCCCGCGCCGGCCCATCCTGCAGATGTTCGCCGGCTACCTCTGGATGGGCAGCTTCCTCGTCGCCATGGCCCTGGCACCGACCTTGCCGCTGATGGCCGCCGCTGCCCTGCTCGCCGGGCTTGGCGGGCCGTTCTTCTTCCTGCAATTCCTGGCCACGGTGCAATCGCGCCTGCGCGGCGCGGACCTCACCGCCCTGCTGCGCCTGCGCCTGGCCATCGTCGCCGGCGCCATGATGCTGGGGGCCGCCATCGGCCCGCTGCCCTTCCACGCCCTCGGCGCCGCCGCCACCGTCATGCTCTGCGGAACCCTCATTGCCTCCGTGGGGGCCTGGGGCATGCTGCGCGCCAGAGGCTGGAGCACGCCATGACCGTCACCTTCGCGCTCGACCTGTTCGGCTGCATCTCCGGCTTCCTCGCCGGCTGGCTCTGGCTGCGCGCCAGCGGCCGCACCGTGCGCCGCATCCGCCTGACAGAGGAGCTGGACGCGGCCGACGTCAACCGCCTCGTCACCGCCATCAACCGCGCCAACATGCTCAACCGCCGCGCCGCCCTGGCCGCCACCGCCTCGGCCGTCAGCGTGGCGCTTCGCTTCATGGCCAACCTGCTGCCCGAGGGCTGGGCCACCTAGACCAGCCCGGCCGCCCGCTCGCCGCTGAGGAAACTCCCGCCCACCGTGCCCGCCAGCCCATCGGTGCACACCGCCTCGCCCGCGAACACCAGCCGCCCGTCGAGCGGCGTGCCCAGCACCCCCCGCGCCCCGGCCTGGCCCGGCACGGCATAGGTATAGGCCCCGCGATACAGAGGGTCGTTGCCCCAGGGCGAGACCGTGATCGCCCCCACCTTGGCCACCGCCGCCGCCCCGATCGCCTGTTCCAGTTGCCGCCGTGCGAACGCCTTCGTCGCCCCCTCGCCCGCCCGGGCGAGGTCCCATGCCGTCGGCCCGCCGACGAACCCCGCGATATGCCCCGCCCCGTGCGGCCAGAAATGAAAGGACATCACCGGCTCCAGCGACCGCGCCAACCGCCGCCGCACCACCGTGCCGGGCTCGATCCCCAGCCGCTCGCCCCCCGGCACCTCCAGCGCCACCTTGGTCAGCAACCCCATCGGCAACCCCGCGATGGCATCCTGGTGCGACGCCGGCAGCGGCGGATCGAACCCAATCCCGCCGGCTGAGAGCACGCCCACCGAGACGGTCACGATGCAGCCCTGCGCCTGCAACGTCCCGCGCGGTGTCTCCACCCGCACGCCCGGCCCGCCCCACGCCACCCGCGTGGCCGGCGTGCCGAAGCGGATCTCCCCGGCCAGCGGCGCCAGCCGCCGCTGCACCAGCGCCCCGATCCCGCCCGGCACCCACAGGTTCCGCCCCATGAGGTCATTGGCCGACCAGTCCCGCACCGAGAACACCCGCGGGTCGGCCGCCGAGATCTGCGCCGCCTCCCAGGTCTCGATCGTGTCCATCCAGGGATCGCCGCGCAGCCCGGCGAGGGCCTCGGCCACCGCCACATCCGGCTCCTCCGCCGCGCGCGCATGGCAGGTTCGGTCGAACGCCTCCGCCGCGCGCCAGTAGCCCGCCTCCTCTGCCGCGGTGGCGGGGCGGCCCTCCACCATCATGATCCGCCGCCGCGGCCCGTCGGCATCCAGCAGCGCATCCCCCGCCGCCTCCGCCAGGGTGCGCAGCGCGTTGCGATCCGCATCGTGCAGCCAGGTCGCGCCGAGGTCGAAGGCATCCTCGCCCACCGCCACCGTCCAGGCCCGGCCCCCGGCGCGGCCCGAAGCCTCCAGCACCACGCAGCGTCTCCCGGCACGGCGCAGTGCCGCCGCCGCGGCCAGGCCGGCCACGCCGGCGCCGATGATGATCACGTCGGTTTCGTTCATGCCGGCAGCCTAGCACAGGGCGAAACGCTTGCAGCGTCTCCGCGCGATGCGGATGCTGCGCCATGGCATCCCCGCTCCTGATCGCGCTGGCCGGCCTGCCCGGCAGCGGCAAGTCCACCCTGGCCCAGGCGCTGGCCGAACGGCTGCGCGCCGTCTGGGTGCGCATCGACACCATCGAGCAGGCGATCCGCGATGCCGGGATCGCGGAGGACGGGCCCGCCGGCTACATCGTCGGCTACGGCATTGCCGCCACGAATCTGCGCCTGGGCCACATCGTGGTGGCCGACAGCGTGAACCCCATCGCCATCACCCGCGATGCCTGGCGCCGCGTGGCCACCGAAGCCGGCGCGCGCTGCCTGGAGGTGGAGGTGATCTGCTCCGACCCCGCGGAGCACCGCCGCCGCGTGGAGACCCGCGTGGTGAACGTGCCCGGCCTGGTGCCGCCCACATGGGCCGAGGTGGTTGACCGCGAGCAGGACCCCTGGACCCGCCCGCGCCTGGTGATCGACACCGCGGGGCGGAGCATCGAGGCCTGCGTCGCGGAGGTGCTGGCGCGGCTGGAATGATTGCGCCACCATCGCCGGCATAAATATCCGCGCCGCTATGCGGCGACGAACCGGAGGAAAAGACCGATGTGGGAAGAAAGCACGCGCTACCCCGACCCGCGGGTGGTGACGATGGACCCGAGCTTCAACCAGTACCGCGTGGTGCTCGCCAGCGTGGAGCGGCTCTACACCGGCTGCCGCTGGGCCGAGGGCCCGGTGTGGTTCGGCGACCAGCGCGCGGTGTTCTGGAGCGACATCCCCAACAACCGCATCCTGCGCTGGGATGAGGCGACGGGGCAGACCACCACCTTCCGCCAGCCCAGCAACAACGCCAACGGCAACACCCGCGACCGCCAGGGCCGCCTGGTCACCTGCGAGCACGATGCCCGCCGCGTCACCCGCACGGAATACGACGGCTCCATCACCGTGCTGGCCGACAGCTACCAGGGCAAGAAACTCAATTCACCCAACGACGTGGTGGTGGCATCCGACGGCAGCATCTGGTTCACCGACCCGCCCTTCGGCATCCTGGCCTACTACGAGGGCCACAAGGCCGAGAGCGAGATCGCCCCGGCCGTGTGGCGCATCGACGGCCAGACCGGCGTGCTGGAAATGATGACCGACGAGATCCCCGGCCCCAACGGCCTGGCCTTCTCGCCGGACGAATCGATCCTCTACGTGGTCGCCAGCCGGGCCGACCCGCGCGAGATCCGCGCCTACGACGTGATCGGCGGCAGGAAGCTGGGCAATGGCCGCGTGTTCATCAACGCCGCCGGCGGCTCGCCGGACGGGTTCCGGGTGGATGTCGACGGCAATCTCTGGTGCGGCTGGGGCATGGGCACGGATGAGCTGGACGGCGTGCGCATCTTCAACAAGGCCGGCGCCCCGATCGGCCATATCCGCCTGCCGGAACGCAGCGCCAACCTGTGCTTCGGCGGGCGCCACCGCAACCGGCTGTTCATGACGGCGAGCCACTCGCTGTATTCGCTCTACGTGAACACCCAGGGCGTGGCCGGCGGCTGATGGCCCGCATCGGCGGGCGCGAGCTGCCCGCGCACCGGCTGGGCGCGTTGCGCGAGGCCGGGCCAGATCCGTCCGCCTGGCCGGTGCGCCTCGCCGAGGATGGCTACCTGCTGCTGCGCGGTGCGCTCGACCCGGCCGCCGTGCTGGCCGCGCGCGCCGAGGTGCTGGCCGCGCTGCGCTCGGTGGGCGAGGTGGCGGGGGACGACGCCCACCCCGTCGCCACCGGCACCAGCCGCCGTGCGGCGCTGCATGCCGATCTCGGCGCCTTCTGGCGCGGCGTGTGCGAAGGCCCGGCCCTGCGCGCGGCGGTGCATGGCCCGGCCTTGCGCGGTGCGACCACCGGGCTGTTCGGCGCGCCCACCGTGCCGTTCGATTTCGTCTGGCTGCGCGCCGTCACCGCCGGGCGGGCCAGCCGGTTCCATTTCGACCACGCCTTCATGAACCGCGGCACCGGCCAGGTGGTCACCGCCTGGGTGCCGCTGGGCGACGTGCGCGTGGAGGATGGCCCGATCGCGCTGGTGGAGGGCTCCACCGCCTGGACGGACATGGCCGACCGCATCCGCGGCCGCGACGTGGACCGCGAGGCGGGCTTCACCGGCAGCTTCCTGGAGGATGTGGTGGACCTGGTGGAACAGCGCGACGCCCGCGTGCTGACCGCCGATTTCGCGCCCGGGGACGTGCTGCTGTTCGGCATGTTCCTGTTCCACGGCAGCCTGGACAACGAAGCCCCCGGCGGCCGCGTGCGCCTCTCCGCCGACACCCGCTTCCAGCCCGAAGCCGAAGCGCGGGACGACCGCTGGTTCGGCGCCCCGCCGGCCGGCCATGGCGGGCGTTCCTATGGCGGGCTTTCGGGCGCGCAGCCGCTGACCGCCGACCCCATCGTGAGGTGACGCCGATGTTCCAGCCCCAGCCCACCTTCTGCGGCCTGCCGCACGGCATGCCCGGCCCCGGTACGAAGGCGGCGGTGCTGGGCGTGCCCTATGATTGCGGCATCCATCCCTGGCGCGTGGGCTCGCGCGAGGCACCGGTGGCGGTGCGCCGTGCCTCCCGCCACCTGCGCGCCTTCCATGTCAGCCAGGGCGACTTCAACGTGCTGGAGCGGCTGGGGGCCGTGGATTGCGGCGATATCGCCCTGCTGCCGGGCCGGCCGATCCAGGCCTTCCCGGCGATCGAGGCGGCGGCCGGCGCGGTGCTGGATGCCGGAGCCATCCCGGTGGCGATCTGCGGCGACGGCTCCGGCTCCCTGCCGCTGATGCGCGCCGCCGGCCGCCGCCACCCCGGCATGGTGGCGCTGCATATCGACAGCCACACCGATGCCTACGAACTGCCCGATGCCGATCCGCTCGACCCTTCCACCCAGTTCACCCATGCCGCCACGGAAGGGGTGATCGACGTCTCCCGCTCCTGGCACGTGGGCATCCGCGGCTTCACCTCCGTGCCCGGCATCATCTCCCGCGCCCGCACGATGGGCTTCGGCGTGGTCACCACGGAGGACCTGCTGCGCCGCGGCTTCGCGCAGACGATGGCGGAGTTCCGCGACAGCGTCGGCCAGCGGCCGGTCTATCTCTGCTGGGACATGGACATCTTCGACCCCAGCGTGGCCCCCGGCGTCTGCACCCCCACCTGGGGCGGGCTGAGCGCGCGGGAGGGGATCGAGCTGCTGCGGGAATGCCACGGGCTCAACATCGTGGCGATCGACTTCAACACCGTCAGCCCGCCGCAGGACGTGGCCGACCAGGCCGCCTTCCTGTGCGCGCACATGGTGATGGAGGCAATGCTGCTGCTCAGCCGGCGCTTCGGTATCGCGCCGTAGCACCTTGCTTCAGATGAATTTCTTGAACTTCAGGTAGGCCACTGCGGCGGCCGTGATCAGCACCGTCAGCACCAGCACGCCCATCCAGGCCGCCATATAGGCGCCACGGCCGGAGGCGCGCGCCTGGGCGCGCGGAGCCTCCCGGCGTTCGGTGGCCTCGACATGGTCGGCCAGGGTACGGGGTTTCTTCTTGGCCATGCTGATCCGGGGCTGGGCGCGCATGCCGCGCCGGGGCGTTACGTAATATCACGCCCCCCGTCTGCGCAAGGAGTGGCCGCGGTCGTGTGGACGTTTGTCATGCGATTGACTGCACCGCGCACGGGAGATGCCGCTCAGGCCGGCACGCCCTGCTGCGCGCGGGCAACGGCCGAGACGAGTTCGTCGCGCGGCACCGGCTTGCTGAGGCAGGCATCCATGCCCGCGGTGCGGCAACTGGCCACCACCTCGCTGCCCGCCTCGGCGGTGAGGCCGATGATGCGCAGGCGGCGCGGCGGGCCGTCGGTGTCCTCGCGCTCATCGCGGCGGATCAGGCGGGTGGCCTGCAGCCCGTCCATCCCCGGCATCTGCAGATCCATCAGCAGCGCGTCGTAGGCGAAGCGGCGCACCATGGAGACGGCCGCCGCGCCATCTTCCACCACCTCCACCCGGGCACCGGCGCGCTGCAGCATGGCGCGGGTGACGATCTGGTTGGTGGGGTTGTCCTCCGCCACCAGGATGCGCTGGCCGGCCAGCGGCGCGGGCGGGGCAGGGGGCTCGGCCAGCACCGGGGCCGAGGCCGGGGAGGGGGCCGCGAGCAGCGGCGGCTCGGCGGCCAGCATGGCGATCACGCTGCGCAGCCGGGTGGCGAGCACGGGCTTCAGCAGCTGGGCATCGAACAGCTCCAGCCCCTCCCGCGTCTCGCCGGTCTGGCCGGAGGCGCACAGCACCAGGCGCAGCGGCGCGCCGCCGGAAACAACGGGATCGGCGCGCAGGGCGCGGGCGAAGGAGAGCCCGTCCATCACCGGCATCACCCGGTCCACCAGCACCATCTGGTAGGGCGTGCCGGCGCGGGCGGCGGCGCGCAGCAGGGCCAGCGCGGCCACGCCATCCTCGGCCGTGTCGGCCAGCGCGCCGAGGCCTTCCAGCTGGCGGACCATGATCTCCCGGTTCATCGGCAGGTCGTCCACCACCAGGCAGCGCTGGCCGCGCAGCGGGGTGGGGTCGGCATCGGGCGCGCCGTGATGCGGGCGCAGCGTGAGGGTGTACTGGAATTCGCTGCCGCCGCCCGGCCGCGCCGCCGCGTCGATGCTGCCGCCCATCGCCTGCACCAGCTGGCGGCAGATCGCCAACCCCAGCCCGGTGCCGCCGAACTGGCGCGCGATGGAGGCATTGGCCTGGCTGAAGCGCTCGAACAGCATCGGCAGCCGGGCGGGATCCACGCCGATGCCGGTATCGGCCACGGTGATGGAAAGCTGCAGCAGACCATCCGCGCGCGGTGCCGCCTCCAGCGTGATCTCCACCCAGCCGCGCTCGGTGAACTTCACCGCGTTGCCGACGATGTTCAGCAGCACCTGCCGGAACCGCCCGGGGTCGCCCACCACGGCCACCGGCAGCCCGTCGCCCAGGCGGCACACCAGCTCCACCCCCTTCACCGCGGCGGCGGGGGCGAACAGCTCGGTCACCGTCGCCACCTCCTCCTCCAGCACGAAGGGGATCGATTCCAGCTCGAAGGCGCCGGCCTCGATCTTGGAGAAATCCAGGATGTCGTTCAGCACCGTCAGCAGGTGCTCGGCGGAGGACTGGATGGTGCGGGTGTAGCGCGCCTGCTCCGGGTCCAGCCTTGTTTCCATCAGCAGCCCGGCCATGCCGATCACGCCGTTCATCGGCGTGCGGATCTCATGGCTCATCGCTGCCAGGAAATCCTGCTTGGCACGGCCATCGGCCAGGGCGCGGCGTTCGCTGCGGCTGAGGTGGTCGCGCTGCAGCCAGAGCTGGTCGGCCTGGCGGAACAGCAGCCAGAGCGCGCCGAACACCACCAGGCACACGGCGGCGAAGCTGGCCAGCAGCACCAGCGCCTCCACCTGCCAGCCGGCGAAAGCGGCATCGGTGCCCTGGCTGGCGGTGACCACGAAGGGGGAGCGGGCGGTGGTGACGTAGCTGGCGATCACGTCGCGCGAGCCCAGCAGGCCGCGCCAGGTGCCGGTGGGCAGGCCGGGCAGGTAGTGGGCGAAGGTCGGCGCCTCGGCATCGCGCCGGCCGGTGGCGGTGGCCGGCAGGTCGGTGGCCAACAGCAGCGTGGCGTCGTGGCCATGCAGCCGCAGCTCGGTGCCGAAGACGCGGGCGGATTGGCGCAGGATCACGGCAAGCTGTTCGCCATCCAGCAGCGCCACCACGGCGCCGGCGGGTGCCCCGTCGCGCCCGGCCGAGGCGCGGGCCAGCGGCAGCGCCCATTGCGCCGGCGGGCGGCCGGGATCGGCGCCCACGGGCAGCGGCTGGCCCAGCAACACCGCGGCCTGCTGGCCCTGGCGGCTGGGGTCGGCCAGCGGGCGCAGCCAGGCCTGGCCTTCCAGCGCCGTGGCATCGAAGGCGGTGTCGGTGCTGCGCCGCACGCGCAGCGCGGGGTCGAGCAGCACGAGGTCGCGCACCAGCGGCAGGTCGCGCAGGCGCTGGCGCAGGGCGGCGCTGTCGGCGGGGGCATCGGGGGCGGCGAGGTCGAACAGCAGCGCGTCCACCGCCTGCACCGTGCGCGCGAGTTCCGCGGCGGCGGATTGGGCGGCGCGCAGCGTGGCGGCTTCGGCCTGCGTCTCGGCGCGGTTGTAGCCGTCGCGCAGCAGGCCCAGGAACAGGCCGAGCAGGGTCAGCATGGCGATGGCGGCGCCGACGCCGAACAGGCCGCGCGGCGTCATCGCACGGGCGCCACCGGCGGTGGCCGTCGGGTCCTGTTCCCTGCCTGGTCGCCATGTCTGCGGCATGGGCCGGCCGTTGCCTCCGTGCCGCCGGGCTTCGGGCCGGTGGCACCCCGGCGGCGGGGTGGCACCGTGGGCGACGGACGAGGCCGCGCGCCATGCCATGGCTTCCCATGCGGGAGCTTACACACACGTTACCAGGACGTGGAGATCGGTACCGCCGCAACCTTTTGGGAGCAGGCTTCCCGCGGCGGGCTTCTGCCGGGGGGCGCGATGGGCCACAGTGGCGCGATGCGGTCTTTGGGATCCCGGCTGGTGGTGGCGTGGGTGCTTTCGCTGATGGCCGCGCTGGCCGTGGGCGCGGTGCTGGTGCAGCTGTATCGCCTGTCCAGCGCGGCGCAGGCCGGATTGCGCACCGCGGAGCTGGAGCAGGGCTGCGCGCTGCTGGCCGAAACCTACGGTTTCTACGTCGCCGGCTGGGCCGGACCGGGCCAGGCGCGGGAGCTGGAGGGCTTCCGGCGCGAGCTGCAGGGCGTGGTGGGCATGGCGCTGGCCGGGCGACCGGGGCTGGAGGCGGGGATCTGGCAGGCGGAGCGCGCGGGTGAGACGCTGGCGGGCGACCCTGGCACCCTGCGCGCCGCCCTGGCCCAGGCCGCGGCCACCGCGCTGCGCGAGGACGAGGTGACGGAGTTCGAAGGCGGGGGCCGGCTGGGCCTGGCCTGCCCGCTTGGCGGGCCGGTGGCGGGGCTGGTGGGCTGGGTGGCGCAGCGCACCGCGGGCACGCCGGGGCTGCGGGAACTCCAGGTGGGCATGGCCGTGCTGCTGGCGCTGGTGCTGCTGCTGGCCGGCTGGCTCTCGCTAGGCCTGGTCGCGCTGCGCCGCCGGGCGCGGGCGATCGAGGCGGGCCTGTCCGGGCATGAGCGCGCGGGAGCAGACAGCACCCTGCCGCACGTGCCGCCGACCGGCGAGCGGGAGCTGGACCGGATCGTGGCCGCGTTGAACGCCGCCGGGGACCGGCTGGCCGAGGCGCGGGCGCGCGAGGCGGCGCTGGCCGCGCGCATGGCCCAGGGCGAGCGGCTGGCCGCCCTCGGGCGCGTGGCCGCCGGCGTGGCGCACGAGATCCGCAACCCGATCGCGGCGATGCGCCTGCGGGCGGAGAACGCCCTGGCCGGCGACCCCGCCCGGCGTGGTGCCGCGCTGGAGGCGATCCTGGCCCAGGTGGCGCGGCTGGACCGGCTGAGCGGCGAGTTGCTGGCGATGACGCAGAAGCGCGAGCCCGTTCTGGCCCCGACGCAGCTGGATGCGCTTCTGGCCGCCGTGGCGGGCGAGCAGGAACAGGGCGAGGTGCACATCGCCGTGCAGGCCCCGGCGCTGAGCGCGATGCTCGATGAAGGTCTGGTGCGCCGCGTGCTGGATGCGCTGCTGGAGAACGCGCTCCGCCACACGCCCCCGGGCGGCACCGTTACGCTGTCGGCGGCGCGGGAGGGCGAGGTGCTGCGGATCGCGGTGGCGGATACCGGGCCGGGCGTGCCGCCGGAGCTGCGCGCCTGGCTGTTCGAGCCCTTCGTCACCGGCCGGCCGGAGGGCACCGGGCTCGGCCTGGCGATCGCGCGCGAACTGGCCGATGCGATGGGCGGGCGCCTCTTCCTGGCCGAGACCGGGCCAGGTGCCACCTTCGTGCTGGAGCTTCCATGGCGCGCGTGCTGATCATCGACGACGATGCCGCCCTGCGCGAGGGCATCGCCGAGACCCTCTCCGATCTCGGCCACACCGCCGAGCAGGCGCCGGACGGAGCGTTGGGGCTGGCGCGGCTGGCGCGCGGCGGGATCGATGCCGTGCTGCTGGACCTGCGCATGCCGGGGATGGACGGGCTTTCGGTGCTGCGCGAACTGCGCGAACGCGGCCATGCGCCGCCGGTGGCGGTGCTGACCGCCGTGCCCACCGCGGCCAACACGATCGAGGCGATGCGGCTGGGCGCCATGGACCACATCGCCAAGCCGATCGGGCGCGAGGCGCTGGCAGCCCTGGTGGTGCGCATGCTGCCCGCCGCCTCCGCCCAGCCGCAGGTGGTGGCCGACGACTCCGACGAGCTGGTGGGCGCCACGCCGGCCATGCGCGAGGTGCAGAAATCCGTGGGCCTGCTGGCCGACAGCGACGCCACCGTGCTGATCACCGGCGAGACCGGCACCGGCAAGGAGGTGGTGGCCCGCGCCATCCATCGCCACGGCCGCCGCGCCTCAGCACCCTTCGTGGCGGTGAACTGCGCGGCGATCCCGGCCGGGCTGCTGGAAAGCCAGCTTTTCGGCCATGCCCGCGGCGCATTCACCGGCGCCGTGGCCGATGCCGCCGGCAGCATCCGCGCAGCCCACAAGGGCACGCTGTTCCTGGACGAGATCGGCGACATGGACCTGGCCATGCAGGCCAAGCTGCTGCGCGTGCTGCAGGAACGCGTGGTGGTGCCGGTGGGCGGCAAGCCGGTGCCGGTGGATGTGCGCGTGCTGGCCGCCACCCATCGCGACCTGCCCGGCATGGTGCAGGCCGGCACCTTCCGGGAAGACCTCTACTGGCGCCTGGGCGTGGTGCCGCTGCACTTGCCGCCGTTGCGTGAACGCCTGGGCGACATCGTGCCGCTGGCCGAGCACTTCCTCGCCGCCTCCGGCACCGGCCGGCACCTCTCGGCGGAAGCGGCGGCGCGGCTGCTGGGCCATCGCTGGCCCGGCAACGTGCGCGAGCTGCGCAACGCTATGGAACGCGTGGCCGCCCTCGGCCGCCGCCCGCTGGTGGGGGCGGAGGAGCTGGGCTTCCTCGGCGCCGTCGCCGCCCCCGCGCCGGCCGAGGACTTTCTCGCCGGCACCCTGCCGGAGGCGGTGGCGCGGCTGGAGGCGGCGATGATCCGACGCGCGCTGGACAGGAGCGGTGGCAACCGGGCCGAGGCGGCACGGCTGCTCGGCATCCATCGCCAGCTGCTCTACGAGAAGCTCCGCCAGCACCAGATCGAGGTGTCCGCAAACCGGACGGACGGTGTCGCGAAGGGAGACGGGTAGGGGTCCTGGCCGGCGTTCGGCGCATGGAAAATCAATATGTTATGCTCTGGCACGGCACTTGCGAAGACACACCCGAGGCCGATCCTGGCCGTGAGCTTGGAGACCAAGACATGACTCGCAAGTCGTTCCTGATGCTGGCCAGTGCCCTCGTGCTCGGCGCCGGCGTGGTGCAGGGCACCGGCCTGGCGATGGCCCAGCCCGCCGGCCGTGGTCCTGCCGCCGGCAACGCGCCGGTCTATGACCCGGCCCAGCTGCCGGAAGTGAAGGGCAAGGTGGCGCAATACTCCCTCACCCCGCGCGGCGACGTGGACGGATTGATCCTGGCCGATGGCACCGAGGTGCACGTGCCGCCCTTCGTTTCCACCCAGCTGGTGTTCGCGGTGAAGCCGGGCGATGCGGTGACGATCCACGGCCTGAAGGCCCGCGCCATTCCGATGGTGGCCGCACGCTCCATCACCAACGACGCGACCGGCGCCACCGTGCTGGTCGCCCCGCCGCGCGGCCACGGCCACCACGGCGGGGGCGCGGCGCTGGAGGCGGAAGGCAAGGTTGCCGCCCTGCTGCACACGCCGCGCGGCGAGGCCAACGGCATCCGGCTGGAGGATGGCACGATCGTGCGCCTGCCCCCGCCGGAGGCCAAGCGCCTGGCCGAGACGCTGGCCGTGGGCAAGAGCGTCGCGGTGCGCGGCGACGGCTATGCCGGCCCGCTCGGCCGCGTGATCGCCGCCCGCCAGCTGGGCGAGAGCAAGGAGAGCCTGAAGGACGTCGCCGCCCCGCGCCACGGCGAGCGCCGCTTCGGTCCCGGCATGCGCCATGGCATGCACGGGCAGGATGGCGAGCACGGCCCGCGCGGGCATCGCATGATGGGCCGGGACAACGTGCCTGGCTGAACACGGGAAAGGGGGCCGCGAGGCTCCCTTTCGACAAGCAAGAATGTTCTTTTTTGAAAAAAAGAACCAAAAAACTTTTGTGACTTTGCGCCCGCGCTGGGTTTCCAGCGCGGGCGCCATTCACAAAGTCTTTTTGCTTCTTTTTCTTCAGAAAAAGAAGACTCCTTCCTTCAGTTGAACCCCATGAAATGCGGCATGCCGGAAATCGGCGGTGCCGCCTTCAGCCCGATGATATCGGGCACCGGCCGCCGCGTGCGCGGGTCGTTCGCCAGCGCCTCCTCCAGCGCCGCGGCCACGCGGATCACCGTGGCATCGCCGCCGCGCGGGCCGACGATCTGCAGGCCGAACGGCATCCCGGCGCGGTCGCGCCCCACCGGCAGGCTCAGCGCCGGGTGGCCCACCACTGTCACGGCATAGGCCAGCGACAGCCAGTGGAAGTAGGTGCGCGTGGGCTTGCCGTCGATCTCCTTGGGGAACAGCTCCGTCCAGGGCCGCGGGCTGATGGTGATGGCGGGCGACAGGATCACGTCGTAGTCGCGGAAGAAGTCCTGCCAGCGCTGGTAAAGCTGGGTCTGCAGCGCGCCGGCGCGGGCGACATCGGCGATGGTGTATTTCATCGCCGCTTCCATGTTGGCGACGATATTCGGGCCGAGCTTGTCGCGGGCCTTGTTCCAGTTGTCGATGTGCCCGGCGACGAAGTTGGTGCTGCGCAGCACCTCGAAGGCGTCATCCGTGCCGGTGCAGTCCGGCGTGGCGACGTCGGCGCTGCGGAAATGATGCTTCAGCAGGGCGATCTTGTCGGCGAACACCTCGCGGATGTGCTGCTCCGTGGGCGCGAAGCCGAAATCCGGCGTGATCGCCACGCGCAGCCCGCCGAGGTCGATCGGCTGGATCGGGTAGAAATCGCCGGGCTCGCGCACGCGCTTGTTGTGGATGGTGGTGGCCAGCGGGTCATGCGCCTGGTTGGTGGCCATGACGGACATCAGCAGCGCGAGGTCGGGCACGTTGCGCGCCATCGGGCCCTGCACGCCGAGGCCGGACCAGCCGAGCTTCTTCTCCTCATCCGGCACCGCGCCCGGGGTGGGGCGGAAGCCGACGATGCCGTTGAAGGCGGCGGGGTTGCGCAGCGAGCCGCCCATGTCGCTGCCGGAGCACAGCGGGAACTGGTTCATCGCGAGTGCCACGCCCGACCCGCCCGAGGAGCCGGCCGCGTTCTTGGTCGGGTCGAACGGGTTGCCGGTGGCGCCATAGACCGCGTTGCGCGTGTTGGCGCCGGCGCCGAATTCCGGCGTGTTGGTCTTGCCGGCGATGATGCCGCCGGCCGCGCGGATATTGGCCACCAGCGAGTGGTCTTCCTCCGGCACATGGTCGCGGAACAGCGGCGAGCCCCAGGTGGTGCGCAGGCCCTTCGTCGCCGTCAGGTCCTTGATCCCCACCGGCAGGCCGTGCAGCAGGCCCAGCTCCTCGCCATTCATCACCATCTGCTCGGCGGCCTTCGCGGCGGCCCGGCTGGCGGCATCATCGCGCGCCACCACGGCGTTCACCGCGTGGTCGGTTTCGTCGATGCGGGTGAGGCAGGATTCCAGCAGTTCCACCGGAGACAGCGCGCGGCGGCCGATGAGGCGGCGCGCCTCGATGGCGGTGAGGTCGCAGGGTTCGGTCATGCGTGGGGCGTCCTTAAGCGGCCGAGGAAGGCCGCGCCTTCATGCGGGCGTGATGGGCGACGATGTTGGCATTGGCCGGGTTGATCGGCTGGCCGACCTTGGCGCCGAAATCGAGGAAACAGAACAGCAGGATATCGGCCAGCGTGAGCCTGTTGCCGCAGATGAACTCCCGGCCTGCGATCAGCCCGTCGAGCCAGGTCAGCTTTTCCTGCGCGATCTGCTTCAGGTCGTCGGCGGCCTGCGGGATCACGTGGATGCGCGGGGCGAACAGCTTCAGCCCCTCGGCGAAGCGGAACCCGTTGGCCAGCGGCTCCAGGATGTTCAGGTCGAGCCGGCGCACCCACATCCGCGTCTCCGCCCGCTCCTGCGCGGTGGCGCCGATCAGGGTGGTGCCGGCGGGGCCGACCTCATCCAGGTACTCGCAGATCGCGGTGATCTCGGCGAGCACGAAGCCATCATCCAGTTCCAGCGCCGGCATCTGGCCGGTGGGGTTCTTGGCCATGTAGGCCGGCTGGCGGTTCTCGCCGCCGCGCAGGTCGATGGTGGTCTTGGGCAGGTCCGCGCCACGCTCGGCGGCGAAGATGCGGACAACCTGCGGGTTCGGGCCGACCGAGTCATAAAAGAGCATTTTCATTCCTCCCTGAAGAAAGGCCAGGGCTCTGCCCTGGACCCGGGGGGGGCGGTTGGCCCCGGACCCCATAATCAGCGGGGGGCACGGGCCGGAGGG
>JBIKOJ010000056.1:0-25743 GCA_044358135.1 Acetobacteraceae bacterium | reverse complement strand
GAGGGCACCGTGGCCTCCGTGCCGCCGCAGGGCGGGCGCAAGCATCCGCAGCAGGAATTCCTGCAGGTGGATACCACGAACATCCTGTTCATCTGCGGCGGCGCCTTCTCGGGGCTCGACAAGATCATCTCCGGGCGCGGCAAGGGCGCGGGCATCGGCTATGGCGCCGAGGTGCGTGCCCCCGAGGAGCGCCGCATGGGCGCGGTGCTGCGCGATGTGGAGCCCGAAGACCTGCTGAAGTTCGGGTTGATCCCGGAGTTCATCGGCCGCCTGCCGGTGGTGGCAACGCTGGAAGACCTCGACGAGGCGGCGCTGATCGAGATCCTGACCAAGCCGAAGAATGCGCTGGTGAAGCAGTATGGCCGGCTGTTCGAGATGGAAGGGGTGAAGCTGAGCTTCACCGAGGATGCGCTCTCCTCCGTCTCCCGCCGGGCGATCCAGCGTAAGACCGGCGCGCGCGGCCTGCGCTCCATCATGGAGCAGATCCTGCTCTCCACCATGTTCGACCTGCCCAGCCTCGATGGGGTCGAAGAGGTGGTGATCAACCGGGAAGTGGCGGAAAGCCGCTCTAACCCCTTGTATTTGTATGGTAAGAAAGCCGAAACAAGCGCCTGATAGACCTTCAAGGGGGCAAGGCCCGCTTGACGGGCGGGACTGGCGCGCAAGCGGTGCGGCAACCCGGGCTGCACTGTCGGCATCACGGTCTCTTGCGGCATGCGCGGGGCATGACGATATCTTTGCCCATCTGCCGGTTCAGCCTCTGACCGACCGCCTCGGCGGTATCGCTTGGATGTCGCGCTGGGGGATGCGGTCCGTGCCCATGTATGGGGCGGTCTGCGTACCGACTGTCCCTTTGGAGGTCATTTTATGTCTCAGTCCGACAAGTCCGAGCCCGGCCCGGCCCCGGAGAAGGCCGCCCAGGCCGCCGGCGAGCTACTCCCGGTGCTGCCGCTGCGCGATATCGTCGTTTTCCCGCACATGATCGTGCCGCTGTTTGTGGGCCGCGAGAAATCCGTCCGCGCGCTGGAAGCGGTGATGAAGGAAGACAAGCAGATCCTGCTGGTGGCCCAGAAGAACGCCGCCCAGGACGATCCCTCCGCCGAAGACATCTACCGGATCGGCACCGTCTCCACGATCCTGCAGCTGCTGAAGCTGCCGGACGGCACGGTGAAGGTGCTGGTGGAAGGTGGCAAGCGCGCCAAGATCACCGCGTTCAAGGAGACCGAGCACTATTTCGAGGCCTTCGTGGAGCCGATGCCGGACCGCGAGAGCGAGGCGAAGGAGCTTGATGCGCTCGGCCGCACGGTCGTCAGCCAGTTCGAGCAGTACATCAAGCTGAACAAGAAGATCGCGCCGGAGGTGCTGGTTTCGCTGAACCAGATCGACGACCCGAGCAAGCTGGCCGACAGCATCGCGCAGCACCTGAACCTCAAGATCCCCGAGAAGCAGGAGCTGCTGGAAACCCCGCGCGTGGGTGAGCGGCTGGAGCGCGTGTTCGGCCACATGGAGAGCGAGATCGGCGTCCTCCAGGTGGAGAAGCGCATCCGCAACCGCGTGAAGCGGCAGATGGAGAAGACCCAGCGCGAGTACTACCTGAACGAGCAGCTGAAGGCGATCCAGAAGGAGCTGGGCGAGGGCGAGGACGGCAAGGACGAGACCGCCGAGCTGGAAGCCCGGATCAAGAAGACCAAGCTGACCAAGGAAGCGCGCGAGAAGGCGCTGGGCGAGCTGAAGAAGCTGCGCACCATGAGCCCGATGAGCGCCGAAGCCACCGTCGTGCGCAACTACCTGGATTGGATCCTGTCGATCCCCTGGAAGAAGCGCAGCAAGGTTAAGAACGACGTGAACGAGGCCGAGAAGGTCCTCAACGCGGACCATTTCGGGCTGGACAAGGTCAAGGAGCGCATCCTGGAATACCTGGCGGTGCAGTCGCGCAGCCAGAAGGTGCGTGGGCCGATCCTGTGCCTGGTGGGCCCGCCCGGCGTGGGCAAGACCTCGCTCGGCAAGTCCATCGCCAAGGCAACCGGGCGCAACTTCGTGCGCATGTCGCTCGGCGGCGTGCGCGACGAAGCCGAGGTGCGTGGCCACCGCCGCACCTATATCGGCTCCATGCCCGGCAAGGTGATCCAGGGCATGAAGAAGGCCAAGACCAGCAACCCGCTGTTCCTGCTGGACGAGATCGACAAGCTGGGCGCCGATTGGCGTGGCGACCCCTCCAGCGCGCTGCTGGAGGTGCTGGACCCCGAGCAGAATTCCACCTTCGCCGATCACTACCTGGAGGTGGATTACGACCTGTCGGACGTGATGTTCGTGACGACCGCCAACAGCCTGCGCATGCCGCAGCCGCTGCTGGACCGCATGGAGATCATCCGAATCGCCGGCTACACCGAAGATGAGAAGGTGGGCATCGCCAGGCAGCACCTGGTGCAGAAGCAGGCCGAGGCGCACAGCCTGAAAGCCGGCGAGTGGAGCGTGACGGACGAGGCGCTGCGCCACCTGATCCGCTACTACACCCGCGAGGCCGGCGTGCGGAACCTGGAGCGCGAGCTCGCGGGGCTGGCACGCAAGGCGGTGAAGGAGATCGTGACCACCAAGACCAAGAAGGTGGCGGTCACCGGCAAGAACCTCGAGAAGTATGCCGGCGTGCGCAAGTTCCGCTACGGCGAGGCCGAGTCGGAAGACATGGTCGGCGCGGTGACGGGCCTGGCCTGGACCGAGGTGGGCGGGGAGATCCTGACCATCGAGAGCGTGCTGCTGCCAGGCAAGGGCGCCGTGAAGCACACCGGCAAGCTGGGCGACGTGATGCAGGAGAGTGTGTCGGCCGCGCTGAGCTACGTGCGCAGCCGCTCGATCACCTTCGGCATCAAGCCGACCATCTTCGAGAAGCGCGACATCCACGTGCACGTGCCGGAAGGGGCGACTCCGAAAGACGGGCCGAGTGCCGGCATCGCCATGGCGACCTCCATCGTCTCGGTGATGACGGGGATCCCGGTGCGGCGCGACGTGGCCATGACGGGCGAGATCACGCTGCGCGGCCGGGTTCTGCCGATCGGCGGGCTGAAGGAGAAGCTTCTGGCGGCACTCCGGGCGGGGATCACCACGGTGTTCATCCCGAAGGAGAACGAGAAGGACCTGGCCGACATCCCGGACAACGTGAAGAAGGAACTGAAGATCATCCCCGTCTCCCACGTGGACGAGGTGATCGCCCAAGCCCTGGTGCGCAAGCCGGAGCCGATTGAGTGGGTGGAGCCGGAGGAAGCGCCGGTGAAGCCGCCGGAGCCCGCTGCGGCCTCCCTGCCGCACTAGGCGCGGCAGTTTTGAATGGCACGGCCCGCCCGGGGCGACTCGGGCGGGCCGTTGCGTTTTTGGCATGCGACAGAAGGCGGATCGGGCGTTGCCGAGCGCGCGCCACGCGCCTAGTTTGCCGCGCCTGGGGGCGGTTAGCTCAGCGGTAGAGCGTCTCGTTTACACCGAGAGGGTCGGCGGTTCGATCCCGTCACCGCCCATTCCCCCGGCCTTCCCTCCTGCCTGTTCCCGCACGCGTTTGCATGGCAGGAAAGATTTGTCGGAAAGGCTGGTCTAGTCGCTTGACGGGGGCGCGGGCACCCCCTAAACCCCGGGCCTCGCTGGATGCGGGTGTAGCTCAGTTGGTTAGAGCGCCGGCCTGTCACGCCGGAGGTCGCGGGTTCGAGCCCCGTCACTCGCGCCAGTGTTTCCCCTGCCAATAGTGAATTTTTGCCCCCCGAAAAGGGGTGGCGGCAGGCATATCCGATATCGGATCGAATGTTGAAATTGGCCCCTCGCACCCTATGGCCGTGGGCATCGGTTGCGGCTAATGTCCGGCCGCGCTGCGCCGCGGCAATTCTGCGTCGGGCGCTGTGCGTTGGCGTGCCGGCGGGAAAGGTTAGGGTGTGATGGCTCCGGTGCTGGTCGAATACTTCCCTATCCTGGTGTTCATGGGCATCGCCGCGGTGATCGCCCTGGCCATGGTGGGGGGCTCCCTGCTGGCCGCACGGCAGAAGCCCTATGCCGAGAAGCTGTCGGCCTATGAATGCGGGTTCGAGGCGTTCGACGACGCGCGCCGGCGCTTCGACGTGCGGTTCTACCTGGTGGCCATCCTGTTCATCATCTTCGACCTGGAAGTCGCCTTCCTGTTCCCGTGGGCGGTGTCGCTGGGGAGCATCGGGGTGTTCGGCTTCTGGTCGATGGTGGCCTTCCTGGGCGTGCTGACCGTTGGCTTCATCTACGAGTGGCGCAAGGGTGCGCTCGATTGGGAGTGACGACATGAGTGTCACGCAGATCGGGGCCGGCGGGGTGCTGCCGCCTGGGCCCGGGCAGGACGCGGTGATCAAGGGCATCACCGGCGAGATCGAGGACAAGGGCTTCGTGGTGGCCAACCTCGACAAGCTGGTGAACTGGGCGCGCACTGGCAGCCTGTGGCCGATGACCTTCGGCTTGGCGTGCTGCGCGGTGGAGATGATCCACGCCTACATGCCGCGCTACGACCTCGACCGCTTCGGCGTGATCCCGCGCGCCTCGCCGCGGCAGAGCGACGTGATGATCGTGGCCGGCACCCTGACCAACAAGATGGCCCCCGCCCTGCGCAAGGTCTACGACCAGATGCCGGAGCCGCGCTGGGTGATCAGCATGGGCAGCTGCGCCAATGGCGGCGGCTACTACCACTATTCCTACTCGGTGGTGCGCGGCTGCGACCGCGTGGTGCCGGTGGACGTGTACGTGCCCGGCTGCCCGCCCACGGCAGAGGCGCTGGTGTACGGGATCATGCAGCTGCAGAAGAAGATCAACCGCACGGGGACCATCCTTCGTGGCTGACCAGAATCAGGTGGGCGAGAACCAGGCTGGCGAGGTGGCGCCTGTCGCCCCGCCCACACCGCACGAAGTGCTGGCCGCCAGCGTGGCCGGCCTGCCGGGCGTGATGTCGACCGCCATCGAGCATGGCGAAGTGGTGGTGCGCGCCCATCGCGACTCGGTGCCCGCGCTGATGACCGCGCTGCGCGACCACGAGGATTGTGCCTTCGAGCAGGTGATGGACATCTGCGGCGTGGACTGGCCGCAGCGCGAAGAGCGCTTCGACGTGGTCTACAACCTGCTCTCCGTCTCGCTGAACCAGCGGATCCGGGTGATCGTCACCACCAATGAAACGGCGCCGGTGCCGTCCGTGCACACGATCTGGCCGGTGGCGACCTGGTGGGAGCGTGAGGCCTGGGATCTCTATGGCATCGTCTTCTCCGGCCAGCCCGACCTGCGCCGCATCCTGACCGATTACGGCTTCGAGGGGCATCCGCTGCGCAAGGACTTCCCGCTGACCGGCTATGTGGAGGTCCGCTACGACCCCGAGCGCGGCCAGGTGGTGTACGAGCCGGTGCGGCTGACGCAGGATTTCCGCAACTTCGACTTCCTCTCGCCCTGGGAAGCCATGACCACGCTGCCGGGTGACGAGAAGGTGCCGCCGCGCAAGCAGGGAGGCGCACCGTGAGCCTTACCACCACCGACGACTCCATGGGGGAACCCGCCGAGGGCGGCAAGCGCAAGGTCGAGATCGACAGCCACGCGATCAATTTCGGCCCGCAGCACCCCGCCGCCCATGGCGTGTTGCGCCTGATCCTGGAGATGGACGGCGAGGTGGTGGAGCGCGCCGACCCGCATATCGGCCTGCTGCACCGCGGCACGGAAAAGCTCATCGAATACAAAAGCTACATCCAGGCGATGCCGTATTTCGACCGCCTGGACTACGTGAGCCCGATGAGCCAGGAGCACGCCTTCGCCCTGGCCACCGAGAAGCTGCTGGGCATCGAGGCGCCGGAGCGGGCGAAGTGGATCCGCACGCTGTTCAGCGAGATCACCCGCATCCTGAACCACCTGCTGAACCTCACCACCTACGCGCTCGATGTCGGCGCCATCACGCCGGCGCTCTGGGGCTTCGAAGAGCGCGAGAAGCTGATGGAGTTCTACGAGGCGGCCTCCGGCGCGCGGCTGCATGCCAACTACTTCCGCACCGGCGGGGTGGCCAAGGACCTGCCGGCGGGGCTGGAAGAACGCATCGGCGAGTGGCTGGAAGGCTTTCCGAAGTTCATCGACGACCTGGAAGGTCTGCTGACCGGCAATCGCATCTGGAAGCAGCGCACCGTGGATATCGGTGTGATGAGCCCGGAAAATGCGCTGGCCTGGGGCTTCTCCGGCCCGTGCCTGCGGGCATCGGGCGTGCCATGGGATCTGCGCCGGTCGCAGCCCTATGAGATGTACGACCAGCTGGACTTCATGGTGCCGGTGGGCCGCAACGGCGATTGCTATGACCGTTACCTCGTTCGCGTGGCCGAGATGCGCGAAAGCGCCAAGATCGTCCGCCAGTGCCTGGACCGGATGAAGCCCGGCCCGGTGAAGGTGGCGGACAACAAGATCACGCCGCCCTCGCGCGCCGAGATGAAGCGCTCGATGGAAGCGCTGATCCACCACTTCAAGCTGTTCACCGAGGGGTTCCACGTGCCCGCCGGCGCCACCTACACCGCCGTGGAGTCGCCGAAGGGCGAATTCGGCGTGTACCTGGTGGCCGACGGCACCAACCGCCCGTATCGCTGCAAGATCCGCCCCACGGGGTTCGCGCACCTGCAGGCGACCGAATTCCTTTCCAAGCGGCACATGCTGGCCGACGCGGTCGCGATCATCGGGTCGCTCGACATCGTGTTCGGCGAGATCGACAGGTAATCCAGATGGCCGAAACAGCGACCGCCGCCTTCGAACAGCCCGAGAGCTTCGCCTTCGACGCGGAGAGCCAGGCCGAGATCGCGACCACTATCGCGAAATACCCGGCCGGCAAGCAGGCCAGCGCCGTGCTTCCGCTGCTGTGGATCGCCCAGCGCCAGATGGGCCGGCACACGCACAGCGCCTGGGTGCCGATCAAGGCGATGGATGAGATCGCCCGCATCCTCGAAATCGCGCCGATCCGCGTGTACGAAGTGTGCACCTTCTACCTGATGTTCAACACGGCCCCGGTGGGCAAGTTCCACCTGCAGCTGTGCACCACCACCCCGTGCTGGCTGCGCGGATCGGACGATGTTGTGGCCGCCTGCCGCTCGGCGACCGGGCTCAAGGGCTGGAAGGAGATCAGTGCCGACGGCCTGTTCTCCATGACCGAGGTGGAATGCCTCGGCGCCTGCGTGAACGCACCGATCCTGCAGGTGAACGACGATTTCTACGAGGACATGGACGCCGAGAAGACCAAGGCGCTGATCGAGGCGCTGCGGCGCGGCGAGATCCCGAAGCCGGGCTCCATGTCCGGGCGGCAGACCTCGGCGCCGGATGGCGGGCCGATCACGCTGACCACCCTCTCTTTCGCGAAGGCGCAGTAGCCGATGCTGAGCGATCAGGACCGGATCTTCACCAACCTCTACGGCGTGCATGACTGGCGGCTGGCCGGTGCGCGGGCGCGGGGCGATTGGGACGGGACCGCGGCGATCATCGCCCGCGGGCGCGATGCGATCATCGATGAGATGAAGGCCTCCGGCCTGCGCGGGCGCGGCGGGGCAGGGTTCCCCACCGGCATGAAATGGTCGTTCATGCCCAAGGAGATCGGGGCGCGGCCGCACTACCTGGTGGTGAACGCCGACGAGTCGGAGCCCGGAACCTGCAAGGACCGCGACATCCTGCGGCACGACCCGCACAAGCTGGTGGAAGGCTGCCTGCTCGCCAGCTTCGCCATGGGTGCGCATGCCTGCTACATCTACGTGCGCGGCGAATTCACCAACGAAGCCAAGCACCTGCAGCAGGCGGTGGATGAGGCCTACGAAGCCGGGCTGATCGGTAAGAACGCCTGCGGCTCCGGCTGGGATTTCGACTGCTACGTGCATCGCGGCGCCGGCGCCTATATCTGCGGCGAGGAAACCGCGCTGATCGAAAGCCTGGAAGGCAAGAAGGGCATGCCGCGCCTGAAGCCGCCCTTCCCGGCGGCGGTCGGCCTGTATGGCTGCCCCACCACGGTGAACAACGTGGAGAGCATCGCGGTGGCGCCGACCATCCTGCGCCGCGGCGCCGCGTGGTTCTCCGCCCTCGGGCGGCCGAAGAATGCCGGGACCAAGCTGTTCTGCATCTCCGGCCACGTGAACAAGCCCTGCAACGTGGAGGAAGAACTCGGCATCCCGCTCAAGGAGCTGATCGAGAAATACGCCGGCGGCGTGCGCGGTGGCTGGGACAATTTGCTGGCGGTGATCCCCGGCGGTGCCTCGGTGCCGCTGCTGCCCAAGGCGACCTGCGACACCATCCTGATGGATTTCGACAGCCTGCGCGAAGTGCGCTCGGGCCTCGGCACCGCGGCCGTGATCGTCATGGACAAGTCGACGGACGTGATCCGCGCCATCGCCCGCCTGTCGGCCTTCTACAAGCATGAGAGCTGCGGCCAGTGCACGCCGTGCCGCGAGGGCACCGGCTGGATGATGCGGGTGATGAACCGCATGGTGCAGGGCCGCGCCGAGCCGGACGAGATCGACACGCTGGAACAGGTGACCAAGCAGGTGGAAGGGCACACGATCTGCGCCCTCGGCGATGCCGCCGCCTGGCCGATCCAGGGCCTGATCCGGCATTTCCGGCCGCTGATGCTGGAGCGTATCCAGCAGTACAAGTCGCGCGGCGCTGCCCGCATGGCCGCGGAGTAACAGCCATGGTGAAGGTCACCGTCGACGGCATCGATGTCGATGTCCCGCCCGGCTCCAACGTGCTGCAGGCCTGCGAGGCCGCCGGCAAGGAAGTGCCGCGCTTCTGCTACCACGAGCGCCTGTCGGTCGCCGGCAATTGCCGCATGTGCCTGGTGGAGATCGAAAAGGCGCCGCCCAAGCCCTTCGCTTCCTGCGCCTATCCGGTCGCCGAGGGCATGGTGGTGCACACCGACACGCCGATGGTGGTGAAGGCGCGCCAGGGGGTGATGGAATTCCTGCTCATCAACCACCCGCTGGATTGCCCGATTTGCGACCAGGGCGGCGAGTGCGACCTGCAGGACCAGGCCATGGGCTACGGGCGCGACACCTCGCGCTACGACGAGCACAAGCGCGCGGTGAAGGACAAGAACCTCGGCCCGCTGATCAAGACGGCGATGACACGCTGCATCCACTGCACGCGCTGCATCCGCTTCTCCGCCGAGATCGCCGGCGTGCCCGAACTGGGCGCCACCGCGCGCGGCGAGACGATGGAAGTGGGCACCTATGTGGAAAAGGCGCTCTCTTCCGAACTCTCCGGCAACCTGATCGATATCTGCCCGGTGGGCGCACTCACCTCCAAGCCGTATGCGTTCGTCGCGCGGCCGTGGGAGCTGAACAAGACCGACAGCGTGGACGTGCTGGACGCCGTCGGCGCCTCCATCCGTGTGGATGCGCGCGGTGGCGAGGTGCTGCGCGTGCTGCCGCGCATCAATGAGGACGTGAACGAGGAGTGGCTGGCCGACAAGTCCCGCTTCGCCGTCGACGGGCTGAAGCGCCGCAGGCTCGACAGCTGCTGGGTGAAGCGTGACGGCCGCATGGCGAAGGCCAGCTGGACCGACGCGTTCGCCGCCATCGCAGCCCGGCTGCAGGGCGTGGCGGGCGAGAAGATCGGCGCCATCGCCGGCAACCTCGCCGATGCCGAGAGCATGCTGGCGCTGAAGGACCTGATGAGCGCGCTGGGCTCGCAGAACCTCGATTGCCGGCAGGACGGGGCCGATACGGATGTATCCCGCCGCGACTTCTACACCTTCAACACCTCGATCGCGGGGATCGAGGAGGCGGACGCGATCCTGCTGGTGGGCACCAACCCGCGCACCGAGGCGCCGCTGGTGAATGCGCGCATCCGCAAGCGCTGGCTGGCCGGTGGCCTCACCGTGGCGGCGATCGGGCCCGAACTGGACCTGACCTATCCCGCGCAGATGCTGGGCAACGCCCCCGCGCTGCTGGCCGGGCTGCGCGACGGCAGCCACCCTTTCGCCGGGGTGCTGAAGGGCGCCAAGAAGCCGATGCTGATCCTGGGCGCCGGTGCGCTGGCCCGGCCCGATGGCGCGGCGATCCTGGCCGCCTGCTGGGCGCTGGCCGCTTCCTCCCACATGCTGACGCCGGAGTGGCACGGCTTCAACGTGCTGCACCATGCGGCCTCGCGCGTCGGCGGGCTCGATCTCGGCTTCCTGCCGGGCAAGGGCGGCAAGAGCCTTTCCGGGATGCTCGGCGGCGGCGTGGACCTGCTGTGGCTGCTGGGCGCGGACGAGATCGACACCGCGAAGATCGGCCCGAACACCTTCGTGGTCTACCAGGGCCATCACGGCGACCGCGGTGCCGCGCGCGCCGACGTGATCCTGCCGGGCGCGGCCTATACCGAGAAGAACGGCACCTACGTGAACACCGAAGGCCGGGTGCAGCGCGGCCAGCTCGCCGTGTATCCGCCTGGCGAGGCCCGGCCGGACTGGGCGATCATCCGCGCCTTCTCCGCCGTCGCCGGCAAGACCCTGCCGTACGACAGCATCGAGGCACTGCGCGCGCGGCTGGAGCAGACCAACCCCGTTTTCGCCCGCGTGGACATCCTGCCGCGCTTCGGCTGCACCGACCTCACCGGCCCCGCCGGCGATGCCTCGGCGGTGGCGGCGGCGCCGTTCGTCTCCCCCGTGCCGAACTACTACCAGACCGACCCGATCAGCCGTGCGAGCCCCACCATGGCCGAATGCACCGAGACCTTCGCCCCCCCCGCACGCGCCGCGGCGGCGGAGTAGGCCCCGATGGTTGAGTTCTTCACGACGAACCTGTTCGGCATCCTGATCCTCACGGTGGTCAAGGCGCTGCTGATCCTGGGCCCGCTGCTGGTGGCCGTGGCGATGATGACGCTGGCCGAACGCAAGATCATGGCCGCGATCCAGCTGCGCCGCGGCCCGAACGTGGTGGGCCCCTTCGGCCTGCTGCAGCCCTTCGCCGACGCCATCAAGATGATCATGAAGGAAACGATCATCCCCACGGGCGCCAACCGCGCCCTGTTCCTGATGGCGCCGATGCTCACCTTCGCCCTGGCCATGATCGCCTGGGCGGTGATCCCCGTGGCCGATGGCTGGGCGATCGCCGACATCAACGTGGGCATCCTCTATCTGTTCGCGGTGTCCTCGCTGGGCGTCTACGGCATCATCATCGCCGGCTGGGCGTCCAACTCGAAGTATCCGTTCCTGGGCGCGCTGCGCTCGGCGGCGCAGATGGTCAGCTACGAGGTCTCGATGGGCTTCGTGATCGTCACCGTGCTGCTCTGCGTCGGCTCCATGAACCTCAATGCCATCGTCAAGGCGCAGGAGACGATCTGGTTCGTCATCCCGCTGTTCCCGATGGCGGTCATCTTCTTCATCTCCACGCTGGCCGAGACCAACCGCTCCCCCTTTGACCTTCCCGAGGGCGAGAGCGAGATCGTGGCCGGGTTCTTCGTGGAATACAGCTCCATGTCCTTCGCCCTGTTCTTCCTGGGCGAATACGCGAACATGTTCCTGATGGCGGCGATGACCACCATCCTGTTCCTGGGCGGCTGGCTGGCCCCGTTCGGCATCGAGCCGTTCACGTGGATCCCCGGGCCGATCTGGTTCATCCTCAAGATCTGCGCCGTGATGTTCGTGTTCGTCTGGGTGCGCGCCACCTTCCCGCGCTACCGCTACGACCAGCTGATGCGCCTGGGCTGGAAGGTGTTCCTGCCGTTCTCGCTGTTCTACCTCGTCCTGGTCGCGGGCGTTCTGCTGGCCTTCGGCTGGCTGCCGACCGCGGCCTGAGGAGATAACCCATGGCATTCCTCGACCGCACCGCGCGGAGCTTCCTGCTGGCCGAACTGGTCAGCGGGATGGCGCTCACGCTGAAGTACTTCTTCAAGAAGAAGGCCACGATCAACTACCCGTTCGAACGCCAGGCGCTGTCGCCCCGCTTCCGCGGTGAGCACGGCCTGCGCCGCTACGCCAACGGGGAAGAACGCTGCATCGCCTGCAAGCTGTGCGAGGCGGTGTGCCCGGCCCAGGCGATCACCATCGAGGCCGAACCGCGCGAGGATGGCAGCCGCCGCACCACGCGCTACGACATCGACATGACCAAGTGCATCTATTGCGGCCTGTGCGAGGAAGCCTGCCCGGTGGACGCGATCGTCGAAGGGCCGAACCTGGAGTTCGCCACCGAAACGCGCGAGGAGCTGCTCTACAACAAGGCCAAGCTGCTGGAGAACGGGGACCGTTGGGAACCCGCCATGGCGGCGCGGCTGCAACAGGATGCGCCGTACCGATGATCGCGCAGCTCGCCTTCTACGCGTTCGCCGCCATCCTGCTGGTTTCCGCCGGCATGGTGGTCAGCGCGCGCAACCCCGTGCACTCGGTGCTCTACCTGGTGCTGGCCTTCTTCAACGCCGCCGCCCTGTTCCTGTTGGCCGGCGCCGAGTTCCTGGCGATGATCCTGGTGATCGTCTACGTCGGCGCGGTCGCGGTGCTGTTCCTGTTCGTGGTGATGATGCTGGACATCAACTTCGCGCAGCTGCGCGAGGGCTTCCAGCGCTACCTGCCGATCGGCGCCACCATCGGCGTGATCCTGCTGGTGGAACTGGGCATCGTGCTGGGCGGCTGGAGCCTGGCACCGCAATCCGCCGGGCTGCGTGCGGTTCCGATCGACCCGAACGTGACCAACACGGTGCAGATCGGGCGGGTGCTCTACACGGACTACATCCTGCTCTTCCAGGCCTCCGGCCTCGTGCTGCTGGTCGCCATGATCGGCGCCATCGTGCTCACGCTGCGCGATCGCACCTCCTCGCGCCACCAGAGCATCGCCGCCCAGCTGGCGCGCACGCCGGCCGACACGATGGAACTGCTGGACGTGCCCTCCGGCGTCGGCACCAAGGACCTCGGCTTCCTGCGCCCGAAGGTGAAGGAGCCGGCCAAGGTGGCCCAGGACGACCACGGCCATATCGGCCACGATTCCCATGGGGGGCACCACTGAGATGATGCTGCCGGTTCCGCTCAGCCACTACCTCGCCGTCAGCGCCATCCTGCTGGTGATGGGGATCTTCGGCATCTTCCTCAACCGCAAGAACGTCATCATCATCCTGATGTCGATCGAGCTGATCCTGCTCGCGGTCAACCTCAACCTCGTCGCCTTCTCCGCCGCCCTTGGCGACCTCGCCGGCCAGGTGCTGGCGATGTTCGTCCTCACCGTGGCGGCCGCCGAGGCGGCGATCGGGCTCGCGATCCTGGTGATCTACTTCCGCAACCGCGGCTCGATCGAGGTCGAGGACGTGACTCTGATGAAGGGCTGACCCTCCGATGCTGTTCGCAACCGCGGTCTTCGCACCGCTGCTCGGCTCCCTGGTCGCCCTGCTGTTCGGCAAGCAGATCGGCGACCGTGCGGCCCAGGCAGTCACCATCATCTGCATGATCCTGGCCGCCATCTGCGGCACCTCGGCCTTCGTGTCGCTGGTGTACGGCGGCGGCGCGCCGGGCGTGGTCACGCTGGCCACCTGGGTGTCTTCCGGTGACTTCACCGTCTCCTGGGCGCTGCGCTACGACACGCTCTCGGCGGTGATGGTGGCGATGGTCACCTTCATTGCCACGCTCATCCACATCTATTCCGTGGGCTACATGGGGCATGAGCCGCAGGGCAGCGTGTGGCGCTTCTTCAGCTACCTCTCGCTGTTCACCTTCGCCATGCTGATGCTGGTGACGGCCGACAACCTGCTGCAGCTCTTCTTCGGCTGGGAGGGCGTGGGCCTGGCGAGCTACCTGCTCATCGGCTACTGGTACCACAAGCCCAGCGCCTGCGCGGCCGCGATCAAGGCCTTCGTGGTCAACCGCATCGGCGACCTCGGCTTCGCGCTCGGCATCGCGCTGATCTTCGTGGTGTTCGGCAGCATCACCTTCGATGGCATCTTCGCCGCCGTGGGCCAGCACCAGAACGACAGCTACGCCGTGCTCGGCAGCACCTTCCGCGCCTATGAGGTGATCGGCGTGCTGCTGTTTATCGGCGCCATGGGCAAGTCCGCCCAGCTCGGCCTGCACGTGTGGCTGCCGGACGCGATGGAAGGCCCGACGCCCGTCTCCGCGCTGATCCATGCCGCCACCATGGTCACGGCCGGCGTGTTCCTGATGGCGCGCATGTCGCCGGTGCTGGAATACGCGCCGGGTGCCATGGCCTTCGTCACCTTCGTGGGCGCCAGCACCGCGCTGTTCGCCGCCACCGTCGGCGTGGTGCAGAACGACATCAAGCGGATCATCGCCTACTCCACCTGCTCGCAGCTCGGCTACATGTTCATCGCCGCCGGCGTGGGCGCCTACCAGGCTTCGGTGTTCCACCTCCTCACGCACGCCTTCTTCAAGGCGCTGCTGTTCCTGGGCGCCGGCAGCGTGATCCACGCGATGTCCGACGAGCAGGACATCCGCAAGATGGGCGGCATCTGGAAGAAGATCCCGCTCACCTACACCATGATGTGGATCGGCAGCCTGGCCCTGGCCGGCGTGTTCCCCTTCGCCGGGTTCTACTCGAAGGACGCGGTGCTGGAGGCGGCCTACGCCTCCCATGGCGGGTTCGCGCAATACGGCTTCTGGTGCGGCATCCTCGCCGCCTTCCTCACCGCCTTCTATTCCTGGCGCCTGCTGATCCTCACCTTCCACGGCGCGCCGCGGGCCGACAAGCACACGATGGACCACGTGCACGAAAGCCCGCTGGTGATGACGGTGCCGCTGATGCTGCTCGCCGCCGGCGCGGTGCTCACGGGCTTCACCTTCGCGCACCAGCTGCTGGGTGAGCACTGGCAGCATTTCTGGGGCGCTGCGATCCACAACGGCCCGAACAACCACGTGATGCACGACATGCACGAGGTGCCGGGCTGGGTGGTGGCGCTGCCGGCCGTGGTCGGCCTCTCCGGCATCGCGCTGGCCTACATCATCTACATGGGCATGCCGGCACTCCCGGCGCAGCTCGCCACAAGCTTCGGCGGGCTGTACCGCTTCCTGCTCAACAAGTGGTATTTCGACGAGCTCTACGACCGCATCTTCGTGCGCCCCACCATGGCGCTCGCCCGCGGCCTCTGGCAGGTCGGCGACGCCACGATCATCGACGGCATCCCGAACGGTGTGGCCTCGCTCACCGCCCAGGGCGCCGGGCGGGTGGTGAAGGTGCAAACCGGATCAATCGCCCACTATGCCTTTGCCATGCTGATCGGCGTCGTTGTGCTCGTCAGCCTCTACCTGATCATCCGGTGACGCAGCCATGAACGCGCTCAACGCGGCAGGCTTTCCCCTGCTTTCGCTCCTCACCTTCCTGCCGCTGGTCGGTGGCGTGGTGATCATGATGATCCGCGGGCCAGAAGCCGCGGTGGCCTCCAACGCCCGCTGGACCGCGCTTTGGACCAGCCTGATCGTCTTTGCCCTGTCCCTGGTGCTGTGGTTCAAGTTCGACACCTCCAGCGCCGGCTTCCAGTTCGTGGAAGAGGTGGCCTGGCTGCCGCAATGGGGCATCACCTACAAGATGGGCGTGGACGGCATCTCGGTGCTGTTCGTGCTGCTTGCCACCGCCCTGGTGCCCATCTGCATCCTGGCCAGCTGGGACAGCATCGAAACCCGCGTGCGCGAGTTCATGTTCGCCTTCCTGGTGCTGGAAACCATGATGGTCGGCATGTTCGCCGCACTCGATTTCGTCGTGTTCTACATGTTCTTCGAGGGCGTGCTGATCCCGATGTACCTGCTCATCGGGGTATGGGGCGGCCCGCGGCGCGTCTATGCCGCGATCAAGTTCTTCCTCTACACGCTCGCCGGCTCGGTGCTGATGCTGCTGGCGCTGCTGGCCATGTGGTACGCCGCCGGCTCCACCGACATCCCCACGCTGATGGCCACCAAGTTCGCCCCCGCGGTGCAGACCTGGCTGTTCCTCGCCTTCTTCGCCAGCTTCGCGGTGAAGGTGCCGATGTGGCCGGTGCACACCTGGCTGCCGGATGCCCACGTGGAAGCCCCCACGGCCGGCTCCGTCATCCTGGCCGGCGTGCTGCTGAAGATGGGCGCCTACGGCTTCCTGCGCTTCTCGGTGCCGATGCTGCCCGATGCCACCGCGTATTTCGCGCCGATGATCTTCGCACTCTCGGTCGTCGCCGTGATCTACACCTCGCTGGTGGCGCTGGCGCAGACCGACATGAAGAAGCTGATCGCCTATTCCTCCGTCGCCCACATGGGCGTGGTCACGATCGGCATCTTCACGGTGAACGAGCAGGGCATCTCCGGCGCGCTGTTCCAGATGCTCAGCCACGGCGTCGTCTCCGGCGCGCTCTTCCTCTGCGTCGGCGTGGTCTACGACCGCATCCACTCGCGTGAGATCGCGCGCTACGGCGGCCTGGCAGACCGGATGCCGAAATACGCGCTCGCCTTCATGCTGTTCTCCATGGCCTCCGTCGGACTGCCCGGGACAGCAGGCTTTGTCGGCGAGTTCCTGGTGCTGGTCGGCGCCTTCAAGGTGAACTTCTGGCTCGCCGCGCTGGGCAGCATGGGCATGATCCTGGGCGCGGCCTACATGCTCTACCTCTATCGCCGCGTGATCTTCGGCAGCATCACCCGCGACGACCTGAAGTCCATCATGGACCTCTCGCCGCGCGAGATCGCAGTCTTCGCGCCGCTGGTGGTCCTCACGCTGTGGATGGGCATCTACCCCTCCAGCTTCACCGTGTTCTGGGATGCCTCGGTGCACGCGATGGTGGAAAAGCACATCGCTGCGCTGGCCAGTACGTCCAAGCTTGCCGGAGTCATCGTACCGTGAACTGGCAATTGGCCCTCCCGGAGATCTTCCTCTCCTGCTCCGCCATGGCGATCCTGATGTACGGCGTGTTCGCACGCCCCGAGCGCAGCTTCGTGATGTCCTCCATGCTGGCGGTCGGCGCCCTGCTGCTCACCGCCATGCTGGTGCTCAGCGGCTCGCCGGGTGCGGGCTACCACGGCCTGTTCACCGTGGATGCCTACAGCCACTTCGCCAAGCTGCTGATCCTGCTCGCCGTCGCCCTCGGCGTGGTCATGTCGCTCGACTATGCCGAGCACGCCAACATGCAGCGCTTCGAATTCCCCATCCTGATGCTGCTTGCCGCCGTCGGCATGATGCTGATGGTCTCCGCCACCAGCCTGATGACGCTGTATCTCGGCCTGGAGCTGATGAGCCTGTCGATCTACGTGCTCGCCGCCTTCGCGCGCGATGAGCGCCGTTCGGCCGAGGCGGGCCTGAAGTATTTCGTCCTCGGCGCGCTCGCCTCCGGCCTGCTGCTCTACGGCGTGTCGCTGGTCTATGGCTTCTCCGGCAGCATGTCCTTCGCCGAGATCGGCCGCGCCATGGCCGATCCGAAAACCGCCTCCCCGGGCCTCACCGTCGGCATCGTCTTCATCGTCGCGGGCCTCGCCTTCAAGGTCTCCGCCGTGCCGTTCCACATGTGGACGCCGGACGTGTACGAAGGCGCCCCCACGCCGGTCACCGCCTTCATGGGCACCGCGCCGAAGGTCGCCGCCATCGTGCTGCTGGTGCGCCTGCTGTCCGATCCCTTCGGCGCCCTGCTCGGCCAATGGCAGCAGCTGATCGTGCTGGTCTCGATCGCCTCGATGGCACTGGGCTCGCTGGCCGCCATCGGGCAGCGCAACATCAAGCGCCTGATGGCCTATTCCTCCATCGGCCACATGGGCTACGCGCTGATCGGCCTGGCCGCCGGCACCGGCGCCGGCGTGCGCGGCGTGCTGATCTACATGCTCACCTACGTGTTCATGAACGCCGGCACCTTCGCCTGCATCATCGCCATGCGCCGCCAGGGCAGGAATGTGGAGGGCGTCAGCGACCTCTCCGGCCTCGGCCGCACCGACCCCGCCATGGCGCTGGCCATCGCCATCTTCATGTTCTCGATGGCCGGCATCCCGCCCTTCTCCGGCTTCTGGGGCAAGTACTTCATCTTCACCGCCGCCGTGCAGCAGGGCATGTGGCTGCTCGCCGTGATCGGCGTGCTCACCAGCGTGATCGGCGCCTTCTATTACATCCGCATCATCAAGGTGATGTATTTCGACGAGCCGGCGGCCGCCTTCGATGCGCGCCCCGCCTCGCTCTCCTTCGTCGTCGGTGCCAGCGGGTTGTTCACCACCTTCTTCTTCCTCTTCCCCGCCCCCGTGGTGGCGGCGGCGGAGGCAGCGGCAAAGGTCCTGTTCCCGTGACCCCAGCCTCCGGCCGCCTCGCCTGGCGGCTGGAAGTGCATGACGAGCTGCCCTCCACCTCCGACCTCGTGCGCACCCGCGCCGAGGGGGCCGAGCCGGAGGGCCTTGCAGTCCTGGCCCGCCGCCAATCCAACGCCCGCGGCACCCGTGGCCGCCAGTGGTCCACCCCCACCGGCAACCTCGCGCTGTCGGTCCTGCTCCGCCCACGCCTGCCCCTGCGAGAGGCCGCCCGCCTCTCGCTGCTCTGCGGCGCGGCCCTGGCCGAAGCCGTGGCCTCCGTCCTGCCCGCCGGTCCAAGCCTCGCGCTGAAATGGCCCAACGACCTCATGCTGAACGGCCACAAGCTCTCCGGCATCCTGCTGGAAAGCCAAGGGGACGGTCACGGCGGCATCGCCTGGGTCATCCCCGGCATCGGCGTCAACCTCGCCCACGCCCCCATCCTGCCGGATCGCATCGCCGCCTGCCTCGCCGACCACATGCCGGCACCAGCCCCCGAAGCCTTCGCCCCCCTGCTGCTCGCCCGCATCGCCCACTGGTACTCCGTGCTGCACGCCCAAGGCTTCGCGCCCGTATTGCAAGCCTGGCTCGCCCACGCTCAGCCCCCCGGCAGCCCGATGAGCCTCAAGCTGGGAGCAGAAATGCTGCAAGGCACCTTTGCGGGGCTCGACGCCGATGGCAGCCTGCTGATGTCCACCGAGGGCACCGTCCGGCGCTTCACCACCGGCGAAGTCCTGCTCCCCGGCGGCGACTGAGAATACGGAGTCCCCGCGATGCTGCTCGTCGTCGATGCCGGCAACACCAACACCGTCATGGCGGTGCACGACGGCCACCACTGGGTCGGCCGCTGGCGCATCTCCACCAACGCCCAGCGCACGTCGGACGAATACGCCGTCTGGCTGCTCACGCTGCTGAACCAGGCCGGCATCAAGCGCGAGCTGATCACCGCCGCCGTCATCGGCACCGTGGTCCCTGCCGCCCTCTACGACATGCGCCGCCTCTGCCGCGACTGGCTGGATGTGGAACCCCTCATCGCCAACGCCACGCTCGATTGGGGCTTCGACATCAAGGTGGACAACCCCAACGAGGTCGGCGCGGACCGCCTGCTGAACACCCTGGCCGGCCACAAGCACTATGGCGGCCCCGCCGTGGTGATCGATTTCGGCACCGCCACCACCTTCGACGTGATGGACAAGGACGGCGCCTATCTCGGCGGTGTCATCGCCCCCGGCATCAACCTCTCCATCGAGGCGCTGCACCGCGCCGCCGCCCGCCTGCCGCGCATCGGCATCGGCCGCCCGCAATCCGTCATCGGCCGCTCCACCGTGCCGGCCATGCAATCCGGCATCTACTGGGGCTATGTCGGCATGATCGAGGGCCTGGTCGCCCGCATCCAGGCCGAGTACGGCGGCGGCCTCAAGGTGCTCGCCACCGGCGGCCTCGCCCCGCTGCTGGCCGAGGGCACCACGGTGATCGAGACAATCGATGCGGACCTCACGCTGGAGGGCCTGCGCCTGTTGGCAGGGCGCAACCCGGCCCCCATATTGAACCGGGACCGGTCACGCCTGATCGAACGGGACTGAACCCCCGCCGGGCGTTGACATTTCCCTGCCGCACGGTGCCTAACCCCCCTGCCGGCGGGCTCCCGGCCGGCACGTATATGAACCGCCTGTGTCAACCGCCTGCCCCTCCCGGCAGTCGGCCCAGGCGCTTTCGTCCTCGGGTCCGGCCTTGTTGGGCCCGTGGCGCATGAATTGAAGGCGAAGCATGGACGCAGCGACTCCGGATCTGGCCTTCCTGCCCCTCGGCGGCACCGGCGAGATCGGCATGAACCTCAACCTCTATCGCTGCGCCGGCACCTGGCTTGCGGTCGATTGCGGCATGGGGTTCGGCGGCGCGGAAAACCCGGAAGTGGACATCATGGTCCCCGACCCGGCCTTCATCGCCGAACGGCGGGACAGGCTGGCCGGCCTCGTCATCACCCACGCGCATGAGGACCATATCGGCGCCGTCGCCTGGCTCTGGCCGCAACTGCGTTGCCCCATCTACGCCACCCCCTTCGCCGCCGCCGTGCTGCGCCGCAAGCTCGGCGAGGCGCAGCTGGTCAACCAGGCCAAGATCACCATCATCCAGCCCGGCGGCAGCTTCCGCCTCGGGCCGTTCGACCTCACCTTCATCCGCATGGCCCATTCCATCCCGGAATCGCAGGCCCTGGTCATCCGCACCCCGGCCGGCATCGTGCTGCACACCGGCGACTGGAAGCTGGACGAAGCCCCGCTGGTCGGCCCCCGCACCGACGAGGCCGCATTGCGCGCCCTGGGCGACGAGGGCGTGCTCGCCATGGTCTGCGATTCCACCAACGCCATGGTGGAAGGCGAATCCGGCTCGGAAGGGGAGGTCCGCACCAGCCTCGCCGAGCTGATCGCCTCGCTGCGCGGCCGCGTGGCCGTCACCTGCTTCGCCAGCAACGTCGCCCGCGTCGAATCCGTGGCCCTCGCCGCCCGCGCCGCCGGCCGCTCGGTGGCCATCGTCGGCCGCTCCCTGCGCAACCTGGAGTCCGCGGCGCGCGAGTGCGGCTACCTCAAGGGCATCCCCCCCTTCCTTACCGAAGACGACGTCGCCGACATCCCCGATGACAACCTGGTCATCCTCATCACCGGCAGCCAGGGCGAGCCGCGCAGCGCCCTCGCCCGCGTGGCGCAGGACACCCACCCCCGCGTGGAACTCGGCGAGGGTGACACGGTGGTGTTCTCCAGCCGCATGATCCCCGGCAACGAACGCGCCATCGGCACGGTGCAAGACAACCTGGTGCGCCGCGGCGTCACCGTCCTCACCGACAACGACCACTTCGTCCACGTCTCCGGCCACCCCGCGCGCGACGAGCTGAAGCGCCTCTACGCCCTGGTGCGCCCGCGCATTTCCGTGCCGGTACACGGCGAATGGCGCCACCTCTCCGCCCACGCCGCCCTGGCGCAGGAACTCGGCGTCACCCCGATCCTGGTCGAGGATGGCGACATTCTCTCGCTCGCCCCCGGCCGGCCGGAAGTGGTGGATTCCGCCCCCGTCGGCCGCCTGGTGGTGGATGGCAATCGCCTTGTGCCGCTGCAGGGCAGCGTGATGGGCGCGCGCCGTCGCATGCTGTTCAACGGCGTCGTCATTGCCTCCCTCGCGGTGGACGAAGCCGGCCGCCTGCGCGGCACCCCCCGCATCTCCGCCCCCGGCCTGTTCGACCCCGAGGACCCGGAGACGGACCGAATCCTGCGCGATTTCGCCGATTCCATCGCCGACCTGCCGTCCAACCTGCGCCGCGACGACGAATCGCTCATCGAGGCGGCCAAATCCGCGCTGCGCAAGGCGCTCGGCCGCCGCCTGCAGAAGCGTCCGCTGGTGGACGTCCATCTCCTGAGGGTCTGAACCATGCATCCGGTCACAGGGGTCGCGATCTATTTCGTGCTCTGGTGGATCGTGCTGTTCGCGGTCCTGCCCTGGGGCACCCGGCCCGTGGCCGATCCCGATTCGGAAACCGGCTGGCGCGGCGCGCCGGAACGACCAAGCATGTGGCGCAAAGTCATTGCCACCACCCTCGTCACGGCCGTGATCTGGGTGCTGCTGTTCTTCGCCATCACCAGCGAAACCCTCAGCTTCCGCGATGGCGTACTGGCTCTGCCCTAAAATGAGGCAACGGAGGCAGCAGTCGCCCGAGAACGCGGCAAAACGCGCCTGAATGGCGAAAAAACAGTCGCTTCAGCGCAAATTTTTCGTGGACGGGGTGGGGGGCTGGAGCCATCATCACGGCGAGGACGAGGCCTTGCCTCTTCCTGCCGTGTGACTGGCGTTTCCTCCCCAAACTTGGCCCGCTGCGCTGCCATGCGCGCGGGCCATCTTTTTTTTAGGGGATCGACATCCAGCTGTCACGTGTTTTCGTGCTTGCTTCAGGCAATGCGCGACATTTTTTTTCGTCCATTGCGTTGTGCGTTGCACAAAATTGCGCGAGCCGCTCCCTTCTGGCCTCCCGGCCGCGCGCGGGGTAGGGTGCCCGCCCCACCGTTCCCGGATGTGCCCCCGCGATGCGCCTTTCACGCAGCTTCATCCCCACGCTCAAGGAAACGCCGGCCGAGGCGCAGATCGCCTCCCATCGGCTGATGCTGCGCGCCGGCCTCGTGCGCCAGACCGCCGCCGGCATCTACGCCTGGCTGCCCGCCGGCCTGCGCGTCCTGCGCAACATCGAACAGATCGTGCGCGAGGAGCAGGATGCCTCCGGCGCCCAGGAAGTGCTGATGCCCACGCTGCAATCCGCCGATCTCTGGCGCCAATCCGGCCGCTACGACGGCTACGGCCAGGAAATGCTGCGCTTCAAGGACCGCCACGACCGCGAGATGCTCTACGGCCCCACCAATGAGGAGATGATCACCGACATCTTCCGCACCGGGGTCAAAAGCTACCGCGATTTCCCGCAGAACTTGTACCACATCCAGTGGAAGTTCCGCGATGAGGTGCGCCCCCGCTTCGGCGTCATGCGCGGCCGCGAATTCCTGATGAAGGACGCCTACTCCTTCGATCTCGACCACGCCGGCGCCGTCGTCGCCTACCGCAAGATGATGCTCGCCTACATGCGCACCTTCCAGCGCCTCGGCGTGCAGGCCATCCCGATGGCCGCGGATACCGGCCCGATCGGCGGCGACCTCAGCCACGAATTCATCATCCTCGCCCCCACCGGCGAATCGCAGGTCTATTTCGACGCCGCCTTCGAAAAGATCGACGTCTCCACCGCCCGCTACGGCTTCGGCAGCGAGCAGGACCTCGCCGATTTCTACACCACCATGACCACGCCCTACGCCGCCACCGACGAAAAGCACGACGAAGCCGCCTGGGCCCAGGTGGCGGACAAGCGCGAAGGCCGCGGCATCGAGGTCGGCCACATCTTCTACTTCGGCACAAAATACGCGGAGCCCATGGGCCTCAAGGTCGCCGGCCCCGACGGCCAGATGATCGTGCCCCACATGGGCAGCTACGGCATCGGCGTCTCCCGCCTCGCCGGCGCCATCATCGAGGCGCACCACGACGAAGCCGGCATCAAGTGGCCCGATTCCGTCGCCCCCTGGCGCGCCGCCATCCTCAACCTCAAGCCCGGCGACACCGCCTGCGACACCATCTGCGAGGAAGCCTACGCTGGCCTCGCCGGCAACGCCCTCTACGACGACCGGCCAGACCGCGCCGGCGCAAAGTTCGCCGATGCCGACCTCATGGGCCACCCTTGGCAAATCATCGTCGGGCCCCGCTCGGCGGCCAACCGGCGCGTGGAGCTGAAGCGGCGCATGACCGGGGAGCGTGAGGAAGTCTCGGTCGAAGACGCGCTCGCCCGTGTGATAAAGTAAGGGTCTTCTTTTTGTGAACAAAAAGAAGCAAAAAAACTTCATTCGTTTGCCGGCCACGGCTGCCCGATCAGGGGGGCGAGGCGCCAAGTCGGAAAAGTCTTTTTGCTTCTTTTTCTACAGAAAAAGAAGAATCCTTTGATGTTCAACGCCTTCGAACGCGCCGTCGCCGGCCGCTACCTCCGTGCCCGCAAGGGTGAGCGCTTCGTCTCCATCATCGCCATCTTCTCCCTCGTCGGAATCGCGCTAGGCGTCGCCACCCTCATCGTCGTCGCCAGCGTCATGACAGGCTTCCAGTCAGAGGTCGTCTCCCGCGTCCTGGCCGCCCGCGGCCACGTCGTGCTGCAGGCCTTCGCCGGCGAGAAGATCGAAGGCTACCGCAAGCTCACGGCAGACATCGCCGCCCTTTCCGGTGTCACCGCCGCCACCGCGGTGCTGGATGGCCAGGTCCTGGTCACCGGCGAGCGCGGCGGCGGCACCGGCGCCCTGATGCGCGGCATCGCGGAAGCCGACCTGCGCGCCATGTCCCAGATCCGCATCGTCGCCGGCACGCTGGAGGCCTTCCAGGGCGAAGACGCGGTGGTGGTCGGCGCCGGCATGGCCGGCAGCTTCCGCCTCGCCCCCAGGGCGCGCATCACCCTGGTCTCGCCCCAGGGCGTGGCCACCGCCTTCGGCACCATCCCCCGCGTCCGCGCCTACCGCGTCGCCGCTGTCTTCGATGCCGGGCTGGCCGATTTCAACAACAACGTCGTCTTCCTCCCCATGCAAGCCGCCCAGCTCTTCCTGAACACCGCAGACGCTGTTTCCGGCATCGAGCTGCGCATGGCCGACCCCTCCGCCGCCCGCGCCATGGTGGAACGCATCCGCCCCCTGCTGGGCACCCGCCAACTGCTGATGCGGGACTGGACTCGCGCCAACGACCAGATCGTCGCCGTGCTGCAGATCCAGAAGAACACCATGTTCATCGTGCTGGGCATGATCATCCTGGTCGCTGCCTTCAACGTCATCTCGTCGCTGATCATGCTGGTGAAGGACAAGCGGCGGGATATCGCCGTTCTGCGCACCCTGGGCGCCAGCGCCGGCTCCATGCTGCGCATCTTCATCATGTGCGGCGCCTTCGTCGGCGTCGCCGGCACCGTGCTGGGCACCATCCTCGGCGTCACCGTCTGCTGGAACCTGGTCGAAATCCAGCACGCCATCGAAAGCCTCACCGGCGGCAACGTGTTCGATTCCTCGGTCTTCCTCCTCACTGCCCTGCCGAACAACGTCCACTGGCCCAGCGTCGCCCAGGTCGTGGGCCTCGCCCTGGCCCTCTCCCTCCTCGCCACCCTCTACCCCGCCTGGAAGGCCGCCAGCACCGACCCCGTGGAGGTGCTGCGCAATGAATAGCCCGGCCCTCGAACTCCGCGGCCTCGTCCGCACCTACCGCAGCGGCGAGACCGACCTGCACGTGCTGCGCGGCGTCGACCTTGTGCTGAACCCCGGCGAGATCGTTGCCCTCGTCGCCCCCTCCGGCACCGGCAAATCCACCCTGCTGCACGCCGCCGGCCTGCTGGAACGCCCCGATGCCGGCCAGGTGCTGATCGCAGGCCGCGAAGCCGGCACGCTGGACGACGCCGGCCGCACCGCCATCCGCCGTGATTCCATCGGCTTCGTCTACCAATTCCACCATCTCCTGGGCGAGTTCACCGCGCTCGAAAACGTCATGCTCCCGCAGATGATCGCCGGCATCCCGCGCCCGAAGGCCGCCGAGCGTGCCCGCGCCCTCCTGGCCGATTTCGGCCTCGCCGCCCGCACCGCCCACTTCCCCGGCAAGCTCTCCGGCGGCGAGCAGCAACGCGTTGCCATCGCCCGCGCCCTCGCCAACGCGCCGCGCATCCTCCTGGCCGACGAGCCCACCGGCAACCTCGATGTCGCCACCTCCACCGTGGTGTTCGATGAGTTGCTCGCCATGGTCCGCACCCACAACGTCGCCGCCCTCATCGCCACCCACAACCCCGACCTCGCCGCCCGCATGGACCGCACCGTCAGGCTGCGCGACGGAACCCTGCACGAGGCCTGATACCACCCCGTGCAATGGCTGACTCTTCCAGCCATTGCACGGGGCGGTATCGCGCGCGGGGCTGGCCGGTGGCCGCGCGCAAAGCAAAGACTCATGCCGGCCCGCGTTGACCCATCCTTCATGGGTCAACA
>JBIKOJ010000055.1:0-25773 GCA_044358135.1 Acetobacteraceae bacterium | reverse complement strand
ACTCCTTCATCCCCGTCGCCCGCATCACGGATATGCTGGAGCAGCCCGGCGGCACGGTGGACTTCAACGGCCGCACTCTGACCTACCCCGACACCCGCCTCATCTGGTGGGCTGGCGGCAACCCCTTCCACCACCACCAGGACCTCAACCGCCTCCTGCGCGCCTGGGCGAAGCCGGAAACCATCATCGTCTCCGAACCCTGGTGGACCCCCATCGCCCGCCACGCTGATATCGTCCTGCCCGCCACCACCACCATGGAACGCAACGACATCGGCGCCGGCTCGCTCGATCGGCACATCCTGGCGATGAAGCAACTCGTCCCGCCCCAGGCCCAGGCCCGCAACGAGTTCGACTACATGGCTGACATCGCCGAAGCCCTCGGCGTCCGCCCCCGCTTCACCCAGCAGCGCGACGAATCCGCCTGGCTGCGCGCCCTCTACGACCGCGCCCGCGACGCCGGCGCCCGTATGGACGTGGAGCTTCCGGATTTCGACACCTTCTGGGCCCAAGGCATCGTCGAGGTGCCGGAGCCCGAAACCCCCATCGTCGCCTTCCGCGCGTTCCGCGCCGACCCCGCCGCCACCCCGCTCAACACCCCATCCGGCCGCATCGAGCTGGCCAGCGAACGCATCGCCGCCTTCGGCTACGAAGACTGCCCCGGCCACCCCGTCTGGCGCCAACCCGAGGAATATCTGGGCACCGCCAAGCCCGGCCAACTCCACCTCCTCAGCGTCCAGCCCGCCACCCGCCTGCACAGCCAGATGGACATGGCCCGTGTCTCCAAGGCCTCCAAGATCCACGACCGCGAAGCCATCCTGATCCACGAAGCCGACGCCGCCGCACGCGGCATCAGCGATGGCGACGTCGTCCGCGTCTTCAACGCCCGCGGCGCCTGCCTCGCCGGTGCCACGCTCACCGATGGCCTGCTGCGCGGCGTCTGCGTCCTGCCCACCGGCGCCTGGCTGGACCCGCTGGAGCCCGGCGTGCCCGGCAGCCTCTGCGTTCACGGCAACCCCAACGTCCTCACTCGCGATGCCCCCACCAGCAAGCTGGGGCAGGGGCCGATCGCGCAGTCCTGCCTGGTCGAAATCGAGAAATGGACCGCACCGCTGCCGCCCGTGAAGGTCCACATGCCGCCGGCGATTGAAGAAAGATAATACCAACCTCAGCAACCACCGCCCCCTCACGCCCCCGTCATTGCGAGCGAAGCGAAGCAATCCAGTTCTTTCGCTCCACAATAGCGCCGGACATTGGTTGTGCTGGCTGGTATAGGTAAGCAAGAGTCTTCTTTTTGTGAACAAAGAGAAGCAAAAAAACTTCATTTGTTTGCCGGCATCCACGTCCGCGTAGGGCGGGCTTCAGCCCACCATCGTGCCGCCCCCGGTCGGTCCATCATTTCACATTCTGGTATCTGGCTCCCGTCCCAAACCCTGGCGCAAGAATTTTTTCGCACGCCCCTTGCAACGCTAACGTTGGTGAATTATATTCACCTCGATGACACCCATCGGGAACCAACTCACCCTCATCCTCCAATCCGTCCTCACGGTGCTCCGGGCCTTTGCCCTCTGGAGCCCGCCGCCCGCGCACGTCGTCTCCCTGGGCCGCGACACCTGGATTGTGCCCGGCGCCCGCCGCATGGAAGACAACCCCCACCTCCCCCTCATCCCCGCCGAACTCCGCGCCCTCCTGCGCGACCGCGCCACCCGTGCGGTCACCCGCCTGCTCGCCCTCTTCGCGTCCTGGCAGGCCGGCACCCTGCCCAAGCCCCGGTTCGACTTTCCGCGCCCCCGCCAGCAGGCCACCCCGCGCCCCCGCCGGCCGTACCAGCGCCTCCCGCGCAGCCGCGCCTGGGCCGGCGCCCGCGTCCTCGAACTGCGCGGCTACGCCTCCCAACTCTCCCATCTGCTGGCCAACCCGGAGATGGCGCCGTTCCTCGCGGCCTGCCCCCAGGCCGGCCGCCTCCTGCGCCCCCTCTGCCACGCCATCGGCGCCGACCTGCCGCCCCGCCTCGTGCTCCCGGCACAACCGCGCCGGCAACGGCCGCCGCGTCCGCCGCGGCCTCGCCCGCTCAAGCTCACCGACCCCAGCCTGGGCCTGCAGCCCTACGTGATTCGCGCCGTCCGCTACATGCGTCGAAAATACGGCCGCGACGCCTAGGGGAAACCTGCAGCCTCAATGTTCCGATATCGGAAAATTACGCCTTGAACGCCTCGTCCACCGGCACCTGGTAGGCATACGCCATCCGGTTCCCCTCCACCGCCAGCCCCACGATCGCGATCATCTCCGCCAGCATGTCCTCGCTGGCACCCTTCCGCTTCGCCGCGGCGGTGTGGGAGGCAACGCAGTACTCGCATTGCTGGCTCATCGACACGGCGAGATAGATCAGCTCCTTCGTCAGCGGATCCAGCGTCCCCGGGCCCATCACGTCCTTGATGCGCTCCCAGAAGCGCCGCATGTTCTCGGGATGGACGGCCATCGCCTTCCACACGTTGTTCACCTGCTCCGGCGCAATCCCGCGCGTCGCCGCGATGTCCTCGAACACCGCCCGCGCCTCCGGTGATGCGTCCGCATACTCGATCAGCTTGGCCATGGCGCCCTTCCTTCACAAAGCCGGAAGGGTAGGGGCACGCTACTCGCCCGACAATTCCCGCCGCCGCCGCTCCAACTCCTCGCTGTAGCGCCGCAATGCATACTGCTCGGTCAGCAGCCCGATCACCCGGCGGTTCTCCGTACTGTCCACCACCGCAAGCGCATCCGCCTCGGCCTCCTCGAACAGCGCCACCGCCTCCTTGATCGTCATCTGCGGCGTCAGCACGTCGTCGGCGTTGTGCAGCAGGTCCAGCACAGTCCCGGTCCCCTTGCCCGGCACGTCCTTCCCCTGGGTGTGCGCCTCCGCCACCAGCACGATCCCGGCATACTTCCCGGCATCGTCCATCACCACCACGCGGTCCGTCACCCCCAGCGGATAGTCGCGCCGGAAACTCGCCAGCGTCGTATCGCCGCGCACCGAGCGCACCTCGCGCCGCATCATCCGGCCCACGGTCAGGTTGCGCATCCAGCCAATATCCACCGCGCTGCGGATCGCCTCGCCCCGCAGATGGAACCGCCAGGTCGCGAACGAATAGCCGAACGTCCGCCGCACCGTCAGCGACGACACGACAGAGGCCGCCAGCACCGCCACGGTCAGCGGCAGCGACCCGGTCGTCTCCAGCGCCAGGAACGCCATCGTCAACGGCCCGCCCACGATCGCCACCGCCAGCGCGCTCATGCCCACCAGTGCCGCCACCACGCTCGGCATCGCATAGGCGGTCGTCGCCATCGCCAGCGCCGCCGCGAATGCCTTGCCGATCAGCGCCCCCAGGAACAAGGAGGCAAAGAACAACCCACCCCGGAACCCCGACCCCAGCGACACCGCCGAGGCCACCGATTTCAACAGGATCAGGCTCAGCAACGCCCCCAGCGTGAACGGCGCATCCAGGTCCACCTGCAACGCGCCGTGCCCAGCCGACAACACCTGCGGCGTCGCCAGCGCCAGCACGCCCACCGCCAACCCGCCAATCGCCGGCCGCAGCCACACCGGCACGCCCGACCGCCGGAAAATCTCTTCCGTCAGCGTCACCCCGCGCATGATGGCAACCCCGGCCAGCGCGCAGACCACGCCCAGCAGCAGGATGGAGGGGTAGTTGGACGGATCGATCGCCAGCGGCAGCCGCAGGTCAAAGGCAAACTCATGCGGCATCAACGCCCGCGAAATCGTCACCGCCACGATGGAGGCAATGATCACCGGCGCCAGCGCCGCCAGCGTATAGGTCCCGATCACCAGCTCGAACGCATAGAACGCTCCGGCAAGCGGCGCATTGAACGCCGCCGCGATCGCCCCCGCGGCCCCGCACCCAACCAGCAGCCGCAAATCGTTCCGCCGAACCCGAAAACTCCGCCCGGCCCGGGAAGCCAGCGCCGCCCCGATCTGCGTATAGCCCGCCTCCAGCCCCACCGAGGCACCCACCCCGTTGGACCACATCGTCTGCCCCACCACGATCAGGCTGGCGTTTAACGACATCCGCCCGCCATGCAACGCATTCGCCTCGATCGCGTCGATGGCCCGCCGGTTCCACCATTTCGCCAGCGCCAGCCCCGCAAGCCCCAGCCCCAGCCCCCCCAGCGTCGGCACCAGCAGCGCGTTCAGCAGCCCCACCTCCACCTGGGCGGAAAGCCGTTCATGCGGCCCGATATTGTAGAGCACCTCATGCATCCACTGCGTCACCGCACTCATCGCGAGAACGCACAGGCCAGAGGCCGCCCCCACGAAGGCCGCCAGCACTGAAAGCCAAAGCTCGTCGGCCCGCACCAGGGCGCGGGCCGTGGCCGGCGCATGGCTGATCCAGAACCCGATGCCACGGCGCAACCGCGGCGGCGCGCCATCCTCAGGGTCGCGCGCCGCCGGGCGCAGTACACGAAAAAAGCGCCGCAGCGACAAATGTCGCCCGACGTTCTGCCTGCTCCAGGCAAGCGGCCGGCCAATCAGGCCCGCCCCTGGCAAGTCGGCAATCCGCAATCCACCAGACCTTCGCCGTGCGCCCGCCCGACCGTTTCGCGCGGAGCCCCGTTCCAAGCATCAATTCATGGGCCAGCAGCCCGAGCAACCATCTATCGACCGAAAATGGCTTAAAAGCGGGTAACGTTGGCGCAAACTTCCCGCAGGCCACGCAAAGCAGCCCCGCGGAAACCTACCCCAGGCTACGCTCACGCCGCGTCGGCTCCAGGTCCTCGGCCACGAAGGCACGGACAAGCTCGACCAACCCTTCATTCTGCACGAACCCCAGCGCCCGCGCCCGCTCGGCCGTGAAGCCCGCCGGCCAGCCGCCAACGATGCCCGCGATCACCGCATCCGGCTTGCGCTCCACCAGCGCCGACGCCCCCTGCCGCACCTGGTCCAATGCCCCGATGATCTCGCCCACCGTCACCGAAAGCCCCGGCAGGTTCAGGCTGCGATCCAGCCCCATCGACGCCGTATCCATCGCCGCCGCATGGATCAGCCACGCCACCGCGCTGTTCGGGCTTCCCACCCACACGCGGAACCCGTCAGGCACCGGCAGTTCCGCCGGCAATCCCAGCAACGGCTCGCGCACGATGGAGGAGAAGAAGCTGCTCGCCGCCTTGTTCGGCCGGCCCGGCCGCACGATGATCGTCGGCAGCCGCAGCGACACCGCATCCATGAACCCGCGCCGCGTGGCATCGGCCAGCAACAGTTCGGCGGCCGCCTTCTGCGCGCCATAGGAGTTCGCCGGCATCTGCTTGGCCTCGTCGCCCAGCATGGCCTCCTGCCCGCCCGAGAAACTGGCGATGCTGCTGGTGAACACCACGCGCGGCGCAGTGCCCCCGGCGGCTACGAGCCGGCGGCAGGCATCGATCACCGCATCCGTCCCGCGCAGGTTCACCCGGCGCCCGAGATCGTAATCCGCCTCCGCCGCACCGCTCACCACGGCGGCAAGGTGGAACACCACCTCCGTCCCCGCCGGGATCGCCGCCTCGGGCAACTCGGCCACGTCGCCGCCAACCACCTCAACCGGGAACGGGGCCGCCGGGGCAGGGGGGGCTACGATGTCGAACAGCGTCATGCCGGTGATCGCCCGGCCGCCCAGCGTGCCGGCCTGTGCCAGCCGCTCCGCCACCCGCCGCCCGAGGAACCCGCCCGCACCCAGGATCGCAACCTTCATCGTCATCTCCCGTGTCAGACCTTCCCATAAGCACAGCCAACCATGCGCCGAAAGGGTATCCACGTGCTGGCGCCTTGGGCATGGTGCGGCCGAGGGGACCGGACATGGCGAACGACACCGAAGCTGCACCACCCAGCCAAGGCTGGGGCGACCTGCTGAGCGGCACGAATCTCCTGCGCAGCCTTGTGGTTGGCACCGGGATGATCCTGCACGCGATCAACACCTTCATCGTCGTCACCATCATGCCGACCATCGTGGATGACATCGGTGGCATGCGCTTCTTCGCCTGGAGCACCACCCTCTACGTCATCGCCTCCCTGCTCGGCGGCGCCACCTGCGCGCTCCTGCTGCACCGGTTTCGCGGCCAGGGCACCTACCGCTTGGCGCTGGTCCTGTTCGGGCTTGGCACGGCGGCGTGTGCGCTGGCACCCACAATGGCCGTGCTGCTGGCGGCACGGTTCCTCCAGGGCCTCGGGGCCGGACTGCTTTCGGCGCTCTCCTTCTCGATGGTCCGGCTGCTCTTCCCGCCCGCGCTCTGGTCGCGGGCGCTGTCGGTCATCTCGGCGGCCTGGGGCGTGGCGACCCTGGCCGGCCCGGCCGTTGGCGGCATCTTCGCCGAATACGGCGCCTGGCGCCTGGCCTTCTGGTCCACCCTCGGCGTGGTCCCGCTGGTGGCGCTGATGGTGGCCGTGGCGCTCCCGCGCGACCTCGCTCGCACCCCGGCGCCGCAGCGGCCCATCGCATTGCTGAACCTCATCGTGCTCGCGGCCTCCGTCATGGCGGTATCGCTCGGCGGCACATCGGGCACGCTGCAGGGCAACCTGGTGGGCCTCGGGGTTGCGGCCCTGGGCATGGCCTGGTTCTTCCGCCTGGAAGCAACCTCGCCGCAGCATCTGCTGCCGCAGGGCGGCACCAATCCGCGGACCGAACTCGGCGCGGCCTATGGCGCGATGATGATGTTGGCCTTCGGCGTGAACACCGAGATCTTCGTGCCCTATTTCCTGCAGGTCCTCCACGGCATGACCCCGCTGCATGCGGGCTACCTCTCCGCAGTGATGTCGGCCGGCTGGACCACCGGATCTGTCTTGTCCTCGGGCGGAGGCGAGGGACGCGTGCGCCTCTGCATGCGGGCCGGACCACTCCTCATGGCCTTCAGCCTCGTCATCCTGTCGGTGCTGATGCCGGTGCACGATGAGGCCGGTGGAGCGGTTGTCGTGCTTGGTCTCTGCCTCACCGCCATGGGCCTGGGCATCGGTATCGCCTGGCCGCATCTGGGGCCACGCATCTTCGCCTTCGCGCCGGAGGGCGAGAAGGACGTGGCGGCCGCCTCCATCACGATCGTGCTGATGACCACCTACGCCTTCGGCTCGGCCCTGGGGGGCGTGGTCACCAACCTGGCCGGCATCGCCGATCCCGGCGGTGTCGCGGGTGCCTCCAACGCCGCCGGATGGCTGTTCACCATCTTCACCCTGCCGCCCATGCTGGCGGCCATGCTGATCCGCCGCATGCTGGCGCCGAAGCCTGTGTGACATTCGGCTGGTTCGCTTGTCTCGGCTTGCGGATTGGCGGCACGCAACGCAGCATGCCGTGATGATCGCCCCGCATCCATTTCGCGTGTTCCCGAACCCGAATGCCGGCACCCCGGGGATCGTCGTTCTGCCCGATCGTGGCTTCCGCCGCGCGCGCGAGGAGATCACCTCCTGGCCCGGCTACGCGCCAACGGTGCTGCACGACCTGCCGGAACTGGCCGCCCAGGCCGGTATCGCCTCGCTGAGGCTGAAGGACGAGTCGACCCGCTTCGGCCTGGGCAGCTTCAAGGCCCTCGGCGGTGCCTATGCGGTGGCCCAGGCGCTGGCGGCCGAACTGGCCCGGCGCGGCGTGGCGCTGCAGGCCGTTTCCGGCGATCTTGTGGCCGGCACCTACCTGGATACCACGCGCGAGCTGACGGTCTGCTGTGCCACCGACGGCAATCACGGCCGCTCCGTGGCCTGGGGCGCGCAGCGTTTCGGCTGCCGTTGCGTGATCTATGTGCACGCCACCGTCAGCCAGGGCCGCGTCGATGCGATCGCCCGGTATGGTGCCGAGGTGCGTCGCGTGCCCGGCACCTATGACGACGCCGTGCGCCAAGCGGCGCGCGACGCGGAGGCGAGTGGCTGGTTCGTGATCTCCGACACGTCGTACGAGGGCTACACCACCGTGCCGGTTGACGTGATGCAGGGCTACCGCCTGATGGCCGAGGAGGCCCTGGCGCAGTGGGAGGGGCCACCGCCGACCCATTGCTTCATGCAGGGTGGAGTCGGCGGCGCCGCCGCCGCCGTCTCCGTTCAGTTGCGTTCGACCTTCGCCACCCCGCCTGTCTTTGTCGTGGCCGAGCCCGACAAGGCGGCCTGCCTGCTGGCCAGTGCCGAAGCCGGCGAACCCGTGGCCATTCCGGGCGACCTCGATACGCTGATGGCGGGCCTGGCCTGCGGCGAGCCGAGCCTTTTGGCGTGGCAGGAATTGTCGCGGGCCACCGATGTCTTCATGGCGGTGCCCGACGAGGCCGCGGTGGACTGCATGCGCATCCTGGCCCGGCAGGGCATTGTCGCCGGCGAATCCGGCGTGGCCGGGCTTGCCGCGCTGCTGCTGGCCGCCGCCGACCCCGCGTCCCGTGCCCTCCTGTCGTTGGGGCCGGACAGCCGTGTGCTGCTGTTCAGCACGGAAGGTGCGACCGACCCGGAGCTCTACGCGCGGCTTGTGGCTGACGCAGCCTGAAGGAAGCCAAGATGAAGGACCTGTCGAACAGCACGATCGACTCCGTGCGAGCGGCTCTTTCCGAGGGCACCACGACGGTGTCCGATGTGACCCGCGCATTCCTTGGCCGCATCGAGGCGTTGGATCGTGCGGGCCCGGCGCTCAACTCCGTACGGGTGGTCAACCCCGACGCGATGGCGATTGCCGCCAAGCTCGATGCCGGCAAGCGCAAGACTCCGCGCTTGCTGGAGGGCATTCCGATCCTGCTGAAGGACAACATCGCCACCGGCGACAAGCAGCCCACGACGGCAGGCTCGGCCGCATTGGCCGATGCGAAGGCACGGCGCGACGCGACCGTGACGAAACTGCTGCGCGAGGCCGGTGCGGTCATCCTGGGCAAGGCGAACCTGACCGAGTTCGCGAACTTCCTCGCTGTTGGAATGCCCTCCGGCTACTCCTCGCTTGGCGGGCAGGTGCGCAACGCCTGGGCGCCGGATCTGTTCAAGGACAACATCCCCGTGGTGCAGCCCGGCGGCTCCTCTGCCGGCTCCGGCGTGGCGGTCGCGGCAGGGCTTGCGGTGGCAACCATCGGCTCCGAGACATCAGGCTCGCTGCTGTCGCCGGCCAATCAGTCGGGCGTGGTGACGGTGAAGCCGACGGTGGGCCTGATCAGCCGTGCCGGCATCCTGCCGATCTCGCACAGCCAGGACACGGCGGGGCCGATGACCCGCACGGTTCGTGATGCGGCTATCCTGCTGAACGTCCTGGCCCAGGTTGATCCGCTCGACCCGGCGACCGCAAAGATGAAGCGTCCGGACGACTACACCACGGGCTTGGCCGCGGATGGTGCAAAGGGAATGCGCATCGGCGTGCCGGTTGCGCCGGAGGATCCCGGCCGCGACATCTACTATGGCCCGCTGTCGAAGCGTGCGCGCAAGGTGATGGACCTGGCCATCGAAGCGCTGCAGGACCTCGGCGCGGTGATCGTGCGCGCGCCCATGCCGGTTGAGGGATGGATCGGCGCGCCCGGCACCGATATGCCGGTGCTGGACACCAATCCGGAAAGCCCGCTGCGCCATACCGTGCGGCGGGTCTCGACCGTGTTTGTGTACGAGATCAAGCACGACCTCAACGAGTACCTGACCGAATGGCTGCGCGGCACCAGGATCAGGTCCATGGCCGATATCATTGCCTTCAACGAGGTGCATCCGGAGCAGTGCCTGCGCTTCGGCCAGGACCTGTTCCGCGCGGCCCAGGCGACGAAGGGCGATCTGTCCGAGCCGGAGTACAAGAATGCCCGCCGGCTCGACCTTCTGACGGCGGGCCGCATGGGCATGGACGCCTATATGAACGAGCACGCCCTGGATGCCGTGCTGTTCCCGGGCACTGCCGGCGCCGGCATCGCGGCCAAGCCCGGGTATCCCAGTGTGCTGGTTCCCGCGGGGTTCATCTCAGGGGTGGGCAAGACCGCGACGCCTGACTATCCGTTGGGTGCCACTTTCGCTGGCCGAGCGTGGAGCGAGGCGAAGCTGCTGCGCATCGCCTACGCTTTCGAGCAGGCAACCCAGGCGCGGCGCGTTCCGCCGGGATGTGAAGGGTAGGGACGTGTTGTCCTGTCCACGTGCTGCTTGACGGCATGGGGCAATGGAGTGACCTAGTTCCTGCCCAAGCGAGGACTCCATCATGGCCCTGCCCTCTACGATGCGCATCATCGAGGCCGCCCAGCCCGGCGGGCCGGAGGTGTTGCGGCCCGGCTCCGCCGCGCTGCCGGTGCCCAAGCCCGATGAGGTTCTGATCCGGGTTCAGGTGGCGGGTGTGAACCGGCCTGATGTGGCGCAGCGCAGCGGCTCCTACCCGCCCCCGCCCGGGGCCAGCCCCCTCATCGGGCTGGAGGTGGCCGGCGAGGTGGTGGCGACCGGTGCGGATGTTCGCGGCTACCGTGTCGGTGACAAGGTCTGCGCCCTGACCAATGGCGGCGGCTATGCCGAGTACTGCACAGCGCCGGAGGCGCAGACGCTGCCCTGGCCAGCCGGTTACGACGCGCTGCAGGCGGGGGCGTTGCCGGAGACGTTCTTTACGGTGTGGGCGAACCTGTTCATGTCGGGGCGTCTGGCGGCCGGCGAGAAGGTGCTGATCCATGGCGGAACGTCGGGCATCGGCGTGACGGCGATCCAATTGGCCGCCGCTTTCGGTGCGACAGCCTACGCCACCGCGGGCTCGGACGAGAAGGTGGCGGCCTGCGTCGCGCTGGGCGCCACCGCGGCGATCAACTACCGCACCCAGGATTTCGGGGCGGAGATCAAGACGCTGACCGATGGCCGGGGCGTGGACGTGATTCTGGACATGGTCGGCGGCGCCTATTTCCCGCGCAACATCCGCGCCCTGGCGATCGACGGGCGGCTGGTCATCATCGCCTTCCTGGGCGGCAGCAAGGTGGAGGCCATGGACCTGACGCCGATCATGACCCGGCGGCTTACGGTGACCGGTTCCACGATGCGGCCCCGCACTACGGCACAGAAGGGTGCCATTGCGCGGGAACTGCACGCCAAGGTCTGGCCGCTGCTGGACCAGGGGAAGTGCAAGCCCGTGATCCACGCCACCTTCCCGTTGGAGCGGGCGGCCGAGGCCCATGCGCTGATGGAGAGCAGTGCGCATATCGGCAAGATCATGCTGACCGTTGCCGACTGAAGGGCGGGTGGCGCAGCCGGTGACCTGGCGGGGGCTCCTGCCCCTGGCGGGTGCCGTGCTGCTGTTCAGCAGCGCCTGGCCTGTGACCAAGGAGGCGATCGGGCAGGGCGCGGCGCCGATCTGGTTTGCGCTCGGGCGGACCGCGATGTCCACGCTGGTGACCCTGGTCCTGCTGGCCGCGATGGGGCGGCTGGCGAGGCCGGGGCGGCGGGACATGCCGTTCTTCCTGTCGGTGGCGCTGTCGCAGTTGGCGTTGTTCTTCATCTGCGTGCACCTGGCCCTGGTATGGGTGCCGGCCGGGCGGACGTCGGTGATCACGTCGGTGACGCTCGTCTTTACCGTTCCCGCCTCTGTCCTGCTGTTGCGCGAGCGAGTGCCCCGTCGGCGGTGGATTGCAGTGGCGATGGGGGTGGCGGGGATCGTGCTGCTGATGGGCCCCTGGTCGATCGACTGGACGGCACCGGGCGTGCTGCTGGGCCATGGTTTCCTGCTGGTGGCCGCGGCGGCGGTAGGGGTGCCGATGCTGGTGATCCGCATGCGGCCGCCCGCGCTTTCGATGGTGCAGCTGCTGCCGTGGTCCTTCGGGCTCGCCAGCCTGTTGTTGCTGCCGTTCGCGTGGGTGCTCGAGGCGCCGGGGCAATGGGGGACCGGGGCGCTGGCGGCCCTTTTCTATGTCGGCGGGATCGCAGGGCCGATCGGAACATGGTGCTACCTGCTGACGATGGTGCATCTGCCGGTGGTGGTGGCCTCGGTTGGGTTCCTGATGACACCCGCGGCGGGACTGCTGCTGTCAGCGCTCTGGCTGGGCGAGCCGCTGGGTATCGACCTGGCGATCGGCACCGCCCTTATCATCGGTGGCGTTGCGGTTTCGGTGATTCCGGGAGGAAAAGGATGATCCTGCATGCCACCTCGCGCGGCGAGGGGCCGGTGCTGGTTCTGCTGCACGGGCTGTTTGGCCAATCCGGCAATTTCGGTGCCGTACAGCGCCGGCTGGCGGCGGGCGGCCGGCGGGTGGTGGCGCTGGATCTGCGCAACCATGGTGCGAGCCCGCATGCCCCCGGAATGGACTACCGCATCCTGGCGGAGGACGTTTACGAGACATTGGCGCAGCTGGAGCTGTTACCCTGTGCCGTGCTGGGGCATTCCATGGGCGGCAAGACCGCGATGGCGCTGGCGCTGGGCCATCCGGATGCGGTGGCGCGGCTGTGCGTGGCGGATATCGCGCCTGTGCGCTACCGGCCGCAGCTGGTGACCTACGCGACCGCGATGCGCGACCTGGCCCTGTCGCCTGGGCTGACGCGGGCGGAGGCCGATGCGGCGCTGGCGCCGAGTGTGGCGGATGCGGGCGAGCGCGCCTTCCTGCTGTCCAACCTCCGGTTGGGCGAGGCGCCGCACTGGCGCATCGGTCTCGATGAGATCATCGCCGGGATGGAGGAGATTCAGGACTGGCCGATTGCCGGGGCAGCGCCCTATGCCGGCCCCACGCTGTTCCTGTCGGGGGCGCGATCGCGCTACGTGCAGCCGGAGCATCGGGCCGCCATCGCACCCTTGTTCCCGACGGCGAAGTTCGTGGCGCTCAAGAATGCCGGGCATTGGCTGCATGCGGATGACCCGGAGGGATTCCTGGCCGTGGTGGAGGCCTTCGCGCCCGCTACGCCGGCGGCATAGGCGTCGCCGGCCGTTCCTCCGCAGCGCGCCACAGGTACCAGCTGGCCACACTGCGCCAAGGCGACCACATCTCGCCAATGGCTGCGAGTTCCCGGGGCTTGGGTTGGGCCTCCAGGCCGTGCAGCCGGCGGTAGCCTTCGCGAACGCCGAAATCGTCCACGGGCAGGATATCCGTCCGGTTCAGGGTGAACATCAGCAGCATCTCTACGGTCCAGCGACCGACGCCGCGGATGACCGTCAGGCGTTCGATCAGCTCCGCATCGGACAGGCGCGTCGCGGCACGGCGGGAGGGGACCACGCCCTCATGGGTCTTGAGGGCAATGTCGCGGATGGCGGCGATCTTGCTGCGGGAAAAGCCGCAGGCGCGCAGGGCGTCCTCATCGGTGGAAAGGACCAGTTCCGGCGATGGGAATGGTACCTGGGGATACAGCGCCATGAAGCGGCCCAGGATGGTGCGGGCGGCGGCGCCGTGCAGCTGCTGGTGGGCGATGGCACGCACCAGGGCCTCGTAAGGCTCTCGCTTCTCCTGGGTATAGCCGCAGCGGCCGACCCTGCGGATCAATGCGGCCATGGCAGGGTCGGCTGTGGAGAGGTGGCGGATGGCGGTGCGCATGGGCCGAGCTTCTCACCCTGCGGCAACGGCCGCCAGCCCGACGGCGAGCGACACCAGCGCGACAGGCCAGGCCGTCCGCCAGATGGCGGCCGGGGTGACGCCGGGTCCGGCGAGGCCGGCCACCATGCCAACCACCTGGGGGGCGAGCAGCAGGAACAGCGTGCCGTTCTGGATCGCCGGCAGGGCCGCGCGGTCCATGCCGGCGAGCCGGCCGAGCTCGCTCTGCAGCGACATCATCGTGCTGTTGGCGCCGACATTGGTGCCGGCAAAGAAGGCGGCGATCCCCGCCAGGACAGGGGAGGCGAAGGGCGCGGCGGTGCCCAGCCCGTGCGCCAGGGCGTGCGCCAGCGCCTGGGGAATGCCGGCGTTCGACAGGAAGCGGGAGAGCAGCACGAACATCAGCAGGGCCAGCGCCGGCCGCCAGGCGCGTGCCAAAGCCGAAGCAATCAGCTGGGCCGGTTGCGGCCTCAGCAGTGCGACGAACAAGGCAACCAGCGCGATGGAAACCATCGCATGGTTGGCCGCGATCGGGGGGAGGCCCGCGAAGGGGGCGAAGGCGGGGGCATCGCGCCACAGCCGGCTGGTCAGCAGAACCCCCGCCAGGAGCAGATAGGGCAATGCCCGGGCGCCCGCATGGCGCCATGCGGCAATCGTGCGTGGCGGGTCTGACAGCAACAGGCGCAGTGCCAGCAAGGGGCCGGTTGCGAGAACGCCGACGAGTTCCCAGGGGGCAAAGCGGTGCCAGACAATGAGCGAGGCGCCGACGGCAATCACCCATGCCAACTGGCCCAGTTTGCGCGCATGCGGCGTGGGGAAGCCCGCCTTGTTGCTCCAGTGCCAGAACAGGGCGAGCAACAACGGCAGCTCGAACGCCACGATCCAGGCATTGCGGGCACCCAGTTCCTGGCCGGGAACACCGGAGATGGCCGCGCCGACGGCGGTGCCGGGGCCGAGCCCGCCCCAGGGGATGAGGGCCAGCGTTAGCAGGGACATCGCTGCGGCCGGCACGCCTGCCACGCCCGCCTGGCGCATGACGCCGAGCGCAAAGATCGCGCCCACGCAGAAGCCCGTGACGGTCTCCGCAAAGGGGCCGAGCAGGAAGGCGGCGGTGAACAGGCGGTCGGCAATGTCGCCGGGGGCAGTCACCGGCCGTTCCTCGATCGTGACGGCGGAGTGGAACACGAGCCCAGCCGCAACGATGCTGACCGGCGCGATGGCCAGCCAGGTACCCTCTGCCAGGCTGCTGGCCAGGAAGGCGGGCAAGGTCGTTGTGGGTTCGGCAGCGAGATAGGCCGGAATGCTTGCGGCCATCGCAGCCAGGCACGCCGTGACCGGGCCGGTCCGTACGATGCCTAGAAGCACGATCAGGACCAGCAACGGGACGAGCTGGAGCAGCAGGGTCATCGGCTTCGTCTCCGGCGTTGCCTCGCCGGCGGGTTCAACCCTGGCGTGCACCCCGCACATGCAGTCATCGTTGCGCTTGATCCCGCGGTTTCGGCTAAACTTCAAGGGACCCCGGTGCTTCGCGGCGCAAGCGGCGGGTGGAGAAGGCGGAATGTCTGGCAACCCGCGGTTCCAGAGCGAGACCAGCAGCACGGAGATTGCCAACCGGCAGACGCTGAGCCTGGCCGGCTTGGCCGTGACGCTCGCTGTTCTCGTGGCCAGTGTCTATCTGGTGCAGCGCCTTTCCCATGCCACGCGCATAGAGGATTGCCTGATGGCAAACCGCATGAATTGCGACCGGGTGGCCGCGGCGAGCCAGTAGTGTGCTGCTGGCCAACATGGCCGGTTGACGGGGCTTCGATCTGTGGCAGCGTGTCCCCCTAGCCTATTTTGGCGTGGGGGATTGGCATGCGCATTGCGCAGATGGATTGGCGGATGGTCGAGGACTGGCTGCGGCACGACGACCGCGGCGTGCTGCCCATCGGCAGTGTGGAGCAGCATGCAGGCCTGTCGCTCGCCACGGATGCGATCCTGGCTGAGCGTGTGGCGGTGGAGGCGGCGGAGCCGCTGCGGATTCCGGTGTTTCCGGCGATCCCGTTCGGGCTTGCCCCCTATTTCCAGGCGTTTCCCGGCAGCATGACCCTGCGCGTTGAGACGCTATGCGCCGTGGTGCGGGATCTGCTGGACAGCATGAAGCGCAGCGGGTTTCGCCGCATCGTGGTGGTGAACGGCCATGGCGGCAATGCGCCGGCCGGTGCGCTGGCGCAGGAGTGGATGATGGATAACCCGGATTGCCGGGTGCGCTTCCACAACTGGTACAACGCACCGCGCACCTTCGCGATGTGCCAGGCCACCGATCGGGTGGCCAGCCATGGCAGCTGGATGGAGAACTTTCCGTGGACCCGGCTGCCGACCACGCCGGCGGACGGGGTGAAGGAGATGGTGGACCTGGAGCGCCTGCGGACGCTGGCGCCGTTCGAATCCCGCACCCTGCTGGAGGACGGCAATTTCGGCGGCCGGACCCAGCGCCCGGATGAGGACATGCTTGCGATCTGGAACGTGGCGGTGGAAGAGACCCGCGCCCAGATGGAGAACTGGTAGCATGGCCCGTATTCTGATCTGGGGGGCCGGCGCGATTGGCGGCACGGCCGGCGCCTATCTGAAGCGTGCCGGCCACGACATCAGCTTCGTGGATGTCGTGGAAGACCACGTGAGGGCTATCCGCACGACCGGATTGAAGATCACCGGGCCGGTGGACCAGTTCACCGTGGTGGCCCCCGCCTTCACGCCGGATGAGGTGCAGGGCACCTGGGACATGATCTTCCTGGCGGTGAAGGCCCAGCATACCGAGGCGGCCACACGCGCCCTGATGCCGCACCTGTCCCAGGACGGCTATGTGCTGTCGCTGCAAAACGGGCTGTGCGAGACCATCATCGCTCCCATCGTCGGGCGCGACCGCACCGTAGGCGCGTTCATCAACTACTCCACGGACTGGATCGCCCCGGGCGAGGTGATGTTCGGCAGCCGCGGCGCGGTGGTGCTGGGCGAGCTGCACGGCCGCACCACCGAGCGGCTGATGGCGCTGCATAGCCTTCTCTCCGAGTTCGAGCCGGGAGCGATCATCACCGCCAATATCTGGGGCTATCTCTGGGGCAAGCTCGGCTACGGCGCGATGCTGTTCGCTCAGGCGCTGGGAGCCAAGGGTATTGCGGACTGCCTCGCCCGGCCGGAGCTGATGCCGGTGTGGCGGGCCATCGGGCGCGAGGTGAACGAGGTGACGCTGGCCGAGGGCATCACGCCGATGGGCTTCAACGGCTATGATCCCCACGCCTTCATGCCCAATGCACCGCGCGAACTGGCGGAGAAGGCCATCGCCGACCTCGTCACGTTCAACCGCCCGTCCGCGAAGACCCATTCCGGTATCTGGCGCGACCTGTTCGTGCGCAAGCGCACCACCGAGGTCGATGTTCAGATCAAGCCCATTGCTGATATCGGGGCGAAACACGGTATCGCCACGCCGACCATTTCCAAGCTTGTGGCATTGATCCATGAGATCGAGGCGGGCACGCGCCCGATGAGCGACGACAACCTGCTGGAGCTACTGCCGCAATGAATATCCGTTTTGACGGCCGCGTCGTTGTTGTCTCTGGCGCGGGCCATGGGATCGGCCGCGCCATCGCAGCGACCTTCGCCAACCTCGGCGCCATCGTGCATGCCTGCGACCTGCGGCCGGAGCCGCTGGCCGAGACCGCCCGTGTGACCGGGGCGACGACGAAGGTGCTCGACCTCACCGACCGAAAGGCGGCCACAGCCTGGATCCGGGATGTGGAGCAGGCAACGGGCCAGGCGGTTTACGTGCTGGTGAACAACGCGGGCGGTGTGGCCGGGCAGGTGATGCACCCGATCGACGAGATTTCCGACGACGAATGGCAGATCGTGTTCGACGTGAACGTGGGCGCGGCCATGGGGCTGTCGCGCGCGGTGGCGCCGGGGATGAAGAAGGCCGGGGCCGGTCGCATCATCAACATCTCCTCCGGGGCGGGGCTGCAGGCTTCGCTGACCGGTATCCAGGCGTATTGCTCCGCCAAGCATGCGGTCATCGGCCTGACGCGCCAGCTGGCCCATGAGCTCGGGGCGTTCGGCATCACCGTCAACTCGGTCGCGCCTGGCTTCATCCGGTCCAATCCGTCGACCGAAGTGCAGTGGGAGAGCTATGGGGCGGAGGGGCAGAAGGCGCTGGTGGACCGTATCGCGCTGAAGAAGCTCGGCACCGCGCAGGACATCGCCAACGGCGTGCTGTTCTTCGCCTCCGACCTCGGCAGCTTCGTGAACGGGCAGATCCTGCAGGTGGATGGCGGACGATGAGCGCAGCCGTACCGCCCGGTCCGGATGCGATTGCCGCGGCTGATGCCTGGATGGCGGACAACCGCCAGCGCCTGCTGGATGAGCTGTTTGACCTGATCCGCTGTCCGTCCGTGTCCACCGACCCGGCCTACAAGGACGGCATGGACAAGGCTGCCGCGCTGCTTCAGGCGCGGCTGGGCCGCATGGGCATGGCGGATGTGCAACTGCTCAACAACGGTGGCCACAGCGCGGTTTTCGCGCAATGGACCGGTGCGCCGGACATGCCCACCATTCTGGTGTATGGCCATTACGACGTTCAGCCGCCGGACCCCCTGGAGGCCTGGGCCTCGCCGCCGTTCGAGCCCACGCTGCATGCGGATCGCTACGTCGCGCGCGGGGCGAGTGACGACAAGTCACCGCTGTGGATTGCGCTGTCGGGCCTTGAGGCTTGGCTCGCGGTGACGGGTGGGCTGCCGCTGAATGTGAAGGTACTGCTGGAGGGCGAGGAGGAGATCGGCAGCCGTTCGCTGCCGGGGCTGTTCGTTTCGCACCGGGACCTGCTCTCCGCCGATGTTCTGGTGAGTGCCGACGGTGGCCGCTGGCGCCCTGGCACGCCCAGCGTAAACACCAACAGCCGCGGTAACATCGGCATGGAGTTGCATGTCCGCACCGCGGGCACGGACCTTCATTCCGGCCGATATGGCGGGCCTGTGGGCAATGCCGCGATGGTGCTCGCCCGGATGTTGGCCACCCTGCATGACGCCGATGGGCGCATTGCCGTGTCTGGGTTCATGGACGGATTGCAGCGCCCCTCCAACAGCGACTACGCGAGCATGGAGGCGCTGGGGTTCGACGAGGCGAGGTTCTTTGCCGAGATCGGTGCCGTGCCGGGGGCGATCGAGCCGGGCGTGCGTTTGCTGGAGTCGCTTTGGCTCCGCCCGACCATCGAGGTGAACGGCCTGACCGGTGGGTATCAGGGTGTGGGCGGCAAAACCGTGATCCCCGCCACGGCCAGCGCCAAGATCACCTGCCGCCTTGGGCCGGGGCAGGACCCGATCCGGGCGGCCGAGGCGGTGGAGAAGCACCTTCTGGCCCATTGCCCGCGCTGGGCGACAGCGGAGGTGCGCCGGTCGCGCGGTGGTACCGCCGCCTATGCGGTGCCCGAGGACGATCGCTTCCTTGCCGCTGTCGAACGGGTCATCGAACAGGTTCATGGCAGGAAGCCGCTGCGCGTCGGTGTGGGCGGGACGCTGCCGATCTCGGCCATGGTGAAGGAACACCTGGGCCTCGAAACGGTGATGTTGAGCTACGCCATTGCCGACGAGAACATCCACGCGCCGAATGAGTTTTTCCGGCTGTCGTCGTTCGATGACGGGCTCAAGGCCTGGGTGCGCGCATTGCCGGAATTGGCCAAGGCCTGAGCGCTATTCCTGAGGGACGACGGCGGTCTGCGGCGGACGGCCGAGGGGCAGTGGCTCACTGGCACAGCCGAGCTCCTCGCGCTTGAACACCCGCAGGCCGTCGAAGAAGGCGATCTCGCGATAATGCGACCAGGCGCGTGCGAACTCTTCATCGGAACTGACCAGGACCGCGATGTAGTTCGTCCCCTCCCGGGTATCGACCACGGCGATATCCGGGCACCCGGCGACGAAGTCGCGCGCCACCCAGCGGCGAATGGGCCATTCCTTGGGGGGGCGGCCATCCTGGCGTGTCTTCCAGATCTCGCCTTTCAGCGCCCACATGGAGTCAAACCGCGACGTCCAGGAAACGCCACTGTCGTTGACGACCGGGAAGCCGAGGGCGATCCATTCGGAGAAGGCGATGTAGGTCTTGGCCTTCTCGCGCTTGATCAGCTTCACCAGTTTCACCTCGGTGGAGAGGTTCGGCTCCGCGGCGGCCTCTACCCAAGGGCGGATGCGTTGCACATTGGCGAACCCGAAGGCGAACAGGGCCGCAATCCCGCAGGTCACGGGAAGGCCCAGCCGCCGCCAGGATGGCCTGCCAGCGGCTCCCGAGAGTTGCCCGAACTGCGCCGTGAACACCACGGACAGCCACAGAATCAGGGCCAGCACCGTCGCTGTCGTCGCGGGCAGGCGGTGATAGAACCAGTCCTTCCCCTGCATCACGAACAGCACCGTGCAGGCGACGGCGAAGGCAACAAGCGCCAGGAACAAATGGCGCAGGAAGGGGGAGTGGCGGGCCAGCGTTTCACGCTGATAGGCACACAGCAGCAACGTGACCGCCTGGCCGAACAGCAGGTTTCGGCTTTCTGCGAGGATGTGCCACACGGAGGTGTCTGTGCCGCCATAGAGCGACAGGGCGAGGGGCACGGCACGTGTGAGGAAATCGGGTTCGAAGACCAGTACCGAGACGCCGTACAATCCGGTGGCGGCGACGAAGGCCATGGGTGCCAAGCGTAGCCGGCGGTGGCCGCGAAGCACCCCGATCAGTTCGACCAGCACCAGCGCAAGCGCATAGCTCGGCTTCATCGCGCAGCCGAGGGCCGCGATCGTCCCGGCGAGGGAGGCTTGGAACCTCGGTTCCGGTTCACCCTCTAGCGCGCGGACAAAGAGCGCGATGTAGGGCAATACGGAGGCGGCCAGCAGGTGCTCACGCTGGCCGAATTCGACCCCTGGAAGCACCAGAAGCAGGATTGCGATGATGCTGAAGACGGGCGCGCGGCGGTCAAACAGAGATGCGCGGCCATGAAGCAGATTGGCCGTCCACCAGGCTGATCCGACGAGGATCGCGGCAAAAAACAAGGTGGACGTGAGCTTCGGTGCGACATCAAGCCAGTTCGAGAATGCCGCGGGAATGGCATAGAGCCAGATCACCAGCGGCGGATTGACCTCTACGAGGTCAACGTAGAGGTCCCGGCCGCCGAGCCACTTCTTGGCGACCCAAAGCAACCACGCCACGTCATCTTTCAGAGGCGAGCGGATGACCGTCGTGAGGACGAACATCAAGGTGATCGCAAGTGCCACGAGAGCAATGGCATCGACTATCCAGCCTCGATGCGATGCGCCTCGGCGAACCCCTATGGTGGCTGCGGAAGATGTCACAGGTGACTGACCCCGCAGTCGTGGGAAGCCAGGGCTGATCTCGTCACGTCATACCTCTGCATTCACTGCATGGCCACTGCTACGACAACGCGGGACCCATGCCAAGCCGCCCCGGGACCCTTATGAGCCCCGGAAATGGTTTAGCGATCGCTCATGGCCATAGTGTGACGATCGGTGGCGATTTTGGCGCAATAGAACGAAGGCGGGCAGGCCTTGGGTCCCCGCTGCGCCCGGGTCTCAAGCCAATGTCGCGAGGAGGCCAGCCATCAGCCGGCCACGACGTGCCAGGCTGGCGACTTCGATATGCTCTTCCAGGGTATGGGCACCCCCACCCTGGACGCCGAGCCCATCGAGCGTGGTGATGCCCATGGCGCCGGTAAAGTTGCCATCCGACCCGCCGCCGCTGCTCTGGTGGGCGATGTCGAAGCCGAGGCGATTGGCGATGCCGCGTGCGTGTTCGTAGAGCGCCATGACCTTGGCGTCCGGCTCCCAAACCGGGCGGGTGACGCCGCGGGTGACCTTGAACTGCACATCGTTGCCGGCGGCACGCAGGGCGAGCATCTGCTCCACACCCCGGTCCAGGTCCTCCTGTCGCTTGGCCATGGACAGGGCTTCGCCCGTGCATGTGGTGGTCACGCAATTGACCCATTGCCCACCATGGATCACCCCGACACTGAAGGTGCAATCCGACGTCGTCATGTCCTCGATGGCGATGAGCTGGCGAGCCATTTCCCGGATGGCGCTGCGCCCGTCACCCGGACGGGATCCTGCATGGCTGGGACGACCGGTGGCCTCCAGGTTGAAGCGTGCAATGGCATAGCGCCCGGTGACGACCCCGCCATCGGGGCGGCCTGGTTCGGGGACAAGTACGTATTTGTGGCGGGCCGCTTCGGCCTCGATCACGTCGCGGGTCGAGGGGCTGCCGACTTCTTCGTCGGGCGTGAAGAGGAAGGTGACCGGCAACTTGGTTTGGATTCCCGCGCGCGCCAGTTGGCGGACGGCTTCGAGCGAAAGGTAGTTGCCGCCTTTCATGTCGAAAATCGCGGGGCCGTAGCACTTCTCCCCATCGCGACGGAACGGCAGCTTTGCCAGCGTTCCGACGGGGTGGACCGTATCCATGTGGCCCATGACAAGAATTCCGGGCTCCGTGCTGGCGTGCGGAAAGCTGGCGCGCAGGCAGCCTGCGAAGCCCATGCGGCCGGCGATCCGCTCGACCCGCGCGCCTGCGATCACCATGTCGCGCGCCGCCAGATCCAGCATGCGCTCAACGGCTGCGGCATCGAAGGTCGGGCTTTCGCACTCAACCCAAGGGCGCAGCCCATTCAGCATTGCGTCCGTGTCGAACGGCAAGGCATTCGGATCGAAAGACATATCCATCTTGCGGCTCCTCTCATTCATGGGGGGCAGGGGAGGGCGGTGGGCAGCTGTGACGCCGATTGGAGCACCCGGAACGGTGTTAGGCGACGTTCAGCAGGCGGATCAGAAGCACGCTGATCACGCCCAGCATGAGCAACGAACAGGTAACTGCGGCGGTGACCCGCCCGCCGGCGCGCGCCACGACCCGCACGTCAACGCCAAGCCCGAGTGCTGCCATCGCAATGGTTGTCAACAGGCCCGCAGTGAACTTGATCGGGTCCAGCAGTGGATCGGGGATCAGGCCAAGGGAGCGCACGGCCAGCATCGCGATGAAGCCGATGATGAACCAGGGCACCATCTTGCTGAAGCCGAGTTTCACGCCTGTGCCGCTCTTGACGCCAGCGCGATGGACAATGACTGCCAACACCAGGCAGACCGGGCCGAGCATCAGGACACGGACAAGCTTCACCAGCGTGCCCATTTCGACGGCTTCCGGCCCGACCGGCACCGTGGCGGCCAGGACCTGCGGCACGGCGTAGACGGTCATGCCTGCCAGTGTGCCGTACTGCGACAATGTCATGCCGAGCAGTTCGCCGACCAACGGCAGAACCAGAACGGTTGCCACCCCCAGAACGGCTGTGAAAGCGATGGATGCCGCCACGTCGGCCTGGGTTGCGCCGATCACCGGAGCCACGGCCGCAATGGCGGAATTGCCGCATATGGCGTTTCCGCTGGCGATGAGAGTCGCCATCTTCGGTGGCAGGTTCAAAGCCCGGCCGATCAGGAAGCTTGCCGTCAGGGCGCCCACGACGACGAGGACGACGCTGGTCAGAAGGAGCGGCCCCGCTGCGACAATCGTCATGGCACTGACCGATGCGCCCAGCAGCACGACGGCAAACTCGAGCATCTGCTTGCCGGCATAGGCGATGCCGCGTTGCAGAGAGGCGGGTGGCACCCAGAGGCTGCGAATCACGGTGCCCAGGAGGATTGCGATCACCAGGGTTTCCACCCAGGCGCGGCCCAGCAGCCGCGCCTCCAGCCATCCCAGGCCGGCGGATGCAGCGGTAACGGCAACACACAGGAAGATGCCCGGCAGCAGCGCGCGTGCCTTGTCGGCGATGGTCGTTGTGATCGTGGCGGACATGACACCTGGCGGGCTGAAGACTTCGCCGACCGTGACAAGGCGTCCATGTCGCGTCAACCCATGGTGGCGCCACGGCTCCGGCGACGAGCTGCGCGTCTCGAACTCGTGGATGGGATGGCGGTGCCTGTGTTGTCCGGACGAGACCGGCCACAGCGAAGCGGGCGAACAAGCGGTGCAGGCCGGGATCCGCTTTACTGCGCGGTCCTCGCGAGACCGGCTTCATCCAGTACGCTGCGGGTGGCTCAGTGTATCCACATCGAACATCTTCCCTTACGATTGTGGCCAACAGTCATCGGAGGGCACCATGAGCAAACCGGCCGGCATGAGCGATGTTGAGTGGGGGATGCGCTGCGACCTTGCCGCAACGTTTCGGCTTTCGGTACGCTTCGGGTTCAACGAAGGGCTGGGAAACCATTTCAGCCTGATGCTGCCCGGGTCTGACGACCGGTTCCTGGTGAATGCCCGCGGGCTGCTGTTCCAGGAGATCACCGCCAACAACCTTCTGGTGGTCGACTTCAAGGGGAATGTGATTTCCGGCGGGCGCGAGGTCCGCTCTGTGACCTATCACATCCATGCGCCCGTCCATGCGGCCAACCCGGCAGCGAAATGTGCGATCCATCTGCACCCGCCGCACATCACGGCACTTGCGATGATTGAGGGCGGGCGGCTTTCCATGGCCCACCACAACAACCTGCTCGTGAACCATCGTGTTGCTTATGACGACGAAGCCACTGGGCCAGCGACAAACCTTGAGGAAGGCTACCGCCTCGCACGGGCGCTCGGCGATGCCACGACTTTGGTGATGGCCAATCATGGGGTAATGACGGTCGGCCCCACCGTGCATGACGCGTTCCATGAGCTATGCGTGGTGGAGAAGACCGTCGGATATCAGTTGTTTGCTGCTTCGACGGGCCTGCCACTGCGCCGGCAGCCGGATCACTTGCGCTGGACCCACCACAAGGGGGCGTGGAGCGATGTGCATGACGGCCGCCAGTTCCTCGACGCCTGGCGTCGAATCCTGGATCGTGAGGAACCCGACTACGCGTCGTGACGCCACGGAGCTTAGGAGAGAGGTATGGTTGAAGCTTGCCCCCTGATCGATCTCTCGGGCGGTCCATATGAGCGAGGCGTGCAGCACGGACAGCTTGCCGCTGAACGTATCGGCAAGGGGATCGCGCACTACACGGCGCAGATTGGACGCTCGGGCCTGGATGAAGGCGAGGTTGTCGCGCTGATTCGTGACTACCTGCCTGTCATTGAGGCGTTCGACCCGCTCTATATCGAGGAGATGCGCGGTATCGCCGAAGGTGCGGATGTGGCGTTCGAACAGATCGTGCTGCTGAACGCTCGCACGGAGATCCTCAAGCTGGCGGAGCGGCCGGATCTGCGCGCGCGGTTGGCCGAACGTCTCCCGGATGGATGCACCGGCGTTGTCGTCATGCCCGAGGCGACGGCGGCCAGACGGCTGATCCATGCCCAGAATTGGGATTGGAAGGCGGAATGTGCCGAGACGGCCGTGGTGCTTCGTATCCGCCGATCCGACGGACCGGATATCCTCACCTTTACGGAGGCGGGGGGGTTGGCCCGCTCAGGGTTGAACGAGGCGGGCATTGGCCTGACGGCCAACTACCTGCAATCGGATCGTGATTATCGCGACGTTGGGGTGCCGCTTGCCTTGATCCGGCGCAAGGTGCTGGAGCAGGAATACCCGGCGTTGGCGATGCGGGCGGTTTACGCCACGGCCAAGTCGGCTGCGAACAACATGATTGTCAGTGCTTCGACCGCGAAGGGACAAGGTGTCGCGATCGACTTCGAGTGCGCGCCGGATGAGACCTTCCAGGTGCATCCCGAAAGGGGCCTGCTGACGCACGCGAATCACTTCGTGAGCCCCGTTGCCCTGGTGAAGCTGCGAGACATGGGGGTCTCCAGTACGCCGTGTTCCCTCTATCGCGACATTCGGGTTCGCGACCTGCTGCTGCCCCACCTGGGTGCTGCGACACCGGACCACGTGAAGGACGCGCTGTTCGACGATTTCGGGGCGCCTTACTCCGTCTGCCGTCCGCCCCGACCCAATGACGCCAACAACCTGTCCGCCACAGTTGCCATGATCGTCATGGAGCCGTCGATCGGGATGATGGACGTGGCGATGCTTCCGGCATTGAACAGGAGCTTCAGCCGCTTTTCCCTTGCTACGGGCTCAACCGCGCAACGTTTGGCCGCGGAATAGCGCGCCGGACAAACCAGCTTCAGCACCCCATGGGGTGCTGAAGCTGGTGCTCTGGCCAGAATGACCAGTTAGCCAGGTGCGCGGTCGCCCGGGGAAAGCGACAGAGGCACCCACTGGAGGCCATCGCTCGTCTGAACGAGCATCAGCACGGAACGACGATTGGCCTTCCGGACCTTTTCGACCCGCTCCTGCACGTCGTTGGGGGTTGTCACTTCTTCCTGCTGGACCTCTACGATTACGTCGCCGGGCTTCAGGCCCTTGTCGGCGGCGGGCGTTCC
>JBIKOJ010000225.1:0-7838 GCA_044358135.1 Acetobacteraceae bacterium | reverse complement strand
TCCAGGTGCTCGGCCTGCTGGTAACAGACACGTTCCGCTGGAAGCGCCCCTGGGCGGAATGGCGCATCCGCTTCGCCTACAGCAACGACCATCCCGGCCTCGGCCTGCGCGACGTCACCGCCTTCGTCCGCGAAGCCGCCGCCTCCCAATGCCAGCACCGCTGCGAAGCCACCGACATCGTGCTGTACCTGTCGCACATGGACGACGTGCGCGCCGTCTTCGCCACCTACGGCGCCGTGCCGCACGGCATCGGCCAGATCTCGGCGATCCAGAACCGCGACGCCTACCTCCAGGCCGCCGCCCTGGCCGCCGAACTCGCCGGCCTCGCCCGCGTGCCCGACCGCGCCGCGGAAGACGAGGTGCTCTCCCTGCCCGACCTCATCTGGCAGGTGGAAGGCTTCGGCATGGGCCGCGTCGCCCGCACGGAGCTGCGCGGCCGCAAGATCGCCGTGCGCCTGGGCATCATCTCCGGCCAGGATTTCTGGCTGGTGGACGTCAACGACCGCCCCGGCTGCGCCCGCTTCCGCTCCCGCCTCGATGCCATGAGCAAGATGGGCGTCGCCTCCGCGCTCAAGGCCTACGAAACGCGGGCGCGCTGAGCCCTACAGAAAACTCACCGGATCGATATCGATCTCCACCTTCACCCCCCGCCCGGTCGGCACCTGCGCCAGCCAGTCGCGGATCAGGGGCTGCACCGCCACATCCCGCCGCGCCTTCAGCAGCAGCCGCCGCCGGTGCCGCCCACGCAGGATCGCCAGCGGCGCCGGCGCCGGCCCCAGCACCGTGATCCCATCCCCCATCGGCGCCGCCCGCCCCAAATCGCGCGCCGCGATATCCGCCGCCTCGGCACTGTCCGCACTCACCACCAACGCCGCCAACCGCCCGTACGGCGGCCAGTGCCCGGGCCGGCGCTCCGCCGCCTCGTTCTCGCGGAAATTCTCCAGATCGCCGGAGAGCAGCGCCTGCATCACCTTATGCTCCGGCGAGAAGGTCTGCAGCAGCACCCGCCCCGGCGCATCCGCCCGCCCCGCCCGCCCGGCCACCTGGTGCAGCAGCTGCACCGTCCGCTCCGCCGCGCGCAGGTCGCCGCCCGCCAGGCCCAGATCGGCATCCACCGCGCCCACCAGCGTCAGATGCGGAAAATGCCAGCCCTTGGCCACGATCTGCGTGCCGATGATCAAATCCACCTGCCGATCCTCGATCGCATGCGCCGCATCGGCGGCCGCCTGCGGGCCCGTCAGCGTATCGCTCGCCATCACCAGCAGCCGTGCCTCCGGAAAGGTCGCCCGCGCCTCCTCCGTGATCCGCTCCACGCCGGGCCCCACCGCCGTCAGCGAATGCTGCGCCTTGCATTCCGGGCATTCCTCGGGGATCGGGATGGTATGCCCGCAATGGTGGCATTGCAGGATGCGCCGCGCCCGGTGCTCCACCAGCCAGGCGGTACAATTCGGGCACTGCATCCGGTGCCCGCAGGTCCGGCACAGCGTCAGCGGCGCATAGCCGCGCCGGTTGAGGAACAGCATCGCCTGCTCCCCGCGCGCAAAGGTGGCGTTGATGGCGTCCACCAGCGGCGGCGCCAGGAACTTCCCCCGCTCCGGCGGCGTCGCCCGCAGATCGATCAACCCGATCTCCGGCAGGCTCGCCCCCCCAAACCGCGACGGCAAATGCAGCCGCCGATACCGCCCCGCCTCCGCATTGGCCACCGTCTCCAGGCTCGGCGTGGCGGAGACCAGCACCGCCGGCGCCGAGCACAGCCGCGCCCGCACCACCGCCATGTCGCGCGCGTGGTACACCACCCCGTCTTCCTGCTTGAACGCCGTCTCGTGCTCCTCGTCGATCACCACCAGGCCCAGATCCGGAAACGGCAGGAACAGCGCGGATCGCGCCCCCACCACCACCGGCGCCGCCCCGCGCGCCACCTCCCGCCAGGTGATCCGCCGCGTGCGGCTGCCGAGGTCGGAATGCCACACCGCCGGCGCCACCCCGAACCGCCGCTCGAACCGCTCCAGCCACTGCGAGGAAAGCGCGATCTCCGGCAGCAGGATCAGGCATTGCCGCCCCTGCCGCAGGCACTCCGCGATCGCCTCCAGATACACCTCCGTCTTGCCGGACCCCGTCACCCCCTCCAGCAACGTCACCGAGAACCCCCGCGCCCGCACCGCCCGGCGCAGCTCCTCGGCCGCCGCCTCCTGATCCCCCGAAAGCTCGGGCCGCGGATGCTCCGGGTCCGGCCGCCGGAACGGCGGGGCCACCGCCAGCTGCACCGGCACGATCAGCCCCGCATCCGCCATGCCGCGCAGCAAGGTCGATGAAACCCCCGCCTCCTGCGCCAGCGCCGGCCCGGCCAACTGCCGCGCGCCCAGCACCTCCAGCACCCGCCGCCGCGGCTCCGTCATCCGCGCCTCCGGCAGCACCGCGGCCACCTGCCAGCCCACCGGCGCCGGATCGGCCTGCACCGCCGGCACCCGCAGCGCCATCGCCAGCACCTCCCCGGGCAGCGAGACGGTATAGGCCGCGATCCAGTCCACCAGTTGGCGAAGATCCGCCCGCATCGGCGCCGCCTCCGCCAGGGCCGAGATCGGCCGCAGCCGGTTATCCCCCACCGACCCATCCGGCGGCCCATCCCACACCACGCCGTATTCGATGCGCCGGTTCAGCGGCACCATCACGATATCCCCCGGCGCCACCTCCATCCCCGGCGGCACCCGATAGTCGAACGGCCCCGCGAACGGATACGGCAGCAGCACCGGCACGACCGCCCCGCGCGCCTCCGCCACCAGCTCCCCCTGCCCCTCCCGCTTCCTGTTCCGCTCACCCATCCGCTATACCCAACCCAACCAACGCCAGCTCCCTGATCGGAATCCCGCCATGAAATTCTTCGTCGACACCGCCGACACGGCCGAGATCACCGCGCTCGCCGCCTCCGGGCTGCTCGACGGGGTCACCACCAACCCCTCCCTCATCGCCAAGTCCGGCCGCAAGATCCTCGATGTGGTGGCCGAGATCTGCGCCCTCGTCGAGGGCCCGGTCAGCGCCGAGGTCGCCGCCACCGACTACGAAGGCATGATGCGCGAAGCAGCCGTGCTCAAGAAGATCGCCAGCAACGTCACCATCAAGCTCCCCCTCACGCCCGACGGCCTGCGCGCCTGCAAGACGCTCACCGGCGAAGGCGTGCAAACCAACGTCACCCTCTGCTTCTCCGCCGCCCAGGCCCTGCTCGCCGCCAAGGCCGGCGCCACCTTCGTCAGCCCCTTCGTCGGCCGCCTGGACGATATCGGCCAGGACGGCATGGCCCTGATCGCCGACATCGTCGCCATCTACCGCAACTATAGTGCGCTTAAGACGGAAATCCTAGTGGCCAGCATCCGCCACCCGATCCACGTGATCGAGAGCGCCAAGCTCGGCGCCCATGTCGCCACCCTGCCGCCCAACGTGCTGCGCATGCTCTACAGCCACCCGCTCACCGACAAGGGCCTGGCGGCGTTCCTGGCCGATTGGTCCAAGACCGGGCAGACCATCGCGTGAAGCAAGCGCGTTCTTTTTTGAAAAAAAGAACCAAAAAACGTTTCCGACCTGGCGCGGGCGCAAGGTCGGAAAGTCTTTTTGCTTCTTTTTCTTCAGAAAAAGAAGAATCCTTGCTTCCTGCATGACCACACCCGAATCCGTCGCCGCCTACCTCCGCGCCCATCCGGAGTTCCTGGCCCACCGCCCGGAGCTCTACCGCGCCCTCACCCCACCCACCCGCGTGCACGGCGAAGCCCTGGCCGATCACATGGCCGCGATGCTGGAGGTGGAGCGCGCCCATGCCGAGGCGATGGCCGAGCGCGCCGATGGGGTTCTCGCCGCCGGCCGCGCCACCGCCGGCATGGCGCGCCGCGTGCAGGAAGCCGTGCTCGCCCTGATCCGCGCCCAGGACCCGGTGGAGTGCATCAGCGCCGAATTCCCCGCCCTGCTCGCCATCGACAGCGCCAGCCTGTGCCTGGAAGCCCCCTGGCCCGGCACCCGCGCCCTGCCGCCCGGCCAGGTCGCCCGCCTGCTCGGCACCCGCGCCGTGGTCTTCCGCCCCGGCGGCGCCGACGCCCAAACCCTGCACGGCGAAGCCGCCCGCCTCGCCCGCCACGAAGCCCTGCTCCGCCTCCCCGGCGAAGGCCCCGCCGGCCTCATCGCGCTGGCCACGCGCGACGACACCTCGCTCGACCCCGCCCAGGGCCTCGGCCCGCTCGCCTTCCTGGCCCGCGCCGTCGCCGCGGCGATGCGCAGATGACGGCACACGAAGCCCGCGCCACCTTCCTCGCCTGGCTCGCGCATGAACGCCGCGCCGCCCCCCTCACCGTGGAAGCCTACGGCCGAGACACCGCCGCCTTCCTCGGCTTCCTCACCCGCCACCTCGGCGAGGAACCCACCCTCACGGCGCTGGCCGCCCTGCGCGCCGCCGACCTCCGCGCCTGGCTCGCCTGGGAAGCCGGCGAGGGCGCCGGAAACAGCACCCGCGCCCGGCATCTGGCCGCCGTGCGCGCCTTCTTCCGCTTCCTCGCCCGCCGCCACGGCGTCGCCAACGCCCAGATCGCCCTGCTCGCCACCCCCAAGGCCAAGCCCCCCCTCCCCCACGCCCTCACACCCACCGAGGCCCGCGCCGTCGCGCAAGACATCGGCGAGGCCACCGACACCGCCTTCACCCAGGCGCGCGACACTGCCCTGTTCAGCCTGCTCTACGGCAGCGGCCTGCGCATCGCCGAAGCCCTCGCCCTGAACGTCGCGGAAGCCGCCCGCCCGGGCAGCGACGACATGCTCCGCGTCCTCGGCAAGGGCTCCAAGCCCCGCATCGTCCCCGTGCTCCCCGCCGTGCGCGAAGCCATCGCCGAATGGCTCCGCCACCATCCGGAGCCCGGCACCCCCACCGCCCCACTCTTCGTCGGCGTGCGCGGCGAACGCCTCAACCCCGGCATCGCCCAGCGCACCCTGCGCGCCTTCCGCCGCGCGAACGGCCTGCCGGAACACGCCACCCCGCACGCCCTGCGCCACTCCTTCGCCACCCACCTCCTGGCCGGCGGCGCCGATTTGCGCACCATCCAGGACCTCCTCGGCCACGCCAGCCTCTCCACCACCCAGCGCTACACCGCGGTGGACACCGCCCAGCTCATGGACGTCTGGCGCAAATCCCACCCGCGCGGCTGAACACAAGCCAAGCCGCCAGCCCCACCAAGGCCAACAGGCACGGCCCCGTCACCCAGGTGAGCCGATAGGTCAGCGTCGCCACCACCGGGAACAGCAGCGCCGCCGCCAGCACCGCCGCCTCCGGCCAGCCCAGCCGACGCGCCGCCCCATCCTCCCCGCGCGCCAGCATCAGCACCGCGGCCACCAGCAGCGGCAGGTCGTAATGGAACCCGTACGGCGTCGCCGCGAACCCCGCCGCGATCAACAAGCCCACCCGCCACGGCGACACCCCGCCCCGGAACGCCAGCGCCACCCCCACCGCCAGCCCCGCCGCCAGCCCCCACTGCACCGCAGTGGCCACCCCGCGCGGCACCCCCGCCAACACCAGGCTGGCCGCCACCGTCGCCTTGCGCGCATCGCTCACCCACGGGTCGATCGCCCCGGCATGGCCCAGCAGCGAGTCCAGGAAGCGCGGCCACGCCTCCCACCCAAACGCCAGCACCGAAAGCCCCACCAGCCCCAGCAGCGCCACCGCCCCGCTGCCCAGCGCCCGCCACTGCCGCGCCGCCACCAGCGCCACCGGGATCAGCAGGCCGAGATGCGGCTTCACCGTCGCCCCCGCCAGCAGCACCCCGGCCAGCACCGGGTACCGCCCCAACAGCCGCAACCCACCCAGGATCAGCGCCCCAGTCAGGAACCCGTTCTGCCCATACCCCACCGCCACGATCGAAGCCGGCGCCAGCGCCAGCAGCGGCGCATCGCGCCACCGCCCGCCCACGCACCCCGCCAGCACGAACAACGCCAGCGTCCCGCCGGTCCAAACCGGCCACACCCAGCGCCCGTCCAGCCACCCCAGCGGCCACACCGCGAACAGGTAATGCGGCGGATACGGATACGGAAACGTCTGCCGCAGCGGCGGAAACAACCCCTGCTGGAACGCGTGCAGCGCCGCGCCGTCGTACAACCCCGCCGCCGGATGCTCCATCGCGAACCGCGCAAAACTCCACTGCGCCGAGCTGTCGTTGAAGAACAACCACCCGTCCATCGCCTGGGGCACCAGCCGCACCCACATCCACGCCGCCAGCGGCACGGCACAACCGAGCACCGCCAGCACCGCCACGGCGCGCCACGGGCCACGGGCGGGCAGGCCGGCGCGCCAGAGCGGGGACAGGAATGCCATCCCCCCTCCTCTCACAGCGCACGCCGAACGGGAAGCATCCCCCCGTCTGGCGGCGCGCCCCACCCGGCGCGATACTCCGCCGAAATCGCCGGAGGTCCGCCATGCAGTTCACCATCTCCCCGGAAACCGAGGCCAAGCGCCTCGCCATCCGCAACTTCGTCAACGAGCGCCTGATCCCGCTGGAGCGCGACCGCGCCAGCTACGACGCGCACGAGAACATCAACCACGCCCTGCTGGCCGAGCTGCGCCAGGAAACCCGCGCCATGGGCATCTGGGCCCTGCAATCGCCGACATCCCGCGGCGGCGGCGGCCTGCCGATGGTCGAGCAGGCCGTGCTCTACGAGGAAATGAACCGCTCCATCTTCGGCCCCGTCTGCTTCAACTGCGCCGCCCCCGACGACGGCAACATGCGCGTCATGGCCCAGGTCGCCACCCGCGCCCAGCAGGATTGGTGGCTGCAACCCGTCATCGACGGCAAGATGAACTCCAGCTTCATCATGACCGAGCCGATGGACGAAGACGGCCGCGGCTGCGGCAGCGACCCCTCGCTCACCAACACCGAAGCCGTGCGCACCAACACCGGCTGGAAGATCAACGGCCGCAAATGGTTCATCACCGGCGCCGAAACCGCCGAGCACTTCATCCTCATCGCCCGCACCTCGGCCGATGACCGCAAGGGCCTCACCGCCTTCCTCTTCCACCGCGACACGCCCGGCTGGCGCATCCTGCGCCGCATCGAGATCATGGGCCCCGAAGAACATGGCGGCCACTGCGAGATCGAGTTCGACGGCCTGGAAATCCCCGACGAGAACCGCCTGATGGAAGTCGGCGACGGCCTCAAGCTCACCCAGATCCGCCTCGGCCCGGCCCGCCTCACCCACTGCATGCGCTGGACCGGCCTGGCCCGCCGCTGCCTCGAAATCGCGATGGAGTACGTCCAGCAGCGCCGCAGCTTCGGCGGCCGCCTGATCGACCACGAATCCGTCCAAACCCTCATCGGCCAGGCCGCCATGGAAATCGAAATCGGCCGCCAACTCACCATGAAAGCCGCCTGGCTGCTCGACCAAGGCGACTTCGCCCGCAAGGAAGTCTCCATGGCCAAGATCGTCGTCGCCGACGCCCTCCACAAAGCCGCCGACACCGCCCTCCAGCTCCTCGGCGCCCGCGGCTACAGCAAGGACACGCCCGTGGAGTGGATCTATCGCTACGCCCGCCAGGCCCGCCTGGTGGACGGCGCCAGCGAAGTCCACCGCATGGTGCTGTCCAACTTCATGACCCGCGAAGGCGGAGATTTCTGGAAGTGGCGCGTAGGCTAAACACCCCCCGTCATTGCGAGCGAAGCGAAGCAATCCAGCGCTTCACTTCGCCAACGCAAGGCAAGAATGTTCTTTTTTGAAAAAAAGAACCAAAAAACTTTCATTCTCTTGCACGCGTGCTAGACGTTCCAGCACGCGTGCAAGTGGATAAAGTCTTTTTGCTTCTTTTTTCTTCAGAAAAAAGAAGA
>JBIKOJ010000054.1:0-25876 GCA_044358135.1 Acetobacteraceae bacterium | reverse complement strand
TCCAACCGCACATGCGGCGGACATCCCATCCCCCTTGTTCCGCCTGCAAATCCACCCGCAAACATGAACGACCCCCCCCCGAATGCCATGTCGAAGCCGTAACTGGAACCGCCCCGTGCCAGGCGTATTTCTTGTCCCGACTCCTTGGGAGGATCCCACATGGCCCGTTCCGTCGCCCTCATCCCCATCTTCGCCCTCACCCTGGCCCTTCCCTTGGCCGCCCCCCCGGCCCTGGCCCAGCGCCCCCCGGCCCCGGCCGCTTCGCTCATCACGGCCCCGCCCAACTTCGCCGACCTCGTCGCCCAGGTCGGCCCCGCCGTCGTCCGTGTCGCCGTCGTCGGCCATGAGGCAGCCCAGCAGGAAGTCCCGCCCGAACTGCGCGGCACCCCGCTGGAGGACCTGTTCCGCCGCTTCGGCCAGGGCCTGCGCCCGCAGGAACGCCCCGGCGAACGCATGGGCCGCGGCCCGCAAGCCGAACGCCAACGCCGCACCATGGGCCAGGGCTCCGGCTTCATCATCGATGCCGCCGGCTACGTCGTCACCAACAACCACGTGGTCGGCGAGGCCGATCGCGTCACGGTGGAACTGTCCGATGGCCGCCAGCTCCCCGCCCGCGTCGTCGGCGCCGACCCGCAGACCGACATCGCCCTGCTGAAGATCGACGCCGGCGCCCAGCTCCCGACCGTCCCCTGGGGCAATTCCGACACGCTGCGGGTGGGCGAGCCGGTGCTCGCCATGGGCAACCCCTTCGGCCTCGGCGGCTCCGCCACCGCCGGCATCGTCTCCGCCCGCGGCCGCCAGATCGGCGCCGGCCCGTACGACGATTTCATCCAGACCGACGCCTCGATCAACCCCGGCAATTCCGGCGGCCCGCTGTTCAACAGCCAGGGCGAGGTGGTCGGCGTGAACACCGCCATCTTCTCCCCCTCCGGCGGCAATATCGGCATCGGCTTCGCCGTCCCGTCCAAGCTCGCCCAGCGCGTGGTCGAAAGCCTCAGGCAGGGCGGCAAGGTGGAACGCGGCTGGCTCGGCGTCTCGCTGCAACCGGTGGACCGCGACCTCGCCGCCGCGCTGGGCACCGGGGAGGCCGGCGGCGCCCTGATCGCCGGCGTGGAGCCCAACTCGCCCGCCGCCCGCGGCGGCCTGCGCGCCGGCGATGTGGTAACCGAAGTCGAAGGCCGTCCCATCCGCGGCCCGCGCGACCTCGCCGGCGCGATCGGCGACAGCAAGCCCGGCGCCACCGTGGCCGTCACCCTCCAGCGGGAGGGCAAGCCCACCCAGCAGCGCGTCGCCCTGGGCGAAGCGCCGGACCGCAAGGCCCAGGCCCGCGCCCAGGAAACCCCGCAGCAACAGGCCCGCCCCGGCGCCCTCGGCCTGGCGATGCGCCCGAACCCGGAAGGGGATGGTGCGGCCGTGGTCCAGGTCGCCCCCGGCAGCGTCGCGGAATCCCGTGGCCTTCAGCCCGGCGACATCATCCTGCGGGCAGGCGACAAGGAGGTGACCACGCCATCCGATGTCGCCACCGCCGTCGAAGCCGCCCGCAAGGCCGGCCGCCCGGCCGTGGCCCTCCAGGTGCAGCGCGGCGAAGCCCGCACCTTCATCGCCCTGCCGCTGGCAGGGGAGCCCGGCTAATCGGCGGCAGAAAGCCGCGCCGGGCCGGCGAGGCGGGCACGCACCGCCTCGCCGAACGCCACGAAGATCAGGCGGGAAATCTCGTCCCGCTCCCAATCGTATTCCGGGTGCCACTGCACCCCCACCGCGAAGCCCGGCCCGGTGGTGCAATGCACCGCCTCCACCGTCCCGTCCGGGGCGGTCGCATCCACCGCCAGCCCGGGTGCCAGCTTGTCCACGCCCTGGTTGTGCAGCGAGTTCACCGGAATCTCCGTCCGCCCGCACACGCGGTGCAGCCACGATCCCGGCGCCACCCGCACCGCGTGGGACTTGCCGGTGCGCACCCTGGGGTGCGGCGACATCGGCGTGGAATGGTCGATCCGGTCCGGCAGGTCCTGCAGCCGCTGGTGCAGGCTGCCGCCGAGCGCCACGTTCATCTCCTGCATGCCGCGGCAGATCGCCAGCACCGGCACCCCGGCCGCCACCGCGGCGCGGATCAAGGGCAGCGTGACGCCATCGCGGTCATGGTCCTCCGGCGTGCCCTCGGCATGCGCCGGCCCGTCGTAATTGGTCGGCGCGACATTGCTGCGGCTGCCGGTCAGGATCAGCCCATCCAACCGGGACACCAGCGTGGCGATATCCGCCAGCGCCCCGTTCGCCGGCACCAGGATCGGCACCCCGCCGACCACGTTGTCGGTGGCATGGATATAGGTGTGGGACGCAGCGTGGTTCGCGGTGCCGAACACGCCGAACTGCTTGACGCAGCAGGAAATGCCGATGAGCGGTTTCATGGGCCTCGAAACGGGATGCGCTGACGCAGGATGAAGCAGGATCGTGGCAAACAGATGAACACAATCCCGCGTGCCGGAATAGCTATTCCCGCAACCTGGGATCGGCGGTGTCGAACAGCTTCTGGTCGAACGTGCCGCCGACCGAGACGTTGAACAGCGACACCGTCGTCTCGCGCTGCTGCGGGTCGGTCACCATCCACTGCCGCAAGGAGAGCGGCCCGTCGGCGAACACCAGCGTCAGCGTGCCGTCCCCCGGGGAGGCGGTGCGGTAGAGCACCACATGGATCTGCCCCGGCAGCCGCTCCACCGCCGCCACCGTCACTTCGCCGGCCAGCTTCAGGTTGTCCGACAGCAGGATGCCCAGCGGCGTGGAGCTGAGCGGGAAGTAGCTCACCTGCTTCAAGGATTTGTCGTAGAACAACCCGTTGCCATTCCCCGCCACCAGCAGCAGCGGCGAGGGCGGGTCGTATTCGAACCGCATGCGGCCCGGCCGCTGGATCCAGGCATTGCCTTCCGTCACCTGCCCGTCCGGCGCCACCTGCAGGAACCGGGACCGCATGGTGCGCAGCGCGTTCAGATACGCCTCGATCCGCGCGATATCGGCCCGGTCCTGCGCCGACAGCGTGGCCGGCCGCATCGCCGGCGCGGGGGGGCGCGGCTGGGCCAGGGCGGGCAGGGGGAACAGCAGGCCGGTGGCCAGCAGGGCGCGTCGCTTCATCCCCGCAAGATGGCGCGTGCGGCGGGCAAATCCAAGGCGACTATTCCGCCGCCGCCGGCACCCCACGGTTCGGTGCCGTCTCGGCCCACAATTCCGGGTTCAGCTCCTCGCGCCGGTTGGGGAAGAACCAGGCGCAGCACAGCGTGATCACCGCGAACCCCGCCAGCACGGCCAGGCACGCCCCCTGGCTGCCGGTGCGGGCATAGAGGAAGGAGATCAGCGGGGCAGAGGCGGCGCTGCCCAGGAAGCCGATGAAGAAACGCACGGAATACATCCGCGTGCGCAGGGCAGGGGAGATGTAGCGGGCGGTCATCGTCTCGTTCACCGTCACCTGCCCGAACAGCACCGCGGCCACCACGCCGGCCACCGGCACCGCCAGCCAGCCATCCACGAAGGCCAGCGCCGCCAGCGCCGGCACCAGCACCACGGCCATCGGCAGGAACATCTGCCGCAGCGTGGTCCGGTCGATGAAGCGCCCTACGGTCAGCTGCGTGACCGCCCCGCACAGCGTGGCCACCGTGGCCGCCAGGCCGGCCAGGGGCAGCAGACCGGGATCGCCCGCCAGCCGCTCCTGCATCAGCTTGGGCAGCAGCAGGGTGAAGGCGTTGAACACCAGCCCGGAAACCGCGGCGACCATCAGCAGCACGATCATCGCCCGGCGCACCAGCTGCGGCGGAATCTCCGGGAACGGCTTGCCCGATTTCTTCGCGGCATGATCGAACACCGGCTCCCGCATCCAAACCAGCCCGGCCGCGGTGCACAGCACGCCGGGCAGGATGAACGCCCAGTGCCAGCCCCAGCGGAAGGCCACGAAGGCGGTGATCATCGGCGCCATCGCCACGCCGACATTGCCGAACACGCCGTTGAGCCCGATCGCCTGGCCCGGCTTTTCGCCCGCCACGTCCACCAGCAGCGCGGTGCCGATCGGATGGTAGATCGCCGCGAACGCCCCCGTGGCCGCCAACGCCACGGCGAGCCAAAGCGGCGAGGGCGCGAGCCCCGTGCCGATCATGGAAACCCCGGCGCCGAGGAAGAACGCCGTCATCAGATTGTGCCGCCCGAACCGCGCCGCGAGCCAGCCCTGCGGCAGGGAGAGCAGGCCGTAGAGCACGAAACCGCCGGTGGCCAACGGCAGGATCAGCTCATAGTCGTCCCCGAACGGCCCGTTGGGCATCAGCACCATCGCCAGCACGGCGGTGGGCAGGATCAGCAGGCAGTAATGGGTGAACCCATGGGCAAGGTTGATGAACGCCATCTGCCGCGCGGCGGGGGACATCGGGCTCTCCTGGGCGATCCTCGGACCCCGGAAAGGTGCGCCGCTCGCCCGATCAGGTCAATTCGGCGAGGAAGCCGGCTGCATCGCGGGTGATCGCTGCCCTGCGCTCTGCGGGCAGGGCATCGTAGGTGCGCCAGACCGGGCCGAGGCGGGGGTTGTTGCCGAGCACTGTCCGGTTGCGGGCCAGGAAATCCCAGTAGAGGTAGTTGAACGGGCAGGCCGCCTCTCCGTTCTTCGCCTTCACGTCGTAGCGGCAGCCGGTGCAGTAGTTGCTCATGCGGTCGATATAGGCACCGCTGGCCGCATAGGGCTTGCTGGCCAGCAGGCCGCCATCGGCGAACTGGCTCATGCCCAGCGTGTTGGGCAACTCCACCCACTCATAGGCGTCGGCATAGACGGCGAGGTACCACTCGTGGACCTCGCGCGGGTCGATGCCGGCCAGCAGGGCGAAGTTGCCGGTGACCATCAGGCGCTGGATGTGGTGGGCATAGGCCTCGCGCCTGGTCTGCTTCACCACGGCGGCGAGGCAGGCCATGTCGGTCTCGCCGGACCAGTAGAAGCCAGGCAGGGGGCGGGTGGCGGCCAGCGCGTTCTGCTCCACATACTCCGGCATCTTCAGCCAGTAGATGCCGCGAACATATTCGCGCCACCCCAGGATCTGGCGGATGAAGCCTTCCACGGAGGCCAGGGGCGCGCGGCCGGCGCGGTACTCGGCTTCCGCCGCCCGGCACACCGCCATCGGGTCCAGCAGGCCGCAGTTCAGGTACTGGGCGATCACGGCGTGGAACAGGAAGGCCTCGCCGCGCAGCATGGCATCCTGGTAGTCGCCGAAATTCGGCAGCCCCAGCCGCAGGAAGCGGGCGAAGGCGGCCTCGGCATCGGCGCGGGTGGTGGCGAACCAGAACGGGTGCAAATCCCCGAAGCGATCGGGGAAGCGCTGTTCCACCAGGGCGAGCACCTCGGCCGTGGTCGCATCGGGTTCGAAGCGGTGCGGCTCCGGCAGGGCGAGGCCCTTCTTCGGCGGCTTGCGGTTCTCGGCGTCGTAGTTCCAGCTTCCGCCTTCGGGCTCCGTGCCGTTCATCAGCAGGCCGGTTTCGCGGCGCATCTCGCGGTAGAAGAATTCCATGCGCATCTGCTTCTTGCCGCGCGCCCAGGCTTCGAAGCGGGTGCGGGGGCACAGGAAGCGGTCGTCCTCCATCAGGATCACCGGGACGCCGAGTGTGGCCTCCCAGCCATGCATATCGTTCAGCACGCGCCATTCGCCGGGCAGCGTGGCCACCACGCGGGTGGCACCGTGGCGGGCGGCGGCGCGGGTGAGCTCGCCCGAGAGGGTGCCGGTGTTGGCGGGATCATCGAGCGCCACGTAGTCCACGCGCCAGCCGAGGGTGCGGAGTTCTTCGGCAAAGTGGCGCATGGCGCTGAACAGGAAGGCGAGCTTCTTGCGGTGGTGCGGCACGTAGCCGGCCTCCGCCGCCACCTCCGCGATCAGTACCACGGCCTCGGCGGGATCGGTGGCGCGGAGTGAGGCGAGGGTTGGGGTGAGCTGGTCGGCGAGGATGGGGAGGAGGGTGGGCATGGGCGGGAGGTGGGAAGGATTTCAGGGAAGGGAAGAGTCTTCTTTTTTCTGAAGAAAAAAGAAGCAAAAAAGACTTCATACACTGGCGCCGTGCTTGCCTGTCTGGCACGCGTGCAAGTGAGAAAAGTTTTTTGGCTCTTTTTTTCAAAAAAGAACGCGCTTTCTTGAATCCCCGGGCTGCCTGGGATACGGCTTCGCCATGTTCGACCGCACCAAGCTCCCTCCTCGCCCCGCGCTGGTTCTCGGTGCTGCCGGGCTGTTGCCCACGGTGGCGGCGCTGCTGGTGATGCTGTTCGCTGCGCGGGCGCAGCAGGACATGGCGTTCCGGGCGGCGGCGACCTATGGCGCGGTGATCCTGAGTTTCCTGGGCGGGGCCTGGTGGGGGCTGGGGGCGGCGCGGGGGCATCCACGGGATTTGATGCTGTGGCTGGGGCTGGCGGTGCTGCCGGCGCTGGCGGCCTGGGGGGTGGTGTATGTGCTGACGCCGCTGAGCGTGGCGGTGCTGTCGGCGCTGTTCCTGGCGGTGCTGTGGGGCGACCGGGAACTGACGCGGCGCTACGTGGCGCCGGAGTGGTGGCTGATGATGCGGCTGCCGCTGTCCCTGTGCATGGCGGGGCTGCACATGATCATCGCCGTGGTTCGGGTGGTGCGGGCATGAGCCCGCTGGACGCGGCCGTGCTGCCGGAGGGGGTGCGGGCGCGGCACGTGCAGGCGGGCGAGCTGGCCATGCATGTGCTGGAGGCCGGCGATCCCGGCGCGCCGCTGGTGCTGCTGCTGCATGGGTTTCCGGAGCTGGCGTGGAGTTGGCGGCACGTGCTGCCGGCGCTGGGGCGGGCGGGCTTTCATGCCGTGGCGCCGGACCAGCGCGGCTATGGCCGCACCACGGGGTGGGTGGCGGAATACGATGGCGGCCTCGCGCCGTTCCGCATGGCCAACCTGGCGCGCGATGCCTTCCTGCTGGTGCGGGCGCTGGGGCATGAGCGGGCGGCCTGCGTGGTGGGGCATGATTTCGGGGCGTCGGTGGCCGGGTGGAGCGCGCTGCTGCGGCCGGATGTGTATGGGGCCGTGGTGCTGATGAGCGCGCCGTTCACCGGGGCGCCGGCGCTGGGGGCGGGAGCCCCGGACATCGACAGCGCATTGGCGGCGCTGGCGCGGCCGCGCAAGCACTACCAGCGGTATTATTCGACGCGGGCGGCGGATGCGGACATGCATCACGCGCCGCAGGGGCTGCATGATTTCCTGCGCGCCTACTACCATCACAAATCTGCGGACTGGGCGGGGAATCGTCCGTTTCCGCTGGCGGGCTGGACGGCGCAGGAGTTGGCGAAGCTGCCGACCTACTACGTGATGGAGCTGGGCCAGACCATGGCCGAGACGGTGGCGGCGCACATGCCCAGCCCGGCGGAGGTGGCTTCGTGTCGGTGGCTCACGGAGGCGGAGCTGGCAGTGTATGCCGCAGAGTTCGGCCGCACGGGGTTCCAGGGCGGGCTGAACTGGTATCGCTGCCGCTTCGACCCTGCGCTGGTGGCGGAGCAGCAGATGTTCGCCGGGCGCACGATCGACATCCCGGCGATGTTCGTGGCCGGGGCGCAGGATTGGGGCATTCACCAGTCGCCGGGGGCGCTGGAGCGGATGTGGACGCGCGTCTTCACCGACATGGGGAAGCCGGTGCTGGTGGAGGGCGCCGGGCACTGGGTGCAGCAGGAGCAACCGCAGACGGTTACGGCGGCGCTGCAGGCATTTCTGGGTCGGGTTTCGCGGTAGCCACGAAGCGGCGGAAGACGGCGCCGAGCGCGATCAGGCTGAGGCCGAGGCCGAGGAAGCTCAGTACGCGCCACAGCCCGCCCAGCTCCGCCATGTCCAGCAGGAAGACCTTGGCCACCACCACGGCGATCACGCCCAGCGCGGCGAGGCGCACGCTGCGGGCGCGCAGCCGGATGCCGGCGGCCATCAGGGCGGCGCCATAGGCGAGCCATGCGCCGGAGAGGGTCCACATCTCCGCTTCCGTCACCTCGGCGTGGCCGAGCATCGCGTCGGGGTGGAAGGCCAGGCGGACCGTGAGGCTCAGCCAGGCGAAGCCGGCCAGCAGGGCGTAGAAGCCGAGCGGCTTGAGGGCGCGGGCCAGTTCGCGCTGGGCCAGCGCGGCGCCGGCCAGAAGGGCAGGGACGAGGTAGGCGAAGGCGAGCTCGACGTGGCTCGAGGTGTCGTCCATCCAGACCGGATTGGCGAGCAGCAGCAGGCCGCCCGCGAGCGCGAGCCCACCCTGGAGGCGCCAGGCGATGGCGAGCACGCTGCGGCCGGCGCGGCGGGAGAGGATGAGGCCGGCCAGCGCCTGGGCGCCGAGGGCGGAGACGTGCAGGCCCACTTCCAGCCTGGTGCTGTCGGCCTCGAAGTCTCCGCTGCCCTGCCAGTGGCGGATCTGCAGTGCCACGAAGACGGTGGCGAACGCGATGGCGCCGGCTTCCAGCACCGCCACGGCGAGGTCGTCGCCGCGGCGCAGGAACATGCGCGCGGCGAGCCAGAAGCAGGCGGCGGGAACGGCGTAGGCGAGCCAGAGGCCGTTCGCCACAGGGGCGGTGCCGAAGCCGTAATCGAGCACATACCAGTTGCCGAGCAGGCGGATGATGACCAGCGCGGCGACGGCGAGCGCCACGCGGCGCAGGGCGGGCAGGTCGGTGCGCGCCTCGATCCAGGCCAGCGGGGGCAGCATCAGGGCGATGGCGAGCGTGACCCACTGGTCGTGCAGCACGATGGCGATTCCAACGCAGATCGCGGCGATGGCGCCGGCGGCGTGGGCTCCGGCGCGCTGCAACCCGCCGTCCTTCATTGCGGCGGTGGCGGCGGCGACCGAGATGGCGGCCACGGCGGCGGCGGCCAGGGCCCACAACGCGTCGGCCTGGAAGCGGGCCACCTGCAGGTAGGTGACGCCGAGGGTGACGACCGGCACCGCCGCCGCCAGCCCCGCCCAGCGCACCGGGCGGTCGCCCCAGCGTTCCAGCACGAAACCGCACAGGGCGAAGAAGGCGGCCATCGCGATGGCGGTGAAGAGCTGGGGCTGGATCACCTGCGGGGCCCAGGCGCCGGGCAGGAAGGCCTGCACGGCGCCCTCGATGTGGATCGCCTCGCCGGTGGGCTGCCAGGCGGGCATGGCCCAGACGAGCAGGGTGAGCAGGAACAGCAGCGCGGCAAGCCAGGGCAGGCGGTCCAGCCGCGCATCCCGCGCGCCGACGGCTACGGCGAGCGGGGCGAGCAACAGCACGCCGAGGCGCACGGAGAAATCCGCCATCTCGCCCGAGAGGATCACGCCGGCCAGGCCGAGGGCGAGGAACGGTAACCAGGAGAGGCGCAGGCCCACGGGATGGTCCAGTGCCGCGCGCGGCAGGAACAGCAGGTGAAGGGCGGCGGCCGCGGGGACGAAAAGGCCCGGCGCCCAATACTCGCTGCCGAGCGCGCCGGTGGCCGCAAGCCCGACCCAGACCGCCCCGGCGATGGTGGCGATCCAGCCCAGCCAGGCCCAGGCGCTGTAGCGTACCACGGCCACCGCCGCAGCGGTGACGAAGAGCAGGTAGCCGAACAGCCCGGGCGCGCTGGGGGGGGTGGTTTCCACCAGGGCCGGGGTGGCGAAGGCGGCGGCCACGCCCACCACGCCGACCAGCGGGCCGAAGCGCAGGGAGGCGAGGAGGCCCACCAGCGCGGCGGCGGCCATCAGCACGAAGCCGACCAGCGGCGGCACCAGCCCGTACATGGCCCCGGTGGCATAGGCGGCGCCGAACAGCACCGCGGCCCCGCCGGCCGCCAGCGCGGCCGGCCCGTGATCGGCCAGCAGCAGTTCGGGCGGGATCGGGGCCTCGGGGTCCGCGGGTTCGTCGCGCACCGGCGCGGGGCGGCGGCGCAGCCATTCGGCGCCGGCCAGCAGGGCGATGCCCAGCAACATGGCCAGGAAGCAGCGCACGGCGGGGCCGAGCCAGCCTTCCTCCACCGCGTAGCGCACCAAGAACACGCCGGCGAGCAGCAGGGCGGCGGCGCCCAGCCATACGCCCCAGCGCATGGTGAGCAGGGCCTCGATATCGATCTTCGGGCCCGGGGGCGGGGGGGCCGGTTCGGGCTCGGGTTCGGGCGCCGGGCCGGCCGGCGGCACGGAGCCGCGCTGGGTGGGCGGCGGGCCGAAGGGGGAGGGGCGGGCGCCCGGCGGCATGGCGGGTTCGCCGGGCGGCTGGGCCTCGCCGGCTGCCAGTTCGGCCTGGTAGGCGGCGAGCGGATCCGGCGTGGCGGTGATCGGACGGCCTTCGGCCAGGGCGCGGCGCAGCTCGGCCAATTCGCGCCGCGCGCTGCGGGCCTGGAAGAACCCGACGATGCCGAGCAGCCATCCGCCAACGACGCCCAGCGCCACCAGGACCAGGAATTCCATGGGCGCAATGAGGCCCGCATGCCTCCCCACCGGTCAAGGCATTTGCGTGCATCTCCCGGGCTTGCTACATCGCCGCCGCCCCCCACCCGGGTGGCAACCGAAAAATTGAGGCGCCGGCACCCCTGGAGGCCGGCGCTTTACGTTCATCTGGAGCGAGAAAATGGCCAACTTCGTGACGATCGAGGCCGCTTCGCGCGAGCGTGCAGGTAAGGGGGCAGCACGCGCGACCCGGCGGCAGGGCCTTGTGCCCGCTGTTATCTACGGTGCCAAGCAGGCGCCGACCCTGATCGCCCTGGAGCCCAAGGCGGTGATGAAGGAAATCCACCAGTCCGGCTGGCGCTCGCGCCTGTTCGAGCTGAAGGTGGGCGGTGAAAGCACCCGCGCCCTGATCCGCGACGTGCAGTTCCATCCCGTGACCGACAAGCCGGAACATGTGGATTTCCAGCGCCTCGCCCCCGGCGAGAAGATCCGCGTCGCTGTCTCGGTGGTGTTCCACAACGAGCTGATCTCCGTGGGCCTGAAGCGCGGTGGCATGCTGAACGTGGTGCGCCACACCGTGGAATGCCTGGTGGACCCCGATACCGTGCCGCCGCATTTCGATGCCGACCTCGCCGCGCTGGACATCAACGACAACATCCGCTGGTCCGACCTCACCGGCACGGACGGCATCAAGCCGACCATCACCGACCGCGACTTCGTGATCGCCACGGTGGCCGCGCCGACCAAGATGGCCGAGGCCGCCGAGGCGACGCCGGCTGGCGGCACCAAGGCTCCGGCCAAGCCCGCCGCCAAGAAGAAGTAAGAGCCCATTTGATACCTCTACTCCGGCGGCCATCCGACGGCGATCTTCTGCGCTCCGGTGCTCACGGCCTCCAGGCCGCTCCGCGCCGGTGCTCGAACATCACCGCCGGGCGGCGGCCAGCGGCCGCCTCTGGCGCGCCGGAGCGAGGTCTCAAACGGGCTCTCAGGTCGCCGATGGGAGATGGACGTGAAGCTGTGGGTGGGGCTGGGCAATCCTGAGCCCGGCATGCTGCGCCAGCGCCACAACATCGGCTTCATGGCGCTGGACCGGATTGCGCACCGCCACGGGTTCTCCCCGTGGCGGCAGCGTTTCAAGGGCCTGGTGGCCGAAGGCAGCATCGGCGGCACCAAGGTGCTGGCGCTGAAGCCGATGACCTACATGAACGCCTCCGGCGAGAGCGTTCAGCCGGCCGCAGCCTTCTTCAAGCTGGCGCCCGGGGACATCACCGCCTTCCACGACGAACTGGATCTGGCGCCTGGAAAAGTGCGGGTGAAGAAGGGCGGCGGGGCGGCGGGGCATAACGGCCTGCGCAGCATGGACCGCCAGCTGGGCACGCCCGACTACTGGCGCGTGCGGCTGGGCATCGGCCACCCCGGCGACAAGGCGCGGGTGACCGGGCATGTGCTGGGCGATTTCGCCAAGGTTGACCAGGACTGGCTGATCGCGCTGCTGGATGCCGTGGCCGATGCCGCGCCGATGCTGGCGGCGGACAAACCCGAAGATTTCATGACGCGCGTGGCGCTTCTGACGCAGGAAACGAAATAATGGGATTCAACTGCGGCATCGTCGGCCTGCCCAACGTGGGCAAGAGCACGCTGTTCAATGCACTCACCGCCACCGTGGCGGCGCAGGCGGCGAATTATCCGTTCTGCACCATCGAGCCCAATGTGGGTCGCGTGGCGGTGCCTGATCCGCGGCTCGACATGCTCACCAAGATCGGCAAGTCGCAGAAGACCGTGCCGACCAGCCTGGAATTCGTGGACATCGCCGGCCTGGTGCGCGGCGCCAGCAAGGGCGAGGGGCTGGGCAACCAGTTCCTGGCCAATATCCGCGAGGTGGATGCCATCGTGCACGTGCTGCGCTGCTTCGAGGATGGCGACGTGACCCACGTGGAAGGCAGCGTGGACCCGATCCGCGATGCCGAGACGGTGGAGACGGAGCTGATGCTCTCCGACCTCGAAAGCCTGGAGAAGCGGCTGATCGCGGCGCAGAAGAAATCCCGCGGCGGCGACAAGGAAAGCATCGCCCAGGTGGCGCTGATGGAACCGATCGTCGCGGCCCTCACCGAAGGCCGCATGGCGCGCACGGCGATCCCGAAGGGGCAGGAAGAGGCGGTGCGCCAGCTCAACCTGCTCACCTCCAAGCCCGTGCTGTACGTGTGCAACGTGGCCGAATCCGAGGCCGCCACCGGCAACGCCCATTCCGCCCGCGTGGCCGAGCGGGCGAAGGCCGAGGGCGCGCGCCACGTGATCGTCTCCGCCGCCATCGAGGCGGAGGTGGCGCAGCTGCCGGAGGAGGACCGCAAGGACTTCCTGGATGGCCTGGGGCTGCAGGACAGCGGCCTGGATCGCGTGATCCGCGAGGGCTACGCGCTGCTGGGGCTGATCACCTACTTCACCTGCGGTCCGAAGGAAGCCCGCGCCTGGACCATCATCGCCGGTACCAAGGCGCCCGCCGCCGCCGGCGTGATCCATGGCGACTTCGAGCGCGGCTTCATCGCGGCAGAGACGATCGGCTACGAGGACTACGTGGCCCTGAACGGCGAAGTGGGCGCCAAGGCGGCCGGCAAGATGCACGTGGAAGGCAAGGAATACGTTGTGCGCGATGGCGACGTGATGCTGTTTCGCTTCAATGTGTAGGCAAGAGTCTTCTTTTTGTGAACAAAAAGAAGCAAAAAAACTTTATGACCTTGCGCCCGTAGATCACCCAGACGAGGCGCAGTTCATGAAGTTTTTTTTGCTTCTTTTTTGTTCACAAAAAAGAAGAATCCTTTGATGGCCGCCGATCCCACCCGCCTGGCGGCCTTCGACCTGCTGTCTGCCGTGCTGGAGAAGCACCGCACGCTGGAACACGCGTTGGATTCCCTGCCGCGCATCGACCCGCGCGACAAGGCGGCGGCTCATCGCTTGGCGGCGAGCGTGCTGCGCCGGGCCGGCACGCTGGATGCGGTGCTGGAGCCGTTCCTGCGCCGGGCGCCGCCGGATCCCGTCCGCACCATCCTGCGCCTCGGCGCCGCCGGGCTGCTGTTGCTGGACACGCCGGCCCATGCCGCGGTGGCCACCGCCGTGGACCTCGCGCGCGCCCGCGGCCTTGCCCCCTTCACCGGCCTCATCAACGCCGTGCTGCGCAAGCTCACGCCTGCCGCGCTGGAGGGGCTCGACGCCCCGCGGCTGGATACGCCGCCGTGGCTCTGGGCCAGCTGGGGGCGTGGCGCTCGTGCGATCGCGGAGGCGCACCAGCGGGAGGCGCCGCTTGATCTTTCCCTGAAACCCGGCGTGGAACCGCCGCCGGGGGGCGAGGCGTTGCCGACCGGCTCGTATCGGTATCCCGCGGGCACCCGCATCGCCGACCTGCCGGGCTTCGCCGAGGGGGCCTTCTGGGTGCAGGACGCCGCCGCGGCGCTGCCGGCTCGCCTGCTGGCCGCCCGGCCCGGGGAGCGCATTGCGGACCTGTGTGCCGCACCCGGTGGCAAGACCGCACAGCTGGCCGCCGCCGGTGCGGACGTCACCGCGGTGGAGCAGAACCCTTCCCGCCTTGCCCGGCTGCGCGAGAACCTGGCGCGCCTGCAGCTCCCGGCTGAGATCGTGCAGGCCGATGCCACAGACTGGCAGCCGCCCGCGCTGTTCGATGCCGTGCTGCTGGATGCGCCCTGCACCGCCACCGGCACCATCCGCCGCCATCCTGAGATCCCGCATCTGCGCCGCCCGCGCGACGTGGCCGCGATGGCCGAAGCGCAGGACAAGCTGCTGGCCGCCGCCGCCGCCATGCTGAAGCCCGGCGGGCGCCTGGTCTATGCCGTGTGCTCCCTCCAGCCGGAGGAAGGCCCGGATCGCCTGCAGGCGGCGCTGGACCGGCTGCCGCTCGTCGCCGACCCTTTCACGGACGCGGAATGCCCCTTGCCGGACGCCCTGTTCCTGGACGGCACGCTGCGCACCAGCCCCGCCCTGTGGCCCGGGCGCGGCGGGATGGACGGGTTCTTCATCGCGCGGATGCGGCGGAGCTAGGGAAAGGCCACTGCTCGTGCCGACCCTTCCGCGCCCGCACCGGTTGGTTGACAGGCTTGCTGTCGTCCGCCCAGGGTTTGGCGACGAGATGAGGAGGATGGTCCATGGCGCACGATGAGTCTGGCGACGACGGGCGGCTGCGCAGCCAGCGCTGGTTCGACAATCCCGGCAACCCTTCGATGACGGCGCTGTACCTGGAGCGGCAGCTGAATTTCGGGCTGACGCGGGAGGAGTTGCAGGCGGGGCGGCCGATCATCGGGATTGCGCAGACGGGCAGCGACATCGCGCCGTGCAACCGGCACCACATTGCACTGGCCGAGCGGACGAAGGCGGGCATTCGCGATGCCGGCGGCATTCCGCTGGAGTTCCCGATCCATCCGATCCAGGAAACCCTGAAGCGGCCGACCGCGGCGCTGGACCGGAACCTGGCGTATCTGAGCCTGGTGGAGGTGCTGCACGGCTACCCGATCGATGGCGTGGTGCTGACGACCGGGTGCGACAAGACCACGCCCGCGTGCCTGATGGGTGCGGCGACGATGAATATTCCGGCGATCGCGCTCTCGGGCGGGCCGATGCTGGACGGGTGGTGGAAGGGCCGGCTTTCGGGCTCCGGCACCATCGTTTGGGAGGGGCGCAAGCTCCATGCCGAGGGCAAGATCGGCTATGAGGAATTCATGGAGATGGTGTGCTCCTCCGCGCCCTCCATCGGCCATTGCAACACGATGGGCACGGCGACCTCGATGAACTCGCTGGCCGAGGCGCTGGGGATGAGCCTGCCGGGCTGCGCCGCCATTCCGGCGCCGTATCGCGAGCGCGGGCAGATGGCGTACTACACCGGCAAGCGCATCGTGGAGATGGTGCGCGAGAAGCTGCGGCCCTCGGACATCATGACCAAGAAGGCGTTCGAGAACGCGGTGGTGGCTGCGGCGGCGCTGGGGGCGAGTTCGAATTGCCCGGTGCACATGGTGGCGATCGCGCGGCACATGGGCGTGGAGCACACGCTGGAGGATTGGCAGCGGCTGGGGCCGGAGATTCCGTTGCTGGTGGACCTGCAGCCGGCCGGGCGGTTCCTGGGCGAGATGTTCTATCGCGCCGGCGGCGTGCCGGCGGTGATGAAGGAGCTGGCCAATGCCGGCAAGCTGCATCTCGACGTGATGACGGTGAACGGCAAGACGCTGGGTGAGAACCTGGCCAATGTGCCCGACGGGGACCGCGAGGTGATCCGTTCGTATGCCAAGCCGATGATGGAGCGGGCCGGCTATGTGGTGCTGTCCGGCAACATCTTCGACAGCGCGGTGATGAAGATCAGCGTGATCGACAAGGAGTTCCGCAGCCGGTTCCTCTCTGATCCCAGCCGCCCGAACGTGTTCGAGGGCAAGGCGATCGTGTTCGAGGGGCCGGAGGACTACCACGACCGGCTGGATGACCCGGCGCTGGGGGTGGAGGAGCAGTCGGTGCTGATCATCCGCAATTGCGGGCCGGTGGGGTACCCGGGCAGTGCCGAGGTGGTGAACATGCAGCCGCCGGCGGCGATGCTGAAGGCGGGGATTAACGCGTTGCCGACGATGGGCGATGGGCGGCAGAGCGGGACCTCGGGCTCGCCTTCGATCCTGAACGTGTCGCCGGAGGCGGCCGTCGGCGGCGGGCTTGCGTTGTTGCAGACCGGGGACCGGATCCGCATCGACCTCAACACGCAGAAGGTGGACGTGCTGCTGCCGGAAGGCGAGATGGAGCGGCGGCGCGCGGCGTGGACACCGCCCCAGCTGGTGCACAAGACGCCGTGGGAGGAGATCTATCGTTCCATGGTGGGGCAGCTGGGCTCGGGCGGGTGTTTGGAGCCGGCGACGCTGTATCTGAACATCCTGGAGACGCGGGGGGAGAGCCGGGACAACCACTGAGTCTGGGTTCGGGCAGAGAGGGTCACCGCCAAGGCGCCAAGGACGCAAAGGAGAGTCGCCAAGGAGGCTTCACCACAGAAGCGCCTTGGCGGCCCCTTGGCGGTCTTGGCGGTTGGCACTTCCTTCCTTTCCGCCACCCCTTGCCCGCGCCCCAGGCCCGGCGTACTCCATGCGTAACGCACGAAACGAACCAGGAGCGCCCGATGTCCATGCGCCTCAAAGGCAAGACTGCCCTCGTAACCGCTGCTGCCCAGGGTATTGGGCGGGCCACGGCACTCGCCTTCGCTGCTGAGGGGGCGCAGGTTTATGCGACCGACCTGAATGCGGCGAAGCTGGCGGAGATCGTGGGGCCGGGCATTCGCACCATGGCGCTGGATGTGCGCGATACCGCGGCAGTGCAGGCGGCGGCCGAGGCGATCGGGGGGGTGGATATCCTGTTCAACTGCGCCGGCTTCGTGCACCAGGGCACGGTGCTGGAGGCGACGGAAGCGGAATGGGACTTCGCCTTCGACCTCAACGTGAAATCCATGCTGCGCACCACGCAGGCGTTCCTGCCGGGGATGCTCGCCCGCGGGGGCGGCAGCGTGATCAACATGGCCAGCGTGGCCAGCTCGGTGAAGGGTATCGTCAACCGGGCGATCTATGGCGCGAGCAAGGCCGCGGTGATCGGGCTGACGAAATCCATCGCGGCGGATTATGCGACCAAGGGCGTGCGCTGCAACGCGATCTGCCCGGGCACGGTGCAGTCGCCGAGCCTCGATGACCGGATCGCGGCCAATGCGGCGGCGGCGGGCAGCCTGGAGGCGGCGCGGGCGGCGTTCATTGCGCGCCAGCCGATGGGGCGGCTGGGGCGGCCGGATGAGATCGCGGCGCTGGCGGTGTACCTGGCCAGCGAGGACAGCGTGTTCGTCACCGGCCAGGCGCTGGTGATTGACGGCGGCATCTCGCTGTAGTCTGTCCGGGCAATCGGACCTTACGAGGAAACGGAAGAATGAAGCTCGTTCGCTATGGCGCCCCCGGCGCCGAGAAGCCCGGCGTGCTCGATGCCGACGGCCAGCTGCGCGACCTGTCGGACATCGTGCCCGACATCAACGGCGCCACGCTGTCGCCGGCCGGCCTGGCCAAAATCGCCGGGGCCAACCCGGCCACGCTGCCGATCGTGCGCAGCAACCCGCGCATCGGGCCGTGCATCGCGCGCCCGCTGAACTTCGTGTGCATCGGCCTGAACTACGCCGACCACGCCGCCGAAACCGGCGCCACTCCGCCGACCGAGCCGATCATCTTCCTGAAGTCGCTCGGCGCCTTCCAGGGCCCCAACGACGACGTGGTGATCCCCAAGGGCTCCACCAAGCCCGATTGGGAAGTAGAGCTGGGCATCGTGATCGGCACCAAGGCCAAGTACGTGTCCGAAGCCGATGCGATGAACCATGTGGCCGGGTATTGCGTGGTGAACGACGTCTCCGAGCGCAACTTCCAGACCGAGCGCGGCGGCACCTGGGACAAGGGCAAGGGCTGCGACACCTTCGGCCCCACCGGCCCGTGGATGGTGACCAAGGACGAGGTGCCGGACCCGCAGGCGCTGGGCATGTGGCTGGACCTGAACGGCGAGCGCATGCAGACCGGCAGCACCAAGACCATGATCTTCAACGTGGTGCAGATCGTGAGCTACGTGAGCCACTTCATCACCCTGCACCCCGGCGACATCATCGCCACCGGCACGCCCCCGGGCGTGGGCATGGGCAAGAAGCCGAACCCGATCTGGCTGAAGGCCGGCGACGTGATGACCCTGGGCATCGACGGGCTGGGCGAGCAGAAGCAGAACGTGCTGGCCGACTGAACCACCGATGGACCTTCAGGTCCTGCTGGTGTTCTGGGCGGGGTTCGCGCTGGCGGTGATGTCGCCGGGGCCGAACTTCGCCATGCTGCTGGGCACCGCGGCGCGCGATGGGCGCGGGCCGGCGGTGCGGGCGGCGGTGGGCATGGCCACGGGCGAGATCGCCTGGGGCCTCGCCGCCGTGTGGGGGGTGGCGACGCTGGCTGCCTCCCATCCCTGGTTCATGACGGCACTGGCCTGGGGTGGCGGGACGTTCCTGCTGTACCTGGCGATCCAGTGCTGGCGCGCGGCCTGGCGCGGGGCGCCGGTGGAGATCCGGGCCGAGGATGCGCCGCCCGGCGGCGGGTTCCGGCGCGGGTTGCTGGTGATGCTGCTGAACGGCAAGGCCGGTGCGTTCTGGGCGGCGCTGGCCGGCGTGCTGGTGGGGGCGGGGGCTGGGACCGCCACGCTGGTGGCCGCGATCCTGGGGGCAACGCTGATCTCGCTTCTCTGGCACGGGTTGCTGGCGATCGCACTTTCGGCCGAGGCGGTGACGCTTCTGTATCGCCGCATCCAGCGCGGCTTCGATGCGGTGCTGGGCACGGTATTGGCCGGGCTGGGCGTGCGCCTGCTCGGTTCCAACTGAGCGTGCCGGCCACGCGCTGGCTCGCGCTGCTGATCCTGGGCAGCGCCGCGTTCCGGCTGGCGCTGGCGGGCAGCACGGGGCTGGGGATCGACGAGAGCTACATGGTGGCGGCGGGGCGGGACCTCGCCTGGGGGTATTTCGACCATCCGCCGCTGTCGTGGTGGCTTTCGGCCGGGGCGGCAAAGCTGCTGGGGACGGAGGCGCCGCTGGCGGTGCGGCTGCCCTTCGTGGCGTTGTTCGCGCTGACAACGTGGCTGATGTTCCGGCTCACATCAGAGATGTTTGGGGAACGCGCAGGCTTGTGGGCTGCCGTGACGCTGAACATGGCGCCGGTGCTGGGCGTGACCACCGCCACCTGGGTGCTGCCGGATGGGCCGCTGGTGGCGGCGTTGCTGGGGTTCGGCTGGGCGTTCCACCGGGCATTGCGCGGCGATTCCTGGGGGGCGTGGCTGGCGGCCGGGCTGTGCGCGGGGCTGGCGCTGATGGCGAAATACACCGCGGCGCTGACCCTGGCGGGCGCCTTGGTGGCGTTGCTCACGCTGGCGCCGCGGCAGCTGCTGGGGCCGAAGCCCTGGGCGGCCGGGCTGGTGGCCCTGGCCGGCTTCCTGCCGGTGCTGGCCTGGAACGCGGCGAACGGGTGGGCCAGCTTCGCCTTCCAGGGGGCGCGCGCCGGGGTGCGCAAGCTGGCGCTGGGGGCGCCGTTCGCAACCATCGCCGGGGAGGCGCTGTTCCTGCTGCCGTGGATCTGGCTGCCGCTGGCCTGGCTGTGGCTGCGGGCGCTGCGGACCGGGCCGAAGGCGGCGGGGCCGTGGCTGCTGGCCTGGCTGGGCTTCGTGCCGATCACGCTGTTCGTGGTGATCTCCGCCTGGTCACCGCGGGTGCTGTATCACTGGGCGGCGCCTGGCTACCTGTTCGTCTTTCCGCTGCTGGGGGTCTGGATCGCGGCCAATCTGCACCGGGTGGCACTGCGGCGCACGCTGGCCGGCACGGCGGTCTTCCTGGTGGGGGCGCTCTCGCTCGCGGCGGTGGAGATGAACCTCAACCTGCTGCGCCTGCCCGGCGATCCGCTGCGCCAGGGGCTGGACTGGGCGCCGCTGCGCGCGGCGCTGGCCCAGCGGGGGTTGCTTGCCCATCCCGTCGCCGCGCCCTCCTGGTCCGATGCCGGGAAGCTGGATTATGCGCTGGGCAATGCGCCGCCGGTGGTCTGCCTCAACGTGGATTGCCGGCAGTTCGCGTACCGGCCGCGCACGGCCGCGGATCTCGTGGGGCAGGATGTGCTGCTGCTGGCGCCGCGGCAGGATGAGGGGCGCATTCGGGCTTCGTATGGGTCGCTTTTCGCCGCGATCGAGACGCTGCCGCCGGTGGTGTTCGCGCTGCCGGGGCGGCCGGAGGTGACGATGGGCGCCTATCTCGGCCGGGGGCTGCGCGACATCCCGCGTTGACCAAACGCGCGGCAAGGCGGACTCTGCGGCCACTGCAAGGAGCGCGTTCCGATGGCTTTCGTCTGCACCATTCCCGCCGTGCCCACCACCGTGCGCGACGATGCCGATGTGCGCATCACGCGCTGGGATTTCGCGCCCGGCGCCGTGACCGGCTGGCACCAGCATGCCTATCCGTATTTCGTGGTGCTGCTGACCAAGGGGATCATGAAGGTGCACAACGGCACCGAGGTGAGCGAGACCCATGTGGATGTCGGCACCGCCTATGGCCGCCCGTTCGGCGCCGAGCACGATGTGATGAACGGCGGCACGGAGCCGTTGAGCTTCATCGAGATCGAGCTGAAGCGGCCGGAATCCGTGGCCTTCGCGCCGGGCTGAGCGCGCATGGCGCTGCCCCTGCTCCGCCGGCTGGGCTTCTTCACCCGGGTGCTGGATGCGGCCCCGGCGGCGGAGCGCTACCGGCTGGCGGCGGAGCAGATCATCCACGCCGAGCGCTGCGGCTTCGACAGTGCCTGGGTGGCGCAGCACCATTTCCATGAGGCCGAGGGCGGGCTGCCGGCGCCGCTGGTGTTCCTGGCCCATGTGGCCGCGCAGACAAGCCGCATCCGGCTGGGCACGGGGATCATCACCCTGCCGCTGGAACTGCCGCTGCGCGTGGCCGAGGACACCGCGGTGCTGGATATGCTCAGCGGCGGGCGGCTGGAGGTGGGGATCGGGCCGGGCGGCAACATGGCCGCCTTCCGCGCCTTCGGGCTCGATAGCGAGGAGCGCGGGAAGCTGACCGCCGATCACCTCGCCCTGATCCGCACTGCCTGGGCCGGCGATGCGCTGCCGGGCGGGGACAGGCTGTATCCCGCGCATGCCGGGCTCGATGCCCGGGTATGGCAGGCGAGCTTCGGGGTGGAGGGTGCGCGCCGGGCGGGGCTCGCCGGAGACGGGCTGCTGCTGTCGCGCACCCAGCCGCGGCCGGACCAGCGCTGGGGCATGACCCTGGCCGAGATCCAGGAGCCGATGCTGGATGCGTATTTTTCTGCGCTGCCGCCTGGCGTCGCGCCGCGCGTGCTGGGCTCGCGCAGCGTGTTCGTGGCCGATACGCGGGCGGAGGCGCTGCGGCTGGCGGAGCTCGGGCTGGGCCGGATGCGCCCGCGGCTGGCGGCGCAGGGCCACCCGGCCGCCACGGGCAGCGTGCAGGACCTGATCGCCGCCTATGACGTGCATTGCGGCACGCCGGACGACGTGATCGCCTCCCTGCTCGCCGAGCCCACGCTACGGCGGGCCACCGACCTCGCGGTGCAGGTGCATTCCATCGACCCGCCGCATCCGCTGGTATTGCGCTCGATCGAACTGATGGCAGACCGCGTCGCGCCCGCGCTGGGCTGGCGCCGCACCGAAGCACGGAACGCCGCATGACAGACATCATCGACCTTCTCGCCGGCATCCCCCCGGGTTCCGTGCTGGACGAGGCCCGGCGCAAGCGGCCGGAAGCGCGGGTGCATGCCCAGGCCAGCCACGACCTGCTGCTGCTGCCGGCCGAGCCCGGCGGCTTCGCGGTGGCGGAACGCTGGGCGGTGGCGGCCTTCGTGGCCGCGCTGCACAACCAGGCGGAGGCGGCTTCCTACTACGCGCAGGGGCTGACCGAGCGTGCGCCCGCCCTGGCCGCAAAGGTGGCCGAGGCCGCCGCGCGCGGGCAGGCGACGGGGCCGCACGGCGCCTATCCGGCCGGGCCGCTCACGAAGGAGAACACGCCGGCGCCGGGCTTCGCCGCCGATGGCGCCGCGCTGGGGCCGCGCCTGGCCGCCGCGCTCGATCACGCGCACATGCTGGTCTTCCACCCGCGCGATGCCGCCCCGGACCATCTGCAGCGCCTGGCCGATGCCGGCTGGAGCACCCCGGCGATGGTAACGCTGTCCCAGCTCGTCGCCTTCCTGTCCTTCCAGATCCGCGCCGTGGCCGGCTTCCGCGCCATGCTGGCGGCATGAGGGTGCCATGACCGAGACCGTCCACCGCCCCGAGGGGCACGCGATCCCGAACGAATTCACCAAGACCATGCTCGATTGGCTGCCCTGGCTGGAGCCGATGGCCGAGGCCGACCTCACGCCGCGGCACATGGCGGGGCTGGTCGATGCCTCCCGCGCCAAGTCCGCCTATTTCCGCCTGCTGGCGCACGACCCGGAGGTGCTGGGCGCGCGCACCCGCACGGACAAGGACATCTTCTACAACACCCAGGGCGGGCTGCCGCGGGCGGAGCGGGAGCTGGCGGCCACCGCGGCCTCCCGCCTCAATGGCTGCATCTACTGCGCCTCCGTCCATGCCCGCCACGCCACCACCTATTCCAAGCGCGGCGAGGACGTGCAGCGCCTGCTGGACGAGGGCACCGGGGTTGATCTCGGCGAACGCTGGAACGCCGTGGTGGCGGCTTCGGTGGCGCTGACGGAGCTGCCGATGACGTTCGGGCCGGCGCATGTGGCGCGGCTGCGCGCGGCGGGGATGGACGAGCTGGCGATCGCCGATGCGATCCAGGCCGCCGCCTTCTTCAACTGGGCGAACCGGCTGATGCTCTCCCTGGGCGAGCCGACTCCGCAGGGATAGCCGCCCAGCCTTCGGGTTGCGCCTCGCGGGGCTGCGCCCCTGCCGGCGTTGCGGCGTTTGCCCCCAGGGGGCGGCGCCGCTATGGTCCGGCCCGATCGACTCCCCACAGGAATCGCGCCCCGCCCGGGAAAGGATTCGCGTGCCCGATATCTTCGACGAGGTCAGCGAGGACCTGCGCGCCGAACGCGCGCAGCAGATGCTGAAGAAATACGGCGGCCTGCTGGTCGCTGCCGCCGCCCTGGTGCTGGCCGGAACCGGCGCCTGGCAGGGCTGGCAGTGGCACAAGGCGCGCGAATCCGCGCGCGTGGCCACCACCTATATCTCCGCCCTGCGCGCTGCCGACCGGCCGGCGCCGGCGGAGCGTGAGGCTGCGCTGCCGCTGCTGGGCCAGGTGGTGGCCGAGGGCGGCGGGGCGTATCGGGCGCTCGCCCGGCTGCGCGAGGCCGCGCTGAAGGCCGATGCCGGCGACATGGCCGCGGCGCTGGCGCTGTACAGCCAGGTGGCCACCGATGGCGCAGCCGATCCGCTGCTGCGCGACCTCGCCAGCTACTATTGGGCGATCCGCCAGATCGAGACCGGCGATCCCGCCCTGCTCACCGCCCGGCTGGCCCCGCTGGCCGGCCCCGATCATCCGCTGCGTGCCCTGGCCGCCGAAGCCCAGGCGCTGGTCGCCCTGCGCCAGGGCCAGGCCGATGCCGCGCGCGAGACCCTCAAGCGCCTGAGCCTGGACGTGACCGCGCCGGACGGCGTGCGCGGGCGCGCCAACGGCCTGCTCGCCCAACTCGGTGGAAGCGCCGCGCCATGACCCTCCCCCGGACTTTCACCCGCCGCAGTGCGCTGCTCGCCGGCCTTGTGGCCCCCTTGGCGGGCTGCCAGGCCTACGACGACATGTTCGGCACCAAGAAGAAGACCCTGCCCGGCGAGCGGCAGACCGTGCTGGCGGGCACCCGCCCGCTGGCCGACGGCACCGCGCCGCAGCGCGTGGGGCTGCCGGCCCCGATGGATGCGGCGGAGTGGCCGCAGCCCGGCGGCACCGCGGCGCATGAGGGCGGGCACCTGGCACTGTCTGGCTACAACCGCGCCTGGAGTGCCGGCATCGGCAGCAGCTCCGGCTATCGCCGCCGCGTGACCGCCCAGCCCGTGGTGGCCGGCGGGCGCGTGTTCACGATGGATTCGGACGGCATGGTCTCGGCCTTCGATGCCGCCACCGGGCGTTCGCTCTGGAGTGCCGATACCGAGCCGGCCGACGACCGCAGCACCAATGTGGGCGGCGGCATTTCCGCAAGCGGAGACACGGTGTTCGCCACCACCGGCCGCGCCGAGATCCTGGCGCTGGATGCCGCCAGCGGCGGCGTGCGCTGGCGCACCGCGCTCGGCGCCCCGGCGCGCTCGGCCGCCACCGTCACGTCGGAGCGGCTGTTCGTCGGCACGCTGGACAACCAGATGCTCGGCCTGTCGGCCACCGACGGCAAGAAGCTGTGGTCGTACCAGTCCCCGGCGACGGAGACGCTGGTGCTGGGCCTGCCGGCCCCTGCCTATGTGGACGGGATCGTGATCGCGGGCTTCGGCTCTGGCGAGCTGGTGGCCATGCGCGGCACCAGCGGCACCGTGGTGTGGTCTGACACATTGGCCACCTCGCGCGGGCGCACCTCGATCGCCGATCTTTCGGCGATCCGCGGCATGCCGATGGTGAAGGACGGGCGTGTCTATGCCGCCAGCCTCGGCGGCGTGCTGCTGGCCAACGACCTGCGCTCCGGCCGCCGGCTGTGGGAGGTGGAGTTCGCCTCCGGCGAAACGCCATGGGTGGCAGGGGACTGGGTGTTCGCTGTCAGCACCGGTGCCGAGGTGGCGGCGATCAACCGCACCGACGGGGCCGTGGCCTGGGTGCGCCAGCTGGAGCGGTTCGAGAACCCGGCGAAGGAACGCGACCCCATCACCTGGTGCGGGCCGATCCTGGCGGGCGGGCAGCTCTTCCTGGGCAACACCACCGGCAGCGCGGTGCTGCTGGACCCCGCGACGGGGGCGACGACGGGCACGATGTCCCTGCCCGGCGCGCTGACGATTGCGCCGGTGGTGGCCGGCGGAACCATGTATATGGTCACCGACAACGCGACCCTGCTTGCACTCAGGTAGGCTGGATCGAGAGGATTAGCGCATGCTCCCCGTCGTGGTCATCGCCGGGCGGCCGAACGTGGGCAAGTCCACCCTGTTCAACAAGCTTGCGGGCCGCCGCGCCGCATTGGTCGCCGACACACCGGGCGTGACCCGCGACCGCAAGGAGGCCACGGCCACCCTGCGCGGGCGCGAGGTGCGGCTGGTGGATACCGCGGGGCTGGAGGAATCCGCCCCGGATTCGATCTATGGCCGCATGCGCGCCAGCAGCGAGCGGGCGGTGAACCTGGCCGACCTCGTGCTGTTCGTGGTGGATGCGCGCACGGGCGTCACGCCGGCCGACGAACATTTCGCCGACTGGCTGCGCCGCCAGGGCAAGAAGCTGCTGCTGGTGGTGAACAAGGCCGAAGGCCGTGCCGGCGCCGCCGCGGCGCTGGATGCCTATTCGCTGGGGCTGGGCGAGCCGGTGGCCGTCTCCGCCGAGCATGGCGACGGGCTGGCCGACCTGATGGGCCACATCGCCGAGCGCCTGCCGGAGGAGGCCGAGGGCGCCGGCCGGGTGCAGCCGCTGAAGCTGGCCATCGTCGGGCGGCCGAATGCCGGCAAATCCACCCTGCTGAACCGGCTGATCGGCGAGGAGCGCATGATCACCGGGCCGGAGCCCGGCCTTACCCGCGATGCCGTGGCGGTGCAGTTCCACGACGACCAGGGTGCGATCGAACTGGTGGACACCGCCGGGCTGCGCAAGCGCGCGCGGGTGGATGAGGGGCTGGAAAAGATGTCCACCTCGGCCAGCATCGAGGCGCTGAAGATGGCCGAGGTGGTGGTGCTGGCGGTGGATGCCACCGAGGCGGAGCTGGGCCGCGGCCTGCACGACCAGGACCTGCAGATCGCCCGGCTGATCGAGCGCGAGGGCCGCGCCTGCGTGCTGGCCATGACCAAGTGGGATGCTGTGGCCGACCGCAACGCCGCG
>JBIKOJ010000380.1:0-7883 GCA_044358135.1 Acetobacteraceae bacterium | reverse complement strand
CGGGCGGAGGCGCTGGGCGGCGTGGCGGCGGCGATTGGAGTGGTGCGCAGCGGGTTGGTGATGCTGGGGCTGGGGCTGGCGGTGGCGGCACGGGCCGGGGATGACGGTCCGGCGGCGGCGATGGCGCTGGGGGCTGCGCTGGTGTTGCTGGCGGTGCTGGGCTGGGCGCAGGCGCTGTGGTGGCTGGTGGCGCATGGGCTGGTGGGCGGTGCCGGCACGGAGACTTTGGGCCGGCTGGGCGGGCTGGGGCGGCGGATGCGCATCACGTTGGTGGGTGCGCTGGCGGCTGGCTGGGCGGTGGCGCTGCTGCCGCCGGGCGGCGGGTTCGCCGGGTTGTGGCTGATGTTGCGCGCGGCGGTGACGCTGCCGCGCGGCGGCGGGGCGGCGGAATGGGCAATGGCCGGGCTGGTGGCGCTGGCGCTGGGTGCGGCGGCGGCGCTGCTGGGCTTCGCGATGCTGCGGGTGCTGGGCGTGGCCTTCCTCGGCCGGCCGCGCGGGCCGCGGGCCGCGGCGGCAGAGGAGGTGGCGCCGCGGCTGCGCTGGGCGATGCTGTGTTTCGTGCTGCTGCTGGGGCTGAGCGGGTTGCTGCCCGGGTTGCTGCTGCGCCTGGCCGCGCCGGCGGTGGTGAAGCTGGCCGGGGCGTCACCGCCGGGCGGGGTGCTGGGCGTGATGGGCTATGCGCCGCTGGGGCTCGCGTTGCTGCTGGCGCTGGCCGCGGTGGCGGTGGCGCTGCTGGTGAAGGCGGCGGGCCCGGCCGGGCATCGCGTTGCCGCAGGCTGGGAGGGCGGCGCGCCGCCGCCGGCCTGGCTGCCGTTTGGCGACCCGGCGACGCAGGTGGGGGCCGCCGGGTTTGCGGCGGCGCTGTTGCGCACCCTGCCTCGGGCTGGGTTGGGCTGGCGAATGGGCCGATTGGCCGGGATGGCGCGCTGGCTGGGGGCCGTGCCGCGCCGTGCGGCGCCGGTGGCGGCGCTGGCGCTGCTGGGGGCGATGCTGCTGCTGCACGGGGTGGGGCTGTGGTGAGCTCGCTGCTCTCGGGCCTGGCGCAACTGCTGCACGTGGCGCTGGTGCTGGCCGTGGCCCCGCTGCTGGCCGGCGTGCTGGCGTGGCTGGAGGCGCGGATGCAGGGCCGGGCCGGGCCCTCGCCGCTGCAGCCCTGGCGCGACATGCGCCGCGCGCTGGGGCAGATGCCGGTGGTGGGCGAGGGTGCCTCCTGGATGATGCGCGCCGCACCTGGGCTGCGGGTGGCGGTGCTGGTGGTGGCGGCCTGCCTGGTGCCGGGGTTCACGCTGCACATGGCGCTGGCGCCGGCGGCGGACCTGCTGGTGGTGCTGGGGCTGCTGGGGCTGGCGCAGGCGCTGGGGGTGCTGGGCGCGCTGGACGAGGGGGCCGCCGCGCCGGGCCAGGCAGCGCTGGCGGCGGCGGTGCAGTCGGCGTTGGGGCTGCCGGCGCTGCTGGCCGTGGTGGCGGCGCTGGCACTGGCGGCCGGGGATACCGCGCTGCCCGCCATCCTGGAATTGCCGCACGACGAAGCGCCCGGGCTGCTGCCGGCGCTGCTGCCGCTGGGGCTCGCGCTGGTGCTGGTGGCGGCGAGTGCGGGGGGCGTGCCGGTGGGTGGGCTCTCTGGCCGGCACTTGGCGCTGCATGGGGCCGCCGAGGCCTTGCGGATGGTGGTGTGGCTGGGCCTGGTGGCGGTGCTGGTGCTGCCGCCCGGTCTGCCCGCGGCGCGCACCGATCCCGCCGCCACGGTAGGGGACTGGCTGATGTTCCTGCCGCTCTGGTTGGCGAAGCTCGGGCTGCTGGCGGTGGCGGTGGCGGCGCTGCGGGTGCTGCTGCCGGCGCGGACCGTGCGGCAGGGGGCGGCGCTGGCGGGGCTTGCCTGCCTGCTGGCGCTGCTGGGGCTGGCGCTGCTTCTGGCCGGCCAAGGCGTGCGGGTGGGGTGGGCGCGATGACGGGGGTGCTCGACAGCGCGGCGCTGGCGAACGCGGCCTCGGTGCTTGGCGCGGCGGCGCTGCTGGTGTTGGCGCTGGCGGTGCCGCTGGTGCGGCGGGCCGCTTCGGCCGGCGTGCTGGTGGCGGGGCAGGCGGCATGCCTAGTGCTGGTGCTGCTGGCGCAGGCGTGGTTGCAGGGCAGTGGGCAGTGGCTGGCGTTGGCGGCCGCCACGGTGGCGGTGAAGCTGGTGGCGTTGCCGCGTGGGCTGCGCAGCCTGGCGCCGGCGCTGGGCGACGGGGTTGCTCCGGCCTGGCTGGTGGTGGCGGGCGCGGCGCTGGCCGTTCCGGTGGTGGCGCTGGGCACGCCGGCCGCCGGGCTGGGGATGGCCGCTGCGCTGGCGGTGGTGCTGCTGGGCGCGCTGTGGGTGGCGCTGCGCCGGGATGCGACCGGGCAGGTGGCCGGGGTGCTGACGCTGGAGAACGGGCTGGTGCTGGCGCTGGCGGGGCTGCCGGTGGTGCCGGGTGCGGCATTGCTGGTGCTGGCGACGCTGGCGCTGCCGGCAGCGGTGGCCGTGGCGCTGCTGCGCCGGGTGCTGCCGGAGGAACGGGCGTGAACGCGTTGGGCTGGGTGGCGGCCGGGCTGCCGCTGGCGGGGGCCGCGGCGGTGGTGCTGCTGCGGCGGCGGCCGGCGGCCCCGTTCGTGGCGCTGGCGGCGGCGGTCCTGGCCTTGGCGGTGGCAGTGACGCTGCCCTGGCGGGGCGGTGCCGGGGCGTTGCTGCGCGTGGACGCGCTGGCGGCGCACATGGCGATGGCGGTTGGGCTGTGCGGGTTGCTGGCGCTGTGGCTGGGGCGCGCCGCGCCGGTGGTGGCAGCGCAGGGGCTGGCGATGCAGGCCGGGTTGCTGCTGGCGGTGATGGCGGATGGGCCGGTGCTGGCCTGGGTGGGGCTGGAGGGGGCGGTGCTGGCGCTGCTGCTCGCCCCGGCGCGGGCTGGCGAGGCGGCGTGGCGGGCGGCGGTGGCGCTGGTGCCGGCGCTCGGCTTGGCCGTGCTGGGCGCGCTGGTGCTGTGGCTGGCGGCTGGCGGGGCGCGAAGCTGGGTGGGGCTGGCGGAGGTGGCGGCGGGCCTGGCGCCGGGGCTGCTCAGCTTGGCGTGGATGCTGCTGGTGGCCGGGCTGGCGACGATCGCGGGCTTGGCGCCGCTGCATGGCTGGATGCGCGCGGCGTGGCGCGGCGGGGTGGCTTCGTGGCTGCCGGCGCTGGGGGCGGTGGCGCTGGTGCTGCTGCTGCGCGCGCGCGAGGTGGTGATCGCGCAGGATGACGCGGTGGAGCCCGGCCTGCCGCTGCTGGCGCTGGGGCTGGCGAGCCTGGCCTGGGCGGCGCTGGGGCTGTGGCGCGAGGATCGGCCGGCGCGCGATGCGGCGCTGTTCGTGGCCGGGTTGGCGGCGGTGGCGTTCGGGCTGGGCGGCGATGCCGTGCCGGCTGGGCTGGTGTTGCTGACGGCCGGGGTGGTGCTGGGGCCGCTGGTGGTGTTCGGGCCCGGTCGGGTGCGCGCGGCGGCGCTCGCGGCGCTGGCGCTGCTGCCGCCCTTCCCGGGCTTCGGCGCCGCGCTGGCGCTGCTGGGCGAGGCGGCGGACGGGATGCCGGCTCTGGCGGTGCCGCTGGCGGCGCTGATGGTGGCTGGGGCGGGCGGGCTGGCGCGCGCGGCGTTGGCTTCGTGGCGGGTGCCGGCGGCGATGCCGCGCCGTGACCTGCTGCCGGCCGGGCTGGTGCTGGCGGGGTTGATCGTGGCGGGCATGGTGCCGGCGGCGGCGCGCTGGTTCGAGTTTGTGGCGGAGGGGCTGCGATGAGCCTGGCGGCCACGTTGCGGGCGCAGCCAGGGCTGCCGTGCCGGCCCTGGGGGCGGCATGGGGTCTCGGCGGAGCAGTGGGTGGCGCTGGGGCAGGACCCGTCTTTGGCGCTGGTCGCGCTGTGGGGCGATGCGCTGGTGGCGCATGCGCTGTGGCGCGATGTGGCGGGGATGCTCGCGGTGTCGGTGCCGGTGGCGGATGGGCGCTACCCCGCGCTGTCGCCGTGGCGGCCTGGCGCGGTGCTGTTCGAGCGGGCGCTGCGCGAGCTGTGGGGCCATGCGGCGCAGGGCGGCGATGCCGGTGGGTGGCTGGACCATGGCGCCTGGGACGTGGCCGCGCCGATGCTGGCGCGTCCGCCGGCGCGGGAGGCCGCGGCGCGGTCGGGGCCGGAGGACGGCGAGGCGCCGGAGCAGGTGGCGTTCGGGCCGCTGGCGGGCGGCATCGCGGAGGCCGGGCAGTTCCGGCTGTTCCTGCATGAGGGCGTGGTGGCGCGGGTGGAGGCGCGGCTGGGCTGGCTGCACAAGGGTATCCCGGCGCTGATGCGCGGCAAGTCTCCGCGCGCGGCCAGCCGGTTCGCTTCCCGGTTGGCGGGCGATGCGCCGGTGGCGCACGGCATCGCCTTCGCGCGCGCGGCCGAGATTGCCAGCGACCTGGCGCCGCCCTCGCGCGCGTTGGCGTTGCGGGCGGCGATGGCGGAGGCGGAGCGGATGGCGAGCCACCTGGCCGATATCGAGGCGCTGGCGCTGGCGGCGGGCGTGCCCCTGGTGGCCGCGCTGTGCCAGCGCCAGGGCGAGGCGCTGCGGCGCGCGGCGCTGCGGGCCTTTGGGCACCGGCTGATGATGGATGTGGTGGTGCCCGGCGGGCTGGCGGTGGATGTCTCGCCCGAGGGGGAGGAGGCGTTGCGCATGGCGGCGGCGGCGCTGGGGCGGGAGCTGGCCGCGCTGGGGCGGCTGTGCGAGCCGCTGCTGCGCCGCATCGAGGGGGTGGCCGTGGTGCCGGCGGAGCTGGCCGCCGCGCTGGCGCCGGGCGGGCCGGCGGGGCGGGCCTGCGGGCGGGATGCCGACCTGCGGCGCGCGCCGGGCTACCGGCCCTATCACGACCTGGTGGTGGCGCCGGTGCGCGAGGCCGATGGCGATGCGGCGTCGCGGTTGCTGGTGCTGCTTGCGGAGCTGCGCGATTCCGCGCGCATGCTGCGCACCGTGCTGGCCGACCTGCCGGCGGGCGAGATCGTGGTGCCGCTGCCGATGGTGTCTGGCGAGGGGTTCGGCTGGGCCGAGGGGCCGCGCGGCGATATCTGGACCTGGCTGCGGCTGGAGGGCGGGCAGATTGCCGGTGCGTTCCAGCGCGACCCCGGCTGGCTGCACCTGCCGATGCTGGAGGCGGCGGCGATGGGGGCCGAGCCGGTGGAATGGCCGGTGATCCGGGCCTCCTTCGGCCTGTCGCATGCGGGGATGGACCTGTGACGGACGAAGCACCCTCGCCGCTGCGGCTTTTGTGGCGGAACCTGCGCGGGCGGGCGGAGGCGGTGCAGCTGGCGCCGCTGGATGAGGCAGCCGTGCAGGACCTGGCGGCGCGGCTTCAGGCGGCGGGCATCCGCAAGCTGGGCCGCGGGCTGTCCTTGCATGCGATCGACCCCGGCAGCTGCGGCGGCTGCGAGCTGGAGCTGCGGGCGCTGCGCGGCGTGGTGTACGACCTGGAGCGCTTCGGCCTGCGCTTCGTGGACAGCCCGCGCCAGGCGGAGGTGCTGCTGGTGACCGGGCCGGTGACCCGCGCGCTGCAGGCGCCGCTGGTGGCGGCGTGGGAGGCGACGCCGGACCCCAAGTTCGTGATCGCGATCGGCGACTGCGCGATCGATGGCGGGGTGTTCAAGGGCAGCTACGCGTTGGCGGGCGGGGTGGACAGCACGCTGCACGTGGATTTCGTGGTGCGCGGCTGCCCGCCGGCGCCGGAGGAGATCCTGGAGGGGCTTCTTCTGTTGCTGGAGGCCGGCGCGGCGTAGCTGGGGCTTATACCAACCAGCCTTACTGTTGACCGATGACCGATGACCGATGAGCGGTGTCGGCGCCGGTAGGAGCAAGTTGGGATGGCAGTGCGCGCCGGGCATGAGTCATCGCCGCGGGACGCGGGGTTGTTGCGACGGATTCGGGGTGATTTTGGGCGTGTGGCGGCTATGGGGGGGCGCGGGCGGCTTGCGGCGGGGGGAATACGGGCGCGCGATGGCCCAACAGGGACAGGCCGCGGTTGGGCTTGCCGCGCAGCAGCCAGCCGAGTTCGGCGCGGGCGCGGCGGAGGCGGCGCAGCTCGTACCAGTCCTGGGGGGAGTCCGGGTCTTCGTTGGGGTTGGTGTGCGCGGCGAGGAACCAGTCCTTGCGCGGCAGGCGCATCATATTGCGCGGGGCCTGGGCCATCGAGAGGGCGCCAAGCAGGGCCAGCAGCAGGAGCTTGAGGGCGGCCGGAATCTGGGCGTGCAGGATCGCCCGCGCCCAGGGGCGCGGTGCGTCGGCTTCGCTCGGTGCGGCTGCAGTGGTTGTCATCAATAATAACAATCGCACAGGCAAGGCCGGAGGGGAAAAGATATTTTTACGTACGTACTCGGTTTGTGGGAGTGTTGCTCACCTTGGTGGTGGCGCGGAAAAGCGTGGGTCCTTCGCCTTCGGCCCAGGATGACGGAAATAGTGGAGCGCCTCGCCTGTCCGTCTGGAGAAGAGATGTGTTGACGTGCGGACGGATGAAAGTCTTTTTGCTTCTTTTTCTTCAGAAAAAGAAGAGTCTTTTATTGTCTGTCGTGAAAGATACTACGGTGGAGGGGAAGAGCTGGATTGCTTCGCTTCGCTCGCAATGACGGGGGGTGGTTGGGGGGGTGGTTTCAGGTGAGCTTGAACCAGTCGGCCGCGACGGTGCTGGTGACGCCGGGGAGCAGGATGGTGAGGTCGGCGGTTTTGTCGCCGTTCACGTCGCCCTGGATCAGGGTTTGGCCGGGCTGGCTGGTGAAGCGGAGCTGGCCGGCGGTGCCGGAGAAGGCGGCGGTGCCGATGAAGGCGAAGGGGTTGGTGCCGGCCAGGATCGTGTTCGCGTCGATGGCTGTGAGGTTCAGTACTTCGCCCGCCGCGCGGTCGAAATCGGTGATGGTGACGGTGCTGGAGATCGCCGTGCCGAGGGAGGCGGCGGTGAACAGGAAGCGGTCCACGCCGGTGCCGCCGGTGAGGGTGTCGGCGCCGCCGCCGCCGGTGAGGGTATCGATGCCGGCGCCGCCGGAGAGCACGTTGGCCAGGGTACTCCCCGTGACGATGTCGGCGCCGCTGCCGCCGGTGATGTTCTCGATATTGCGCAGCGTGTCCTCGGCGATGCCGCCGACGGTGACCGTGGCGGCGGTGGCGCCGGCCAGGGTGACGACGACGGGGAGGGTTTTCTCGCTGTAGTCCGCCGTGTCGATCCCGGCGCCGCCGTCGATCGTGTCGGTGCCGGCGCGGCCGGCGAACAGGTTGGCCTGGGCATCGCCGGTGAGGCTGTCGTTGCCGCTGCCGGCGATGATGTTCTCGACGTTGCGCAGCATGTCCTCGGCCAGGCCGCCGACGCGCACCAGGGCGAGCGAGGCGCCGTTGAGGATGACGGAGACCGCCAGCGTTTTCTCGCTGAACACGGCGGTGTCGCTGCCGGTGCCGCCATCCAGCGTGTCTGACCCGGCGAGGCCGGCCAGCGTGTCGTTGCCGGCACCGCCGGTGAGGGCGTTGCCGGCGGCGTCGCCGGTGAGGGTGTCGTTGCCGTTGCCGCCGATGATGTTCTCGATGGCGATGACGAGGTCGTTGGCGGTGCCGCCGACGGTGGCCTGGGACTGGGCGGCGCCGGCCAGGGTGAGCACCACGGGCGAGGTGGCACCGGCGAAGGTGACCGTGTCGCTGCCGGCGCCGCCATCCAGGGTGTCGATTCCGGCGCCGCCGGAGAGGGTGTCGTCGCCCAGCCCGCCGAAGAGGAGGTTGACCGCGCTGTCGCCGGCCAGGATGTCGTGGCCGGCGCCGCCGATGATGCTCTCGATGTTGCGCAGCGTGTCCTCGGCGACGCCGCCGATGGTGACGGTGGCGTTGGTGGCGCCGCTGAGCGTGACGACGACG
>JBIKOJ010000053.1:0-26170 GCA_044358135.1 Acetobacteraceae bacterium | reverse complement strand
GCAGCTTCGCGGCAACTTGCCCCACCGGACATCGCCGCCACCACGCGCTCTCGCAGATCGAGGGAAAGGGCTCGGGTCATCGCTGCTGGCCTCCGCCCAGCCAGCAGCTTGAATCAGAAAACGAGCCGCGCCGGAATCACCAAAGCGATTCACTCAGACAGAATCACGCTCTAGCGGCAACGGAACGCGAGCGCGTCGAAGACGAGATGCGCAGGAAGCGCTACGGCGTGTGCGTTGCGACCACCACGCTCGAGATTGGCATCGACATCGGCGACGTTGACACGGTCGTCCTGAGCGATCCACCGCGGAGCGTAAGTGGGTTTCTGCAGCGCATAGGGCGCGGCAATCGTCGCAGTGATGTTTGCCGTGTTGTTGCTTTTCGAGCGACGGAAGATGACGAGCGCTTGATACGGGCCCTTGTCGACTGCGGCCGCCGCGGCGAGCTCGACGACATCCACGAGTACGACCGCCCCTCGGTGCGCTTTCAGCAGATCCTGAGTCTCTGCTGGAGGGCAACGCGCCAGGACCGACCGCTGTCCACGGCCGCGCTCTGCGCCGAAGCAGGCAGTGATGACCATAAGCCCGTCATCAACGACATGGTCGAAACCGGATGTCTCGCCAACATCCGTGGGGCACTCATACCTTCCGACCGGCTCATGGACGATGCCGACGCCGGTCAGATACACACAGTGATCTCCAGCCGGGTCGGTAGCGCGGTGGTCGATATTCGGACCGGCAAGACGGCCATTCGGGATGCTGACGAGTCCGCGGCAGGTGGGGCCATCTTCCACGGTGGTTCGATGCGACGCTTGTTGGCGGGCTCTGAGGGCGGAGCCTACCTCGGCGGTGCAGCGGCACGTTCTCAGTCGCTGGCTCGAATCAAGGGCACCGGACTGGCTTTACCGATCAGCCGGAGCGTTATCTGGGGGCTGGCTCGCCAGCGTGGTTTCGATCCACTACGGTGGCACTTGGCTGGAGCAGAGCTCGTGACATGGGGTGGGGAGACCTACAATGCGCTCCTCGGGGCGCTATTCTCCCGGCAACTTCCCGACCGGCGATTTGCGATTACGCCCGACAGTGTGGGCGGCCCAGTCCATCTGCTTGATGTTTCGCTTGACCTGCTTCGCGACATGGCTCGGTCTGCTGAGAAGGCAGGCGATTTACCGTTGAGCGCGGCGACGAAATTCACAAACCCGAGCCGATACCTCAACGAGCTATCGCCGCAGCTCGCTGCTCTGGAGAAGCGAAGCTCGGTTCCTTGGAAGCCGTTTTGCCGCTGGCTGGACCGCATTGAGGCAATCGACCAGATCGGCTCAATGCCTCCAGCCGGACATCCTTCGGGAGGCGGCGGAGAATAGGCGAAGTGCAGCGAAAACCTGCGAGAGACGCTGCCGCGTGTGGCGCGAATTCAACGGCACTGGTTTCGGTGCGCACCGAAGCCAACGCGCGGAGACGGTTCGAACCCGGTAGCACTTCCTCCGCCAGACCGCGGTGCCGGTGCCGCTGCCGCCGCGCGGTCAGGGTTCGGCGTTCTGCGCCGGGAGGCGGGCGGTGGACGCAGCCCAGAGGGCGACAACAAGGAGCAGCCCCAGGCTCCAGCCCACCACGGCCAGCACAGCGCACCAATCGGCGGACAGTCCCAACATGCCGCAGGCGCCGCTGAGGGTCGCTGTCATCAGCCCGACAATCAGAATGGTTGCTGCAATACGCATGCGGCCCAACGGGAATGTTAAATTTTACTACGGTGGAAGATGCCCGTCCGCGCCACGCGTTGCCCCCCCGTAGCAATACGTAGCCCATGGCGATCGGGAACCCCTGCCGCCTGGCGGCGTTCGGTGCCGTTTGGTGTTGCTGGAGGTGTGCCATGGCCCGGCGGGAGACGGAGGTGCTGGTGGACGCGCTGGAGGCCTGTGCGGATGCGCTGGAACGCCACGCCGGCGGGATGGGCGCCACGGCGGGTGGCAGCCTGCCGCGGCTACGGCCGCCGAGCTTCGGGGCGGCGGTTGGGCGGATGGCGCCGCATTGGCCCGGGGAGGACATGCCGCCGGATAGCGCGGCGCTGGCGCTGGATGCGCTGGAACTGGCAGCCGAGTTCCGCGACGTGGCAGAGGAGGTGCAGCGCGGCAATGCCGGGCGCGGCTGGATCAATTCCCTGCTGGGGCGGGCCAGCCGGCACCTGACGGACCTGCCGCTGGAGCGGGTGCGCGCGGCGGCGCTGGGGGTGGTCTAGCGGTGTGGGCTGCGCACTGCCCCGGCGCGGAGCCCAAGAAAGGTTTGAACAATGGTCAATATCGGGGCCGGGGAGGCAGGGCGGCTGGGCTAGAAGATCCCCAGCGCCTGGCCGGCCGCCAGCGCGGCGCCGAGGTCGCGGCATGGGGCGAGGGCGTCGGGCGGAATGATCTTGGGGGCCAGGATCGCCTCCGGCGTTTGGGCGCGGGTGCAGATGATGAGCGGGGCGGCGACCTCCCTCAGGCGCCAGCCGGTGGCGATGCGGGCGATCTGCCGCGCCGCACCCTGGCCGTCGCTGCCGGCGCAGATCATGGCGGCATAGGGGCGGCCGTTGAGGCGGCCCAGCACGGGATAGTAGGTGCGGTCGAAGAAATCCTTCATCACGCCGGCGAGGCTGGCGAGGTTCTCGGGGGCCGCGAAGAGGTAGCCCCCTGCCCCGATCAGGTCGGCCGGGCCGGCGTCTGCGGCGTGGAGCAGGCGGGCCTCGCCCTCGGCGCGGGCGCCTTCCAGGGCGGCCTCGGCCATCTGGCGGGTGCCGCCGGTGGCGGAGTGGTAGACGATCAGCAGCATGGCGGTTCCGGGCTGGCGCGGTGGCGCGGGATGGGGGCAGGATAGCAGCAACGAGACCGCGGGAGAGACGCCATGGATGTCGGCATCCAGATGATCTTCGCCACCTATGGCTGGCAGGACATGCCGGACCACCAGGCGTGGGACGAGGAAATCAGGCTGGCGCGGCTGGCCGCCGATCTCGGCTTCGATTGCCTATGGGCGGTGGAGCACCACTTCGCCGACTACTCCTTCTGCCCGGACAACTTCCAGGCGCTGACGCATCTGGCGGCGCTGTGCCCGAACATCGATATCGGCACCGCGGCGGTGATCCTGCCGTGGAACAACCCGCTGCGCGTGGCGGAAAAGGCGATCGTGCTGGACATGCTCTCCGGCGGGCGGCTGCGGCTGGGCATGGGGCGCGGGCTGGCGCGGCGCGAGTTCGCGGCGTTCAACCAGACCATGGACCAGAGCCGCGAGCGCTTCGACGAGGCCTCGGCGATGATCGTGCAGGCGGTGAAGACCGGCTGGATCGAGGGCCACGGCAAATTCTATCCCCAGCCGAAGGTGGAGCTGCGGCCGCGGCCGAAATACGACCTGTCGGACCGCATCTATGCGGTGGCCTCCAGCGACGATTCCCTGGCCTCGGCGGCCCGGCTGGGCGCGCGGATGGTGATGTTCGCCGACCGGCCGTGGCATCTGCGGCTGCCGGCGATCCACAAGTATCGCGCGCTGTTCCAGGAGGCGCATGGAAAGGTGGCGCCGCCGGAACTGATCGCGGATTTCTGCGTGTGCACCGAGACCGACGACGAGGAGGTGGCGCGCCGACACCTGGGCAGCTTCGTGGAAAGCAACATCCACCACTACGAGCTGATGGGCGAGCATTTCTCCCAGGTGAAAGGCTACAACGCCTATGCCGAAAAAAGCGCGATCGTCCGCGGCGCGGGCGTGGACGGGATGATCGACGGGTTCATGAAGGCGGCGGTGTGGGGCTCGCCCGACCGCATCCTGCGCGCGCTGGAGGACCGGCGGGCGACGATGGGGCAGCTGGAGCTGGCCACCAGCTTCCGCTTCGGCGGCATTCCCTGCGAGCTGGCCGAGCGCTCCATGCGGCTGTTCGCCAAGGAGGTGCTGCCCGTGCTGAAATCCTGGCAGGCGATTCCGGTGGCAGCCGAGTAGGAGACGACGACATGGCAGGGCCCGACTGGCTGTTCGAGCGCCCGATCGCGCGCGGCACCGTGCGCCTCGGCATCCAGGGCACGCGGTTCCAGGCGGAGCTGAACGGGCGGATGCTGAAGCTGGCGAACAACGACATCGTGAAGCTGGAGGACCTCGCCGCCAGCCGGCACACCGCGCACCTGGTGAAGCCACTGCGCGATGGCGGCTACACGCATCTGTTGGGTGGCTCCGTGGGCCTGCTGCCGGAAGAGGCGCGGATGCTGCGCGAGGTGGTGATGGGCTCGCGCGAGGGGCTGCATTTCCACCGCGCCCGGCTGGTGGAGGCGCTGGAGGCGGAACGGGCGCAGCGGGCGATCGACGGGGTGCGCGAGGAACGGGTGGACAGCGGCATCATTCACCACGACGAGGCCAGTGACGCGCAGATCACGCCGGCACGCCAGCGGCTGCTGGATTTCGACGAGCGCTACCCCAAGATCCTGGCGGAACTGCAGTCGAAGGGCGCCTGATCCTCCGGGCGCGCCGGGAGGAGACAGCCATGGCCTTCACCCGCCGTGCCGCCCTTGCCGCCCTGCTGGTGCCCGCCGCCGCGCGGGCGCAGACACAGCCCACCACCTTCCCGGATGCCCGCCCTGCCCCGGATGCCGGCGCGGTGCGGGTGGAGACGGTGGCGCAGGGGCTGGAGCATCCCTGGGGGCTCGCCTTCCTGCCGGACCGGCGCATGCTGGTGACGGAGCGGCGCGGGCGGCTGCGGATTGTGAGCGCGCTGGGCCAGGTCTCGCCGCCATTGCCGGGGGTGGCGGAGGTGCTGGCGGAAGGCCAGGGCGGGCTGCTGGACGTGGCGGTGGACCCGGGCTTCGCGCAGAGCCGGGCGGTGTTCCTGGCCTATGCCGAGCCCGGCGCCGGCGGGGCCGGCACCGCGGTGGCGCGCGCCGTGCTGCAGGGCGAGGCGCTGCGCGACTGGCAGGTGATCTACCGCCAGGCACCCAAGGTGCGCGGGGCGATGCATTTCGGCGCGCGCATCGTGCCGGCGTGGGATGGCACGCTGTTCGTGGCGCAAGGGGACCGCTTCTCCTACCGCGAGCAGGCGCAGGATCTGGGCTCGCTGCTGGGCAAGATCGTGCGCATCGCCAAGGACGGTTCGGTGCCGCAAGACAACCCGTTCGTGGGGCGCGAGGGCGTGCGGCCGGAAATCTGGTCCTACGGCCACCGCAACATCCAGGGCGCGGCGCTCGATCCGGTCACCGGGCTGCTGTGGGTGGCCGAGCACGGCGCGCGCGGCGGCGATGAGCTCAACCAGCCGCAGGCCGGGCGCAACCATGGCTGGCCGGTGATCACCTACGGCATCGACTACAACGGAAGGCGCATCGGCATCGGCACGGCGCAGGAGGGGATGGAGCAGCCGGTGCATTACTGGGAACCCTCCATCGCGCCCTCAGGGCTGGCCTTCTACGCCGGCGATGCGTTTCCGGCCTGGCGCGGGCATGCGCTGGTGGGCGCGCTGGCGGGACGGCACCTGGCGCGGCTGGAGATGCGCGGCGGGCGCGTGGTGGCGGAGCACCGCTACCTCACCGACCTTGGCGAGCGCATTCGCGACGTGCGGGTGGGGCCGGATGGGCTGGTCTATCTGCTGACGGACAGCCCGCAGGGGCGGGTGCTGCGTCTGCGGCCGGGGTGAACGCGGCGGCGTTCACCCCGCACCATTCTCAGGCGAGGCACCGGCGACGCGACGCTGCGAGACCCACGAGGCCTGCGCCAAGAAGAGCCAGTGATGCCGGCTCGGGTGTTTCCGTCGCGAACGTAACGTTCAGCAGGGCGTAGCCGGCAGCATCAATGTCCTGATAGTTCAGCCAGATGTTGTTGGCGTCGAAGCTGATCCGGCTCGCATCGAAGCCGGGGTATGCCGTTCCCGCCACGTCGATGGTGACGCCTGTGATATCCAGTATCGTGCCGTTGATGTCGGTCAAGACGACGCCGTTGAAGCTCGCGCCGGAATAGTTGCCGTAGGTCTGGGTCACGAGAATTGTCGTATCCCCCAGGTCGTACGCTTCGCCAGATGCATAGGTCGTCCCATTCGGGAACTCGACCCCTGCGCCCACCACTGCCGTGACTGAATCCTGTGGAGATAAGAGGTCTGGGAAAAACGCCTGCAAGCCAACGGTCTGACCCAGGAACGCAGCTTCGGCGGATGAAGCCGCGGAGAGCGCGATGCCAACCGATAACATCAGTGTCGCGATATGAGACGTAGTGGGGTTCACGACATTCTTCCCGGCATTCAGTTGCGCCTTTGACACAGCAAGAATCACGCCAATTGGCCAATGCGTTGATTTCGCGACATGAAAATGTAACTCAATATTTCTCCTTTCGATAATGTAAAAATGACCGACAGACGCATCGGTGTTATCGGGATGGTTCCGCAGATGCAGGCGATCGGGTAAAGCTGCGCCCGCCGACCCGTTGGCTTGCCAGGAGCCGTAGATGCCCATTGCCGCCCCACCCGCCGAGACCGCCTGGTTGCTACGCCATGTCGTGGGCTTCGCCGACATGGAGGAAGCCGATGTGGCCGCGATCCTGGAGGAATCGACCCGCACCGCCGAGGGCGTGCTGGCGCCGCTGGATGCGCCGGGGGATCGCGAAGGCGCCAAGCTGGTGGATGGCACCGTGGTGATGCCGGGCGGCTTCGCCGAGGCCTTCCACGCCTATGCCGAGGCCGGCTGGATCGGCATCGCCGCCGACCCCGCGCATGGCGGCCAGGGCTTGCCGGAGGTGCTGGCGCTGGCGGCGTTCGAGCCGGTGTCCTCGGCCAACATGGCGTTCGGCCTGTGCCCGATGCTGACGCAGGATGCGATCAAGGTCCTGTCCGTGCACGGCACGGCGGAGCAGCAGGCGCGGCTGATGCAGCCGATGATCGCCGGGCGCTGGACCGGCACGATGTGCCTGACGGAGCCGCAATCGGGCTCCGACCTCGGCGGCATCCGCACCAAGGCGGAGCCGGCGGCGGATGGCACGTTCCGCATCACCGGCCAGAAGATCTACATCACCTACGGCGAGCATCCGTACACCGAGAACATCCTGCACCTGGTGCTGGCGCGGCTGCCGGATGCGCCGGCCGGCAGCGCGGGTATCTCGCTGTTCGCGGTGCCGAAGATGAATGCCGATGGCTCGCGCAATGGCGTCGCGTGCCTGTCGCTGGAGCACAAGCTGGGCATCCATGCCTCGCCCACCTGCGTGATGGGGTTCGAGGGCGCGCTGGGCGAGATGGTCGGCGCACCGAACCGCGGCCTGCCGGCGATGTTCGCGATGATGAACGCGGCGCGCCTGGGCGTGGCGATGCAGGGCGTGGCGGTGGCCGAGCGGGCCTTCCGTCGCGCGGTGGATTTTGCCGGCCAGAGGGCCCAGGGCGGCGCCACGATCGATCGGCACCCCGATGTGCGGCGCATGCTGCTGACGATGCGGGCCCTCGCGCTCGGCGGGCGGCTGCTGACGCTCTATGCCGCCACGGTGGGCGGCGCGCGCGCCGAGTTGCTGATCACCGTGGCCAAGGCCTGGTGCACCGATGCCGGGGTGGAGGCGGCCTCCACCGGCGTGCAGGTGCATGGCGGCATGGGGTTCATCGAGGACACCGGGGCGGCACAGCATCTGCGCGATGCCCGGATCACGCCGATCTACGAGGGCACCAACGGCATCCAGGCGATCACCCTGCTGAAGCGCGGCCTGCTGCGCGACCAGGGCGTGGCGGTAAAGGCGCTGCTGGACGAGATCGCCGACACCCCTGCCCTCACCCCCTCCGCCGGGCTGGCCAGCGAGGCCGCCGCGTGGCTGCGCCAAGCCGACCCGCGCGCGGCCGAGGCGGGGGCGGCAGCGTTCCTGTCGGTGATCGGCACGCTGACCGCCGGCTGGCTGTGCGCGAAGCTGCTGGCGAAGGAAGATGCACCGGCCGATGCCGCCCGTGCGGCACGCGTGTTCCTGGACCAGGTGCTGCCGCGCATCGATGCCGCCGCGGCCACCATCCTGCGCCCGAGTGATGCCGTGGTGGATGAGGCCGCGATCGCCTGATCAGCGCCGCCGGCGCGCCGCGAACAGGGTCAGGCCAAGGCCGAGCAGGCCGAGCGCCCCAGGCTCCGGCACGGCGACGATGTTGAAGGCCAGGTGGTCGATGGCGAAGCCGTCGCCGAGATTGTTGGCCAGGCGGATGCTGGTGATGGTGTCGCCGCCCGTGGCGTCGATGCGGATGTAGCCGTTGCGGGAGGCGAAGGGGAACGCCTGGCTGGAATCGGTCCCGTTGCCCATGGTGGTGAACAGGTTGGAGATGATCTCCACGCCGTTGACCAGGATGCGGTCGCCATCCTGCTCCAGCTGCTGCACGCTGAAGCCGACCGAGATCGTCCCGGGGTCGAAGGTGAACTCCAGGTCGCGGAAATTGCTGGAATCGCTGTACCAGTTGGCGCCGCCGGAAACGCTGGGCCCGGGGTGGTTGACGATGACGTTCGCGCCGTCCCACACGCCCTGGAGGAACGCCTGCACGCCGACGCTGGCGGGATCGGTGGTGGGATTGAACACAGAGGAGGCCGGCAGCGTGTTGGTGGCGGAGAAGGTGCCGGCCGTGCCGAGCGGGCGGGCGACATAAAGGCCCGGGGCCAGGGCGGTGTCTTCGAAATCCTCGATCGTATAGCCGCTGATGCCGAGCGTGGCGTCGCTGGTGCCCCACTGGGTGTGGCTGAAGGTGGTGAACACGATGGCCGCGGCGGCGGGCTGGGCGGCCAGCGCGCCAAGGGCTGCCAGCCCGGCCAGGAAGGGGCTGCGAAGGGCCATGCCAGTGACTCCGGATCAAAAACGTTACGTAACGCTACGCATGGAGTGCAGGGACTGGCAAGGGATGAGGTTTGCGGGGGCGGGGCGACGCGGTATCCTGGGTGCCACCTTGTGTGGGATCCCGACCATGCGCATCCGCCGCTTCTCCCTTCTGCTGCCGCTGCTCGGCGCCGTGCTGCTCGCCGGCTGCGAGACGGTGAGGGAGAACACCACCTGCCCGTCCATCCCCGCCCTGCGCGGGGAGGTGCGGCCATTGCCGCCGGTGATGGAGGCGGAACAGATCTGGCAGCCCGGGCATTGGGAATGGACCGGCACCAACTATCTCTGGCGCGAGGGGCGGTGGATCCTGCGGGAGGGGCGCAGCAATCTCTGGCAGTTCGGCAACTGGGTGCGCGACCGCACGGTGGGGCCATGCCGGTGGGAGCCGGCGCACTGGGTGAACTAGGTTTGCACGCTTCCTAGGCGCCCTGCTCCAGCGCCCGGATCATGTGCGCCCGCAACCTGTCCGCCGGTGCCGAGAGGGGCTCGGCGGCCAGCAAGGCGATTTCGGTATCCGACAACGCGGGCAGGCTGCCGCCATCCAGCGCCACCAGGCCCGGCGGCACCATGGCCTTCGGCAGCACCGTCATGCCCAGCCCCGCCCGCACCGCGGCCAGGGAGCCCGCCAGCGAGCCGCAGGTATAGGCCACGCGCCAGCGCCGGCCGGCACGATCCAGCGCATCCACGGCGCGCTTGCGATAGACGCAGGGCGGTGGGGAGACGACCAGCGGCAGGGCGCGGCCATCCTGCGGCGGGCCGGCGGGGCCGGCGACCCAGACCAGCGGCTCCCGCCAGACGCGCACGCCACCGGCCAGCCGCGCATCGGCGGCGGGCTCGCGCTTGACCAGCACGATGTCGAAGCGGTTGTCGCGAAAGGCATCCAGCAGGTTCAGCGTGAGGTCGCAGGTGACTTCCAGCACCACCTCCGGGTAGGCCTGGGCGAAGCGGGCGAGCACGCCGGGCAGGTGGGAGGTGGCGAAATCCTCCGGCGTGCCGAGGCGGACCAGGCCGGCGAGGTGGGGTTCGGCGACCTTGGCGACCATTTCGTCGTTGAGTGCCAGCATGCGGGTGGCGTAGCCCAGCAGGGTCTCGCCGCGGGCAGTGAGCTTCACGCTCTTGGTGGTGCGGTCCAGCAGGCGCTGGCCAATGCCGTCTTCCAGTCGCTTGATCTGCAAGGAAATGGTGGATTGCGTGCGCAGCAGGCGCTCGGCCGCGCGGGAGAAGCTGCCGGTTTCCGCCACGGTGGCGAAGGCGCGCAGCAGGTCCAGGTCGAGCTGGAGGGTCGCGAGCATTCATTGCCTCGGTCAATGAGAGAAGTTGCAACTATCAATTTCAGATATTGACCAACATTTCCTAGATGCAAGGTACCGCAACGAACGGAGCCTGGCGCCATGACGCTGCTGCCCCCCCTGCCCCCATCCCTGCAGGCCCGCGAGAGCGACGCGCAGAGCATCCGCCCGGTGCCGGTGGCGGTGGCGGTGGCCATGGGCGACGGGATCGGGCCGGAGATCATGCGCGCGAGCCTCGCCGTGCTGCAGGCGGCCGGCGCCGCGCTGGAGATCCGGGAGATCGCGCTGGGCGAGGCGGTGTACCGCGCCGGCCACAACAGCGGCATCGCGCCCGAGACGTGGGAGGTGCTGCGGGCGACCAGGCTGCTCTACAAGGCGCCGATCACCACGCCCCAGGGCGGCGGCTACAAGAGCCTGAACGTGACGCTGCGCAAGACCTTGGGTCTGTTCGCCAATGTGCGGCCGACCGGCGCCTATGCCCCCTTCGTGGCGACCAGGCATCCCGGCATGGACGTGGTGATCGTGCGCGAGAACGAGGAGGACCTGTATGCCGGGATCGAGCACCGGCAGACCGATGAGGTGTACCAGTGCCTCAAGCTCGTCTCCCGGCCCGGCACGGAGAAGATCGTGCGCTTCGCCTTCGAGCATGCGCGGCGCAACGGGCGGCGGAAGGTGTCCTGCTTCACGAAGGACAACATCATGAAGCTGACCGACGGGCTGTTCCACAAGACCTTCGATGCGATCGCGAAGGAGTATCCGGAGATCGCCACCGACCACTGGATCATCGACATCGGCGCGGCGCGGCTGGCGAGCAACCCGACGCAGTTCGACGTGATCGTCACGGGCAACCTGTATGGCGACATCATCAGCGACATCGCCGCCGAGATCGCGGGTTCGGTGGGGTTGGCGCCGTCGGCGAATATCGGCGCGCACGGGGCGATGTTCGAGGCGATCCACGGCTCCGCCCCACCACTGGCCGGCAAGGATGTGGCCAACCCCTCCGGCCTTCTGCTGGCCGGGGTGATGATGCTGGTGCATGCCGGCCAGCCCCGGGTGGCGGAGCGGGTGCACAACGCCTGGCTGCGCACCATCGAGGATGGCGTGCACACCGCCGACATGCCGCAGGCGGCACCGGGGGCCACGCGGGTGGGCACGCGCGCCTTCGCCCGGGCGGTGATCGACCGGCTGGGGCTGGCGCCGCGCCAGCTCCCCCCGGTGCGCTACGGGGAGGCCGCGCCGCTGGTCGCGGTGCCGGAGGCGGCGCCGACGGTGCGGGCGGAGAAGCGCACTGTGGGGGTGGATGTGTTCCTGCACTGGTCCGGCGGCACGCCCGACAACCTCGCCGCGCTCCTGCGCCCGGTGGCGGGCGATGTGGAACTGGCGATGATCACCAACCGCGGCGTGAAGGTGTGGCCGCAGGGCCTGGCGGAAACCTTCTGCACCGACCATTGGCGCTGCCGCTTCCTGGCCCCCGGCGGGCAGGCGCTGGCGCATACGGGCATCGCCGCGCTGCTGCTGCGCCTCGCCGGGGCGGGGCTGGACTTCGTCAAGACCGAGCACCTGTGCACCTTCGATGGCGTGCCCGGGTTCTCGCTGGGCCAAGGCCAGTAGCCACGGGTTGACGCGCGGCCGTGCCCGGCGTGCAGTTGCCGCCTTATCGGGGAGAGACTGGCATGTCGAGCGCGGCCGAAACCGTCGTCATCGGGCACGGTGCCCATCGCTACAGCTTCCAGCGCCAATGGGCGAAGCTGCCGCGGCATTGGAGCTTCGGCAGCGCCAACCCCACCGATCGCCCGCCCCGCACGGCGCTCAAGGGTGCGGTGGCGGCCAATGGCGAGGTCTATGTCGTCTCGCGCAGCGCCCATCCCATCATGGTGTTCCAGCCCGACGGCACCTTCATCACCAGCTGGGGCGAGGGGCTGTATTCCAATTTCGTCCATTCCATCTCGATCGCGCCCAATGGCGACGTGTACGTGATCGATTCCGGCCTGCACGCCATCTTCCACCACAAGCCCGACGGCACGCTGGTGCGCACGCTGGGCACGCCGGGGATGCCCTCGCCCACCTGGCAGGGCAATCCGTTCAACATGCCCACCCACATCGTGTTCCACCCCAATGGCGACGCCTATGTGTCGGACGGCTACGGCAACAAGCGCGTGCACCGCTTCGCCATGGACGGCACCCACAAATTCTCCTGGGGCGGGCATGGCGAGGGGCCGGGCCAGTTCTCCCTGGTGCACTTCATCGCGCTCGATGCCCAGGGCCGCATCTACATCACCGACCGCGAGATCGACCGCATCCAGATCTTCGACGAGGCCGGCACCTGGTTGGCCGACTGGCGCGGCACGTTCGACATGCCGAGCGACATCGCGATCGGCAAGGATGCGATGTACGTGGGCGGGCGCGACGGGCTTTCGATCTGGAGCCACGACCGCCAGGAGATCATCCGCTGGAAGGCGGACGAGCCCTATGCCGGCGCGTTCAACATCCACGGCGTGTGGCTGGACGCGCAGGAGAACATCTACCTCGCCCATTTCGACAAGGCAGTGAGCAAGCTGACCCGCCTCTAGGAGCCGGATGACGATACTGGATCTCGCAGCGGCGAACCTGCTCTCGCCGCTGCTGCTCTGCTTTGCCCTCGGCGCGGTGGCGGTGCTGCTGCGCAGCGATCTGCGCGTGCCCGAACCCGTGTTCAACGCGCTGTCGATCTACCTGATGCTGGCGATCGGGCTGAAGGGCGGGGTGGAACTGTCGCGCCTGCCGCCCTCGGCCTTCGTGCTGCCGGGGCTGGCGGCGCTGGGGCTGGGCGTGGCGATCCCGCTGTGGTGCTACGCGCTGCTGCGCCGCGTCGGCCGGTTCGGGGTGGCGGATGCGGCGGCGATTGCGGCGCATTACGGATCGGTCTCCGCCGTCACCTTCGTGGCCGCCATCGCCTATCTGGATGCAACCCGCACGCCGTACGAGGGCTACGCCCCTGCCCTGCTGGCGATCATGGAGGTACCGGCGATCGTGGTGGCCTTCGCGCTGGCGCGCGCGGGGGGAGCATTGGGCGGCGGCGGTCCAGGGGGAGGCACGGCCGGCGAGGCGGTGCGCGAGATCCTGTCGGGCAAGAGCGTGGTGCTGCTGGCCGGCGGGCTGCTGATCGGCGCGGTGGTGGGCGAGGCCGGCTATCTCAGGGTGAAGCCGGTCTTCTCCGACCTGTTCCAGGGGGCGCTGTGCCTGTTCCTGCTGGAACTCGGCATCCTCGCCGCCGGGCGGCTGGGGGATTTCCGGCGGGTGGGGCCCTTCCTGGCGGTGTTCGCGGTGGCGATGCCGGTGCTGCACGGGGCGCTCGGCGTGGCGGTGGGCCACGCGATCGGGCTTTCCGCCGGCGGCATGACGGTGCTGGGCACGCTCGCCGCCTCGGCCAGCTACATCGCCGCCCCGGCCGCGGTGCGCCTGGCCCTGCCGCAGGCCAATCCGGGCTATTACCTCACGGCCTCGCTGGCCATCACCTTCCCGTTCAACCTCACGCTCGGCCTGCCGTTGTACAATGCGCTGGCACGCTGGATCGCCGGAGGGCCCTGATGCAGACCGTGCCCGTCTCGCTTGTCACCATCGTGGCGGAGAAGGTGCTTGCCACCCGCCTCACCCACGCCATCCTGGCCGCCGGCGCCACCGGCTACACCATCACGGAGGCGCATGGCGTCGGCTCGCGAGACATGCGCGCCTCCACGCTGGACGGCGAGAACATCCGCATCGAGGTGCTGGCCGGCGAAGGCGTGGCCGATGCGCTGCTGGAGATGCTGGCGCGCGACTGGTTTCCGCATTACGCCGTGGTCGCCTGGGCGGCCGAGGTGCGCGTTGTCCGGGGCGAGAAATACGCCGGTCGCGGATAAATCGGAGTTCCTGAATGGATGGATTGCTGAACGGCTACGCCCGGTTCCGTGCCGGCGCCTGGCCGGAGCGCAAGCGGATGTTCGAACGCCTGGCGGAGCGTGGCCAGGCGCCGCGGGCCATGGTGATCGCCTGCGCGGATAGCCGGGTGGACCCAGGCATGATCTTCGATGCCGGGCCGGGCGAGCTGTTCGTGGTGCGCAACGTGGCCAACCTGGTGCCGCCCTATGCCCCCGACGGCGCCCACCACGCCACCTCGGCCGCGCTGGAATTCGGCGTGCGGGTGCTGCGCGTGGGCCATTTGATCGTGATGGGCCACGGCATGTGCGGCGGCATCACAGCCCTGATCCATGGCGGGCCGGAACAGGCCACGGATTTCCTGATGCCCTGGATCAACATCGCCTCCAAGGCGCGCGACCGCGTGCTGGCCTGCGACGACGGCGGCGACCCGCAACTGGCGCTGGAACAGGCGGCGGTGGGACTCTCCCTGGAGAATCTGCGCGGCTATCCCTGGATCGCGGAGCGTTTGGCCGATGGTTCGATGGAGCTGCACGGCGCCCATTTCGACGTGCGGCACGGGATCCTGCACCTGTTGGATGCCGACGGGGCGTTCCGGCCGGCTTGAGAGGGCAAGGGAAGGCAAGGGAACCGCCAAGACGCCAAGGGCGCAAAGAAGGCGCCAAGAATTCCATGGCGCTCTTGGCGCCTTGGCGGTTACCCGTCCTTCAAACCACCCAACTGCGCCACGAATCCCGCCTCGTCCTCCAGGCAGCGCAGATCGAGCAGCACCGCGCCCTGGGCGATGCGGCCGATCACCGGGGTTGGCAGGGCGCGCAGCGCGGCGAGCAGGCGTCCCGGCGCACGGCCATCGCCATCCGCAGGCGCGAGCGATAGGCCGGCGCTGGGCAGGCTTTCCAGCGGCAGCGCGCCGGAGCCGATCTGGCTGGCGCACTCGGCCACCGAAACCTGCCAGGCCGAGCCAAGTTGCGCGGAAACGGCCGGCAATAGCCGTTCGGCCAGGGTGCGCAGCTCGTCCGGCTTGCGTGTCAGAAGGCGTAGCGTGGGCAGGCGCTGGGCGAGCCGGTCGGGGTCGCGATACAGCCGCAGCGTGGCCTCCAGCGCGGCCAGCCGGATCTTGTCCAGCCGCATGGCGCGCTTGATCGGGTTCCTGGCGCAGGCGCGCACCAGGTCGGCGCGGCCGACGATGAACCCGGCCTGCGGCCCGCCGAGCAGCTTGTCGCCGGAGAAGGCCACCAGGTCCGCCCCATCCCCCAGCGCATCGCGCACCGTGCGCTCCCGCCGCAGCCCATAGGTGGAGAGGTCCACCAGCGTGCCGGAGCCGAGATCGTCCAGCACCGGCAGCCCATGCGCCCGCCCGATGCGCGACAGCTCCGCCGGCGCCACCTCCGCGGTGAAGCCCTGGATGAGATAGTTGCTGGTGTGCACCTTCATCAGCAGGGCGGTGCGCTCGGTGATCGCCCCCTCATAATCGCGTGCATGGGTGCGGTTGGTGGTGCCGACCTCGCGCAGCACCACGCCGGCGCGGGCCATGATATCCGGCATGCGGAAGGCACCGCCGATCTCGATCAGCTCGCCGCGGGAGACGATGGCCTCCCGCCCTGCCCCCACCGTGTTCAGCATCAGGAACACCGCGGCGGCGGCGTTGTTGACCAGGATGCAGTCCTCTGCCCCGGTCAGCTCGCGCACCAGGCCACGCACCGCGTCGTCGCGCTCACCGCGCCCGCCGGTTTCCAGGTCGAACTCCAGCGCGGCGGGCTGGCGCATCACGCGCGTGGCGGCCTCGATCGCTTCCTCCGCCAGCACGGCGCGGCCGAGATTGGTGTGCAGCACCGTGCCGGTGAGGTTGAACACGGCGCGCAACCGCGGCGCCTCGTCCAGCGCCAGGGTCTCCAGCGCTTGCATGCCGGCAGCCTCCGCCAGCGCCGCGCGATCCGGCGCCCCTTCCCCCACCCGTGCCCGCAGCACCGCCAGCGCCGCCCGCACCGCCGCCACCGTGGCCGCCCGCCCGTGCCGCGCCAGGGCAAGCTGCCCGGCGGGGCCGCGCAGCACCTCGTCCACGGAAGGGATGGCCGCGCGCATCGGCGTCAGGCGTTCGCGGCCCAGACCTGGCGGTAGAGCGCGACGATCTCCTCCTTGGTCGGCACGCGCGGGTTGTTGGCGGGCGAGCCGGAGGCCAGCGCCTGCTCGGCCATCAGCTCCAGCTTGCCGTCCCATACCGCGGGCTCGATGCCGAAGCCGGCCGGAGTGGGCACGGAGAGCACGCTGTTCCAGCGCACCAGCCCATCGGCCAGCTTGCCGGCCGCCACCTCGTCGCTATCGCTCGCCGCCGCGAAGCCCACCCGCCGCCCGGCCTCGGCGTAGCGTGCCAGCGCCGATTGCAGGCCGAAGCGCGTGACGGCCGGCAGCAGCATGGCGTTGGAAAGCCCGTGCGGCACATGGAAATGTGCGCCGATCGGGCGGCTCATGCCGTGCACCAGCGCCACGGAGGCGTTGGAGAAGGCAATGCCCGCCTGCATGGAACCCAGCATCATAGCCTCGCGCGCCGCCGCATTGTCCGGCTGGTGGTAGGCCGTTTCCAGGTTCGCCCCGATCAGGGACATGGCGGACACGGCCAGCGAATCGCTGAACGCATTGGCGCGCTTGGAAACATAGGCCTCCAGCGCGTGGCTGAACGCGTCCACCCCGGTATCGGCGGTGGTGCGCTTAGGCACGGAGAAGGTCAGCTCGTAGTCCACGATGGCCGCCAGCGGCAGGGCGCCGAGGCCGGCGATCAGCATCTTCTCGTCGCGCGCGTGATCGGTGATCACGGTGAAGCGTGTGGCCTCGCTGCCGGTGCCGGCGGTGGTCGGGATGGCGATGATCGGCAGCTTCGCGATATCGGCCGCGAACGGCACCTTGTAGGCGGACATCGGCTTGTCGCCCATCGCCAGGATCGACATCGCCTTGGCCGTGTCGATCGGCGAGCCGCCGCCGAAGCCGATCAGGCAATCGAAATCGCCGCCCCGCAGCGCCGCCACGCCCGCCACCACCACGGTATCCGTCGGCTCCGGAATGGTGTCGGAGAACACGGCCACCTTGATCCCCGCCTTGGCCAGCGGATCGAGGCATTTGTTCACCAGGCCCGATTTCACCATGAACGGATCGGTGACCACGAGAGGCCTGGAAAGCCCGAACTTGGCCAGCACCTCGGCAATCTGCGCGGTGGCGCCACCGCCGACCAGCATGAAGCGGGGGGATACGAGCTGGAACGACATGGGCGCCTCCTGAACCTTTCCCGCTGCTTGCGGCGGCAGAGGCGCGCCGTCAAGCCGGCGGTGCGTGGCCTTCCACCAGCACCACGTCGCCGCGGCTGGCGCTCTGCCGCAGGGCGATCAGCGGCGCGTATTCGGGGCTGTGATAGAACGCCTTCAGCGCCGCCATGGTGGCGAATTCCAGCACCACCAGCCGCTTGAACGGCGAGGTGCCCTCCACCGCTTCCACCGCGCCGCCGCGCACGCGGTAGGTGCCGCCATACTGGGCGATCACCGCCGGCACGCGGGCGCGATATTCCTCGAACTTCGCCGGGTCGGTCACGTCGATATTGGCGATCAGGAAGGCGGGCATCGCTATTCTCCCCTACCCCGCCTCGGCCTTGGCCTTCGCGCGCCGTTCGGCGTACAGCGCCAGGCGCTTGGCAGCGTTCGGCGCCGTGGCGCCCACGCCGATGGCCTCGCTGGCCGGCGGCAGGCTTTCGATGTTGTGGCAGGCGGTCAGGTGCCCGGCCGTGATGTCGCTCACGCTGGGGTTGCGCAGTTCCGGGTCTTCCACCTTGCAGATGTCGGTGGCCCAGGCGCAGCGTGTGTGGAAGCGGCAGCCGCTCGGCGGGTTCATCGGGCTGGGCACGTCGCCGCCCGGGATCTGCCGCGCCGTCTTGCGGTGCGGATCCGGCCGCGGGATCGCGGAGAGCAAGGTGCGCGTGTACGGATGCAGCGGGGCGAGGAACAGCTCGTCCTTCGGCGCCAGCTCCACGATCTTGCCCAAGTACATCACCGCCACCCGGTCCGCCATGTGCTTCACCACGGCGAGGTCATGGGCGATGAACAGGTACGAAAGCCCCAGCCGGGCCTGCAGATCCTTCAGCAGGTTCACCACCTGCGCCTGGATCGACACGTCCAGCGCCGAGACCGGCTCGTCGCACACCACCAGCGCCGGCTCCACCGCCAGCGCGCGGGCGATGCCGATGCGCTGGCGCTGCCCGCCGGAGAATTCATGCGGGTAGCGCTGGGCGTGGTACGGCGCGAGGCCCACCAGCCCGAGCAGCTCGTTCACCCGCGCCTTGCGTTCCGTGGCGTTGCCGATCTCATGGACCAGCAGCGGCTCCTCCAGGATGTCGCCCACCGTCATGCGCGGGTTCAGCGAGGCGAACGGGTCCTGGAACACGATCTGCATGCGCCGGCGCAGCGCGCGCAGCGGGGCGCCGTCCATGGCGGTGATGTCCTGGCCCTCGAACCACACGGAACCCGTGGTCGGCTCGATCAGCCGCAGAACCAGCCGCGCGGTGGTGGATTTGCCGCAGCCTGATTCGCCCACCAGCGCCAGCGTCTCGCCGCGCGCCAGCTTGAACGACACGCCGTCCACGGCGCGCACCGTGCCGACGGTCTTGGACATCACCAGGCCCTTCTTGACCGGGTAATGCTTGGCGAGGTCCTGGACCTCCAGCAGCGTCACGGGCGCGCTCATGCCAGCACCTCCTCGCCCACGAGGCGTTCGACAGGCGCGCGCAGGCAGGCGGCCATGTGGCCCGGCGCCACTTCGCGCAGCGTCGGCGGGCGCTGGCGGCATTCCTCCACGGCGAACACGCAGCGCGGGTTGAAGCGGCAGCCCTTGGGCAGAGCGAAGGGCGGCGGCACCGCGCCCTCGATCGCCAGCAGGCGCTCGTGCTGCTCCTCCAGCTTCGGAATGCTGCCGAGCAGGCCGAGCGTATAGGGGTGCTGCGGGTCGTCGAAGATCGCCGTGCCGGTGGCGCGCTCGGCGACCTTGCCGGCGTACATCACCGCGACCTCATCGGCCATTTCCGCCACCACGCCGAGGTCGTGGGTGATCAGGATGATGGCCATGCCGCTCTGCGCCTGCAGGTCGCGCAGCAGGTCGAGGATCTGCGCCTGCACTGTCACGTCCAGCGCGGTGGTGGGTTCGTCGGCGATCAGCAGGTCGGGCTCGCAGGCCAGGGCCATGGCGATCATCACGCGCTGGCGCATGCCGCCGGACATCTGGTGCGGATACTCGTCGAACCGCCGATCGGGCGCGGGGATGCGCACGCGATCGAGCGCCGCGATCGCCTTGCTGCGCAGGGCCTTTTCGCTCGCCGTCTTGTCGTGCGCGCGCATCGCCTCGGTGATCTGGTCGCCCACGGTGAACACGGGGTTCAGCGACGTCATCGGCTCCTGGAAGATCATCGCGATGCGGTTGCCGCGGATGTCGCGCATCGCCGCCGGCGAGAGATCGAGCAGGTTCTGCCCGTCGAACATCACCCGGCCCGCCGTGTTGCGCCCGGGCGGCGGCACCAGCCGCATCACCGAGAGCGACAGCACGGACTTGCCGCAGCCGCTCTCGCCCACGATGCCCAGGGTGCGGCCGCGCGCCACGCCCAACGAAACGCCGTCCACCGCCGCCACTTCGCCCATCGGCGTGCGGAAGACGGTACGCAGGTCCTCGATTTCCAGAAGATTCGTCATGCTGACCTGAACAGTGGGGGGGAGACTTCGTCCACATGGCGGCGGCCCCAATCGAGGCTGGGCACCTTCGCCATCACTTCCTTCTGCGCCTCGTTGAGGTGCTCCGCCGCGGCGGCATAGTCCATCGTCAGCAGCTCGCCGCCGCGCACCACCACGGTTCCGTCCACGATCACCGTGTGCACCGCGCGGTCGCCCGCCGAATAGATCAGGCTGCGCAGCGGGTCGCGGGCGGGGCGCATGCGCGGATGGGTGATGTCCACCAGCACGATATCGGCCCGGCACAGCGGCGCCAGCCGGCCGATATCCTCGCGGCCAAGCGCCTTGGCGCCATTCACCGTCGCGGCCTCGAACAGGTCGCTGCCCGACAGCGTGCGCACGTCGCTGGCCTGGGTGCGGGCGAGATAGGCGGCCAGCCGCATCTCATCCAGCATGTTGTGCGGGAAGGTATCGGTGCCGATGCCCACATTCACCCCGGCGCGGCGGTAGCGGCCGATATCCTTCAGCGTGATGCCGCGCCGCGCGAACACCGTGGGGCAATGCGCCACGGTGGTGCCGGTCTCCGCCATGCGGATCACGTCGGTCTTCGTGTGCCACGGCGTCTGCGGATGGTCATCGAGGAAGATGCCGTGGCCGATGATGGTGCGCTCGCCCAGCAGGCCCAGCTCATCCATCCAGCCGATCGGGGTGAAGCCGTGGCGGCGGGTGATCTCGTGGAACTCGCTGACCGACTGCGCCGCGTGGATCTGCCAGGAAAGGCCACGCTTGCGGGCCTCCTGCGCGGATTCGCGCAGCAGCGTCTCGGTGCAGGTGTCGATCTGCGCCGGCACCACCATGCCGAACAGCCGGCCGGACGGGTGCTGCTCCGCGCGTTCGATCAGGGTGAAGGCTTCCGACATCATCTTCTCGCCGGCGGCCTCGTTCCACTCGTAGTCCACCTGGTGGCCGTTCTTGGTGTACCAGCGGCCGGAACGGAACATCGGCGCCACGCACACGCGCATGCCGGATTCGGCCAACAGGTCCAGCCAGCCGGGATGCGCCATCGAAAGATCGGCGACCGTGGTGACGCCGGAGAGCAGCAGCTCCGACAGCGCCACCCGCACGCAATCCGCCACCGCCGAGGAATCCGGCCGGAAGATCGGCAGGTATTCGTACAGCGAGGAGTTGTAGAGCCGCGGCGAGCCAACCTCATCCGTCAGCCCCTTGTTCATCGGCTCAGACGAGGGGTGGGTGTGGATGTTCACCAGGCCGGGCATCACCATGAAGCCACGGCCATCCACCACCTCGTCCGCCGGGCCTTCATAGCCCCGGCCGACGAAACGGATCACGCCGCCTTCATAGGCAACGTCCGCATCCTGCATGTAGGTGTGGCTCTTCGTGCCCGCGTCCCAGGCCACAACATAGGACGCGTTGCGGATCACCGTCGTCGCCATGGTCCCCCTCGCGGCATTCAGCCATTCACGATGGCATACTCCCCCAGCCCGCGCCGGGGGTCCAGTGGTCTTCTGCGGTGCAGCAAGAAAGCCAAGGTCGAGCGAACCGCCAAGACGCCAAGGGAACGCCAAGGCATCTTGGCGCCCACTTGGCGCCCTTGGCGCCTTGGCGGTTCTCTTCCTTGCTACCCGTGCCGGTCGTACACCACCGCCCCGCCGCGGATCGTCAGGTCCGCCCGCACGCCGATCAGCTCCGACGGATCGAGCGCGAAGATGTCGCGCGACAGCACCGCCACATCCGCCAGCTGCCCCGGCACCAGCCGGCCGCGCGTGCCTTCCGCGAACTGGGTGTAGGCGCCGGCCCAGCTATAGGCGTGCACGGCTTCGGCGAGGCTGATCGCCTGGTCGGCCCCCAGCACGGTGCCGTGGCGGGTGCTGCGCGTGACCATGGCGTGGATGTTGGGCATGGCATCGGTCTCCGACACCGGCGCATCCGAACCGGCCGCCGGATGCATGCCGGCCTCGATCCAGGCCCGCATCGGGTTGCCCGCCTCGGCCCGCGCCCGGCCGACATTCTGCACATACATGTCGCCGAACTCGTGCACGAAGATCATCTGCGGTACCGCCTCGATTCCGCGCGCCGCCATGCGGGCGATCTGGTCAGGGCGGACGAACTCGCAATGCTCGATCCGGTGGCGCCGCCCGGCCACCGGGTGCGCCGCGCTGTCCATCGCCTCGAACCCCGCCAGCGTCACCTCGATCCCGGCATCGCCGATGGCGTGGATGGCAAGCTGCCAGCCCAGGCGGTGATACTTGTCCAGCAGCCCGTGGAACTGCTCCTGCGGGAAGATGAACATGCCGGTCCCCGGCGTCTCGTTGCCCTGCGGCTCATAGGGCTGGCTCATCGCCGCGGTGCGCCCGCCGGCGGAGCCATCGGCGAACACCTTCATCGCCCCCCAGCGCAGCATGTCGTCGCCATCCATCGGCCGCATGCCGCGCGCCCATACCTCGTCGGCGATCCCATCGGGATTGCCGGCCAGGCACCCCCACACCCGCACCGGCAGCCGGCCGGCGGCATGGGCGGCGTGGTAGGCATCCACCTCGCGAATGCCGGCCACCATGCCCACGTTGGCGTCCATCACGGCGGCGAAGCCCTGGGAGAGCATGTGCCGCCCTGCCCGCTCGATCGCATCCACCAGCTGCGCGTCAGTCGGCTTGGCGATGTGCTTGCGCACCATGCGGATGGCGCTTTCGTGCAGCACGCCGTTGGGCCGGCCCTCGCGCCGCTCGATCGCGCCGCCGGCAGGATCGGGCGTGGTGTCGTCGATCCCCGCCAGCGCCAGGGCGGTGCGGCTCGCCACCGCGGCATGGCCGCAGGTGCGCACCGCCAGCACGGGGTGGCCGGGGGCCGCGGATTCCAGTTCGTCGGCGGTGGGGTAGCGGTTCTCGCGCAGCTCCGTGTCGTCCCAGCCGCGCCCCACGATCCAGCCGCCCTTCTGCGCCACCTTCGCCGCCTCGCGAATGCGGGTGAGCAGCGCATCGAGGCTGTTCACCTCCGGCGCGCGCAAACTCACCTGGCCCATCCCCAGCCCCATCGGCAGCAAATGCTGGTGGCTGTCGTTGAAGGCCGGAATGGCCACCCGCCCGCCGAGGTCGATCCGCTTCGTGCCGGGCCCGGCCAGCGCCTCCACCGCAGCGCGCGCGCCCACCGCCACCACGCGGCCGTTGTGGATCGCCAGTGCCTCCGCAAAGCCCTCGCGCAGCCCGCGCCAGATGCGCCCGCCGGTGATCAGGAGTTCCGCATAGCCCATGGTTCAGTTCCTCCGCAGCGGCCGGGGTGTGCGGCGGCAGGCGCCCAGTCGTCAACCCGCGGTCGTGGCGCTATCATTGCGCCCATGGACCGCACGATCGAATCCCTCCTCCTCGGCACGCGCTGGCTGCTGCTGCCGCTCTATGTCGCGCTGATCGCCACCGTGGTCGCCATCTACGTGATGGTGGGCCGCGAGCTGGTGCACCTGTTCGGCGACATCCTGACCATCCCGGAATCGGAGCTGGTGCTGATCCTGCTGGCGGTGCTGGATCTCTGCCTGGTCGCCAACCTGCTGGTGATGGTGGCGATCAGCTCCTACGAGAGCTTCATCTCGCGCATCGACGTGGCCAACGAAACCGCCAAGCCGGAATGGCTCGGCAAGATGGACAGCGCCAACGTGAAGCTGAAGGTGTCGCTGTCGATCGTGATGATCTCGGCGATCCACCTGCTGCGCGCCTTCATGATGGACACCGACACGCAGAAGCTGATCACCTTGGGCGGCATCCACATGGTGTTCGTGGTCTCCGCCGTGCTGCTGGCCCTGGTGGACCGGCTGAGCCGCAAGAGCCACTGAACCCTCAGTACCCCCTGCCCGCCTGGTACAGGTTGGGCAGAGGCTCCCCCCGCCCATGCGCCAGGATCGCCCCGGCCACGTAGCGCGCGCGCTCCCGCCGCGTGTCGAAGGCAGCGTTGTGCGGGGTCATGATGATGCGCTTGTGCCCCCACACGGCATGATCGGCCGGCGGCGGCTCCGGGGCGAACACGTCCAGGAAGGCGCCGTGCAGGTGGCCGGAATCGAGTGCCGCCATCAGATCCGCCAGCACCAGCTGCGGGCCCCGCCCGGCATTCACCACGCTGGCCCCCCTCGGCATCATCGCGAAGCGTTCGGCATTCATCAGCCCCTTGGTGGCCGCCGTGTCCGGCAGCACCATCACCAGCATGTCCGTCTGCGCCAGGAAGGCCGGCAATTCATCCATTCCCGCGAAGCTCGTGATCCCCGGAATGTCCTTGCGGCTGGCCGACCAGCCGGCCACCGGAAAGCCGAAACCCTGCATCATCCTGGCCGTCGCGCTGCCCAGATTGCCCATGCCCATCACGCCGGCGCGAACCTCCGGCGCGATCGGCTCGGGGTCGAACTGGTCCCAGTGGCGCGCCTGCTGGCCGGCGATGTTGCGCGGCAGGTCCTTCATCAGCGCCAGCGCGCCCAGGATCGCGTATTCGCCCATGCGCCGCGCGAAGCCATCGGTGAACATCCGCACCAGCGGCACGTGCCGCGGCCAGGTGGGGTCGTTGACGATGTGCTCCACCCCTGCGCCGGGGCTGAAGATGGCCTTGAGGTTCACCATCCCCGCCAGCCACTCCGGGTCCTTCCCCCACATCAGCACGTAGTCCACCGCGGCGAGATCGAGCGCCGGGTCATCCCACAGCCGCAGTTCCAGATGCGGCGCGAACTCCGCGAAATGCGGGCCGTAGTCGGCGAGCGCGTTGGCGCCGCCGTGGCGGATGGCAAGGATGGTCACGTCGGTTCGGCCCCCGGGCTTGGTTCCGGGGAACCCTATCCGGCCAGCGCCGGCACCGCCACCCGCCCGCGCGTGCGCAGGTGGAACCGCGCCGTGAGCAGCACCGCGGCGAAGGTCAGGCCCAGGATCAGCCCCACCCACATGCCGCCAATGCCCATGCCGCCCTGGAAGCACAGCAGCCAGCCGGCCGGCATGCCCACGCCCCAGTAGGAGAAGGCGGCGATCAGCATCGGCACCTGCGTATCCTTCAGCCCGCGCAGCGCGCCCATGGCCGCCACCTGCACCCCGTCCGACAGCTGGAACAGCGCCGCCAGCACCAGCAGGCTGCCGGCCCCGGCGATCAGCGCCGGATCGCTGGTGTAGAGTGCCGCGATCTGCAGCGGCAGCAGCCACATCAGCGTGGCCGGCACGCTCTGCGTTGCCAGCGCGGTGCCGATGCCCACCAGCCCGGCGCGGCGCACCCCCGCAGGGTCGCCGCGCCCCACCGCGTTGCCCACGCGCACGGTCACCGCCATGGAGAGCCCCAGCGGGATCATGAAGCTCAGCGCACCCACGTTCAGCGCGATCTGGTGGCTGGCGGCCGCCACCTCGCCGAAGCTGGCCACCACCAGCGCCGCGGCGGCGAACACGCCGGCCTCCAGCATCACGCTGGCCGACATCGGCGCGCCCACGCGCAACAGCGCCATCATGGCGGCCCGGCGCGGCAGGATGCCGGCCACCTCCCAGCCCAGCCCCCGCGCCACGCCGCTGAAGCGCACATAGGCGAGGTAGCTCAGCGCGGAGATCCACATCGCCGTCACGTTCGCCCAGGCGCAGCCCATCGCACCCAGCGCCGGAAGACCCAGCTTGCCGTACATCAGCACCCAGCCCAGCGGCGCCAGCACCGCCAGCCCCAGCAGGCCGAAACACAGGCTCACCCGCGGGCGGGAGATGCCGTCCGTCAGCCCGCGGCAGGCACAGAATACCGCCACCGCCGGCGCCGTCAGGCTCAGCACGCGCAGGAACGCCACCGTCTCCGCCGTGACCGCCGCATCGATGCCAAGCAGCCCCACCACATGGGGCGCCAGCAGCCAGGCCAGCCCGCTCACCGCCACGCCCACGAACAGCGCCAGCCACAGCGCCTGGCGGAACAGCGGCACGATCTCGCCGCGCCGCCCTGCCCCGTCCAGCTGTGCCACCCCCGGCGGCAGTGCCATCATCAGGCCGACAATGCCCATCAGCGCCACGCCCCAGGCATTGGTGCCGATGGCCACGATGCCCAGCACGCGCGCGCCGAGATGGCCTGCCAACAGCACATCCACCGTATGCTGGGCGAACAGCGCCATCTGGGCTGCGATCAGCGGGATGGCGAGGATGAAGGTCTCCCGCAGGTCCCGCCAGGGGAACCCGCGACGGGTCAAATAAAGGATCATGATCGTCCGGGCCCAAGGGCCCACCTTTGCATTCGAAGGGAAGAAGGGGCCGGTGGCCCCGGGGGTCAGCCGCGGCGCGCGGACAGCCGCGCGGCGCAATCTGCGTCGGGGCGGCGATCTGTGGCACTCATGCAGGCATTCCCTTCGTCAGCGGGGCGCACCATGGCGAAACAAGGCGTCCGGCACAACCGTTGCATGGCTGGTCTGCCGGCGGAGCAAGGAAGGAAGCGTCTTCTTTTTTCTGAAGAAAAAAAGAAGCAAAAAAGACTTTGTTCGTTTGCGCCCACTGGGGCCGG
>JBIKOJ010000001.1:0-81212 GCA_044358135.1 Acetobacteraceae bacterium | reverse complement strand
GCAAGGAAGCGGTTCTTTTTTGAAAAAAAGAACCAAAAAACTTTTATACCTTTGCGTCGGGGCTATCCTCGGCGCAAAGGTATGAAAGTCTTTTTGCTTCTTTTTCTTCAGAAAAAGAAGACGCTTGCTTTCTTTTAGATTGCCACCCTCACCCCAAGCTCCACCACCCGATCCGTCGGGATCCGGAAGAACTCCGTGGCGGAGATGGCATTGCGCGCCATCACCAGGAACAGCCACAGCCGCCAGATCGGCATCTTGGGCCGGGCGGCGGCCACCAGGGTTTCGCGGCCGAGGAAGTAGCTCGCCTGCAGCGGGTCGAAATCCAGCCCTTCCGTGGCCGCGATGGCGGCGAGGTCGCGCGGCAGATGCGGGCTTTCCATGAAGCCGTAGCGGACGATCACGCGGTGAATGCCTTCCGACAGCTTCGTCACGGTCGCGCGCTCCGCGGCGGGCACCGAGGGCATGTCCTCGTTGGCGACGGTGACGAAGAGCACCCGCTCATGCAGCACCTTGTTGTGCTTCAGGTTGTGCAGCAGCGCGCCGGGCACGTAATCGGAATTGCCGGTCATGAAGATCGCCATGCCGGGCACGCGGATGGTGCGCGATTGCGGCAGCCGGGCGAGGAAGCTGGAAAGCGGCAGCGAATCCTGCTTCCAGCGATCCAGCAGCAGGTCCCGCCCGCGCTTCCAGCTCGTCATCATCGCCATCAGCGCCAGGCCCAGCACCAGCGGCACCCAGCCGCCCTGCGGCACCTTCAGCACGTTGGCGCCGAAGTAGATCGCATCCAGCACGAAGAAGGCCCCGAAGACCGAGAGCACGGTGGAACGGCGCCAGCCGAAATGGCGCCGGAACACCACGGCGGCCAGCACGCTGGTGCACAGGAAGGTGCCGGTCACGGCGATGCCGTAGGCGGCGGCCAGGTTGTCGCTGGTCTGGAACACCAGCACCAGGATCACCACGCCCACCAGCAACGCCCAGTTCACCTGCGGCAGGTAGATCTGCCCCTCCTCGGAGGAGGAGGTGTGGCGCACCGTCAGCCGCGGCAGGAAGCCCAGCTGCATGCACTGGCGCGCCACCGAATAGGCGCCCGAGATCATCGCCTGGCTGGCGATCACGGTGGCGGCGGTGGCAAGGAACACCAGCGGCAGGCGGAACCACTCCGGCGCCAGCAGGTAGAACGGGTTCTCCATCGCCTCCGGGTGGGCCAGCACCAGGGCGCCCTGGCCGAAATAGTTCAGCACCAGGCACGGCAGCACGAAATACAGCCACGCCTTCTGGATCGGCCGCGCGCCGAAATGCCCCATGTCGGCATACAGCGCCTCTGCCCCGGTCACCGCCAGCACGACGGAGCCGAGTGCCACCAGGGACAGCCACTGGTGGTGCGTGATGGCGTAGAACGCATAGGTGGGCGAAACCGCGAGCAGAACGGAGGGGTTGGCCACGATCTCCATGATCCCCAGCACGCCGAGCACCAGGAACCACGCCAGGGTGATGGGCCCGAACAGCTTGCCCATCACGCCGGTGCCGCGCCACTGGATCAGGAACAGGCCCAGGATCACCACCAGCGAGATCGGGATCACCGCCTTGTGCAGCCGCGGATCGACGATCTGCAGGCCTTCCACCGCCGACAGCACGGAGATCGCCGGCGTGATCACGCCGTCGCCGAAGAACAGGCAGGCGCCGGCGATGCCGACAAGGGTGAGCACGGCGCGCAGCCGCAGATCCTGCACGCCGCGCTGGGCCAGGGACATCAGGGCGAGGATTCCGCCCTCGCCGCGGTTGTCCGCCCGCATGATGATCAGGACGTATTTCACCGTCACGACCACGATGAGCGACCAGAAGATCATCGAGAGGATGCCGAGCACATCCTTCGAATCAATCCCGTCGTGCTTGAAGTGCTCCAGCGTGGCCTTGAAGGCATACAGCGGCGAGGTGCCGATATCGCCATAGACAACGCCGAGCACGCCGAGCAGAACACCGAGCTGCAGTGGCGCAGCCCGTGGCGTGGTGGCCGATGGGTCGGTGGGGGTCATGGCTGTGCCGGGCTCCGCGGCGGGCGAGGGCCGTCTGGTGTGGCGTGCTGGCACGGCATCATGCAGCGGCCCTCTGGTGGCGGGCGCGTCCTGCCCGCGACCGATGGGTTACGCTGCACTGCGGCATCATGCAAGGCCCGGCGCGCGGATCAGCCCCGCAGGCCCGGCGCGGTCAGCCCCGATGGCCGAAGATCGCAGTGCCCACACGCACATGGGTCGCACCCTGCGCGATCGCGGCCTCGAAGTCGCCGGACATGCCCATGGACAGCACCGAAAGCCCATGCCGCGCGGCACAGGCGGCCAGCCAGGCGAAATGCGGCCCGGGGTCGCCCTCGGCCGGCGGAATGCACATGAGGCCCGTCAGGCTGGCACCGAAGCGGCCCCGGCAGGCCTCGATGAAGCCATCGGCCTCCGCTGTCGGGATGCCGGATTTCTGCGCCTCGTCGCCCACGTTCACCTGCACGAGCAGATCGGGCGAGCGGCCTTCCTTCTGGATGGCATCCGCGATGGCATCGGCCAGGCGCGGGCGATCCACCACCTCGATCACGTCGGCCAGCCGCACCGCATCGCGCGCCTTGTTGGTTTGCAGCCCGCCGATGATGTGCAGCCGCATTCCGGGATGGGCCGGGCGCAGCGCGGGGAACTTGGTGGCGGCTTCCTGCACCCGGTTCTCGCCGAACAGCGCCTGCCCCTCCGCCAGCGCCGCCAGCACGGCCTCGGCCGGATGGGTCTTGGAGACGGCGACAAGCTGCACCGCCTCGGGCGCGCGGCCGGCACGGGCCGCCGCGGCGGCGATGCGGGCCCGCACGGCGGACAGGCCGGCGGCGACATGCCCATAGGAAGAAGGGCTATAAGACGGGGGAACGGGGGCAGGGTCGCTCATGGACAGCAAGCTTGTCGGTTGGGCGCGGGCGGTCAAGCGGCGTTTGCGCGGCAGGGGCGGGCCTGTGCTGTGGCTGTTCACCGATGTGGCCCGGCTGGCAGACCCCCTGGCGGCGGCGGCCGGCCTCCCGCGCGGGCTCTGCGGCGTGGTGTTGCGCGACGACGCCCGGCCAGGGCGGGCGGCACTGGCCGCAGCGCTCGCCCGGATATGCCGGGCGCGGCGCAATGCGCTGGTGGTGGCCGGCGATGCCCGGCTGGCCCGCGCGGTGGGCGCCGGGGTGCACCTGCGCGGCGGGCGCCGGCTGCGCGGCATGGGCGGGTTGCGCGGCGTGGTGACCAGTTCCGCGCATGGCGTGCCGGAGCTGCGGCGGGCCGCGCGGTCCGGGGCCGGGGTGGCGTTCCTGTCGCCGGCCTTCGCCACGGCGAGCCATCCCGGCGCGCGCGGGCTGGGCACGGTGCGCTGGGCGGCGCTGGCGCGGCGGGCACCGCCGGGCATCGTGGTTGGTGCGCTGGGCGGGATCGACGGGGCGGCGGTGCGCCGCCTGCCGGGCCTGCGCTGCGCGGCGGCGATCGGGGCGCTGGCGCCCTGACACCGGCCACAGGGCGCTGTGGCATCGGCGCCACAGTGTTTCGGAAATGCCATGCCGCCCGTGTTTGCCCGATTGCAGGCCGGACGGGCAGAGGGCAATAGTCTGGACAGGTCTGGCTGCTCCCACCTGATGGTGGCTGGATCAACGACTTGGGAAGCCATCCTCTGTCGTTGTTCCAGCCAGGGGGAAACGGGGCGGGGCCTTCCAACTCCGCCGGGGTAACCCGGTAATGCAAGGAGAGTGCAATGCGTAAGTTCCTGCTGGCCGGTGCGGCCACAGTTGCCATGACCGGCGCCGCCGGCGCTGCCGGCCTGGAGCCGGCTCAGCCGTCCACCAGCCACAACATCATGCTGCGCGCTGAGCCCGGCAAGGCGATCGTTCGCCTCGACGGCTACGTGTTCGCCGCCATTGGCGTCGGCAGCAGCACCAACGACAAGGCGACGATCTTCGCCGCTGGTGCGAACCGCACCTCGAAGGTGGACCCGATCGGCATCCTGACCCAGTTCCGCTTCTTCCCGTCGTTCGACGCCCAGACCACTGGCGGCCTGCGCTACGGCGCCCTGGCTGAAGTGCGTTCGAACAACAACACCGGCAACGGCGGCACCGGCGTCGGCTCGCCCGGCCAGCGCACCACCAACACGCTGTACGTCAACCGCACCCGCGGCTACATCGCTGGCGACAGCTGGGGCACCCTGCTGATCGGCATGACCGACGGCCCGGCTGCCACCCTGCGCACCGGCCTCATCGAAGGCCAGGTGGCTGACGGCGGCTGGAACGGCTGGGCCCCCGGCCTGACCCGCGGCGTGAACCCCTACCGCTTCGCCATCGGCGGCGGCTACGAGTACTCGGCGCAGAAGATCATCTACCTGACCCCGACCTTCTCCGGCTTCCGCGCCGGCGTGTCCTTCACGCCGTCGACCGCCTCGAACCAGTCTGGCGAAGGCATCGCCACCGGTCTGGGCGGCGGCACCCGCACCTCTGTCGTGAACCTGCCGTTCGCGACGGGTGGCGAATTCGACCGCTTCCGCAACCAGATCCAGGTGGCGGCGAACTACACCAACACCTTCGGCGGCGTGGGCGTGTCTGCCCATGTCGGTTACATCTCCTCGGGCTCCATCAAGTCGTCGATCCCGGGTGCGGTGGGCGCGCCGACCTCGGCTCGCGGCCAGAGCATCCTGACCGCCGGTCTGCAGGGCAGCTACGCCGGGTTCACCGTCGGTGGCTACATGAACACCGGCACGTTCAACGGCAACGGCAGCCTCTCGGTGCAGGGCCACAAGGCCTCCACCGTGTGGTCCGTGGGCGCCGCCTATGAGACCGGCCCCTGGGTGGTTGGCGCGCACTACATCGCCGCCTCGACCAACGGCACGTTTGACGCGGCGCGCAACCAGCGCTTCGACAACGGCGTTGGCTTCGGCATCGCCTACGCCTGGGCCCCTGGCATGCGCGCCATGCTCGAGGCCGTGGTCGGCTCCGCCAAGGAGCGCGGCGTGAACCTGTCCAACGACGCCACCCTGGCCGCCGGCACCACGAAGGCGATCAACGCCTCCGCGGTGATCCTGGCCCAGCAGTTCCGCTGGTAATAGGCTCGGCTTGACGAGGATCTGGGCGGCAGCGCGAGCTGCCGCCCTTTTCTTATGCCTTGAGGACACCCCGGAAACTGCCTACAAGCACGCTCGTTTCCGATGACCCGGCTGCTCCCGCACGCGGGGAACGACCTGGTCCTCGGCGCCTGCCCAATGCGGAAGATGGAAGAACTGCCGACATGCTGCGCGGATACCGATTGACCGTCTTGTCGCTGTGCAGCATGGCGTTGCTTGCGGGGTGCGGCATCCTGACCCCCACCGGCCCGGCGGAGATGGACGATCCCCGCGCCCGCCTGCCGAGGGGCTCGATCATGGGCGACAACAGCCCGCTGATGTCCATCGGCCGCGGCCGCTCGGGCGAGGACCAGGGCGGGGCGCTCGGCGTGAACGCCTATCTCTGGCGCGGCGCGCTGGAAACCCTCAGCTTCATGCCGCTCGTCTCCGCCGACCCCTTCGGCGGCGTGATCATCACCGACTGGTACCAGCCCCCCGGCGGCGGCGGTGAGCGCTTCAAGGCCACCGCCTATATCCTCGGCCGCACGCTGCGCGCCGACGGCATCCGCATCTCGGTGTTCCGCCAGGTGCTCCAGGGCAACACCTGGATGGATGCGCCGGTCTCGCCCACCGCGGCGGGCGAGCTGGAGAACAAGGTGCTGGCGCGGGCGCGCGACCTGCGCGTGCAGCAGGCCAACCCCAGCTGACCCTCCCGCCCGGCGGCGGGGGCTGATCCGCGCCGGGCCTGGCTTTTCTTGCCCACGCCGTCGCGGCATGCTCTGCCCGGGAACGGGCCGGCGCTGACGGCCGGGACCATGGAGCGTGCGTGCGGATGAGCGATGGTGCGGCAGCGGCCGAGGGGCCGCGATACGATTTCCGGGCGACGGAGCCCAAGTGGCAGGCGGCGTGGAACGCCCGCGGCTGCTTCCGGGTGGAAGACGTGCCCACCGGCGGCCGCCCCAAATACTACGTGCTGGAGATGTTCCCGTATCCCAGCGGCAAGATCCACATGGGCCACGTGCGCAACTACACGCTCGGCGACGTCGTCGCCCGCTACAAGCGCGCCCGCGGCCACGTGGTGATGCACCCCATGGGGTGGGACGCCTTCGGCCTGCCGGCGGAAAACGCCGCCATCGAGCGCGGCGTGCACCCGGCCAAATGGACCTGGGAAAACATCGCCGCCATGCGCGCCGAACTGCAGCGCATGGGCCTCTCGCTCGACTGGAGCCGCGAGTTCGCCACCTGCGATCCGAGCTACTACGGCCACCAGCAGAAGCTGTTCCTGGATTTTCTCAAGCAGGACCTGGTCTACCGCCGCGAAAGCTGGGTCAACTGGGACCCGGTGGACGGCACCGTGCTGGCCAACGAGCAGGTGATCGACGGCCGAGGCTGGCGCTCCGGCGCCCCGGTGGAAAAGAAGCAGCTCGCCCAGTGGTTCTTCCGCATCACCGCCGACGCCCCGGAACTGCTCTCCGCGCTGGACGATCTGGAAAAATGGCCGGAACGCGTCCGCCTGATGCAGGCCAACTGGATCGGCCGCAGCGAAGGCGCCCGCCTGTCCTTCGCGCTGACCCAGCCGGAGGCCGGCACCACCGAGGTGGAGGTCTACACCACCCGCCCGGACACGCTGTTCGGCATGTCCTTCCTGGCCATCGCGCCGGAACATCCGCTCGCCGCCGCCGTGGCCGCCCGCGATGCGGGTGCCGCCGCCTTCGTCGCCGAATGCCGCCAGATGGGCACCAGCGAGGCGGTGATCGAAGCCGCGGAAAAGCGCGGCTACGACACCGGCCTGCGCGTCGCCCATCCCTTCATCGAGGGCGCCAGCTACCCGGTGTGGATCGCCAACTTCGTCCTGATGGAATACGGCACCGGCGCCATCTTCGGCTGCCCGGCGCACGACCAGCGCGACCTCGATTTCGCCCGCAAATACGGCCTGCCGGTCCCCCCGGTGGTGCTGCCGCCGGGCGAGGATGCCGCCAGCTTCCAGCTCGGCACCAAGGCCTACGTGGAAGACGGCGTCATCTTCAACTCCGGCTTCCTCGATGGCCTGAAGGCCCCCGCCGAAGCCAAGCGCGCCGCGATCGACGCGCTGGAACAACGCGGCGCCGGCAAGGGCGTCGTCAACTGGCGCCTGCGCGACTGGGGCTTCAGCCGCCAGCGCTACTGGGGCTGCCCCATCCCCGTGGTGCACTGCCCCTCCTGCGGCGTGGTCCCGCTGCCGGAAGACCAACTGCCCGTGGTGCTGCCGGACGACGTCGATTTCTCCCGCCCCGGCAAGGTGCTGGACCACCACCCCACCTGGAAGCACGTCACCTGCCCCACATGCGGCGGCAAGGCGGAACGCGAGACCGACACGCTGGACACCTTCGTGGACAGCTCCTGGTATTTCGCCCGCTTCTGCTCCCCCGGCTCGGCCCAGGTGGTGGATCGCGCCGCGGTCGATCACTGGCTGCCGGTGGACCAGTATATCGGCGGCATCGAGCACGCCATCCTGCACCTGCTCTACGCCCGCTCCTTCACCCGCGCGATGCGCAAGACCGGCCATGTCGGCCTGGACGAGCCCTTCGCCGCCCTGTTCACCCAGGGCATGGTCACCCACGCCAGCTTCCGCGCCGAGGATGGCCGCTGGCTCTCCCCCGACGAGGTGGAAATCAGCGGTGACGGCTCGGCGGTGGAGAAGTCCGGCGGCGGTGCGGTGCAGGTCGGCCGCATCGAGAAGATGTCGAAATCCAAGCGCAACACGGTCGATCCCGGCGAGATCATCGATCGCTACGGCGCCGACACCGCCCGCTGGTTCATCCTCTCCGACAACCCGCCGGAGCGGGACATGGAATGGACCGAATCCGGCGTCGTGGGCGCCTTCCGCTTCACCCAGCGCCTGTTCCGCCTCGTGGAATCCGCCCCCTCGGCCCCCTCGGCACTGCCCGCCGAATGGTCCCAGGCCGCCCGCGCCCTGCGCCGCTCCACCCACCGCACCATCAAGGCGGTGACGGAGGCGCTGGAGGGTTTCACCTTCAACGTGGCCGTCGCCCGCATCTACGAATTCACCAACGCCATCAGCGAAGCCGAACGCGGCGACCCCGCCGATGCCGGCCTGTCCTGGGCGCGCTTCGAGGCGCTGGAGACCGTGGCCCGGCTGGTCGCACCGATGATGCCGCATTTGGCGGAGGAGATGCACGCCCGCCTGCACCCCGGCCGCGAAGGCCTGGTGGCGGAACTGCCCTGGCCGGAGGCGGACGAGGCCCTGACCGTGGCAGACAGCATCACCATCGCGGTGCAGATCCTCGGCAAGCTGCGCGGCACGATCGCCGTGGCGCCGGGGGCCGAGGAAGCGGCAGTATTGGCCGCAGCCGAAGCCGAGCCGAACGTGGCACGGCAGCTGGAGGGCAAGCGGGTGGTAAAACGCATCTACGTGCCGGGCCGGATCGTGAACTTCGTCACGGCGGGGTAGGGCGATGGCGGGCGCGGATGGCATGGCCCGCCGCGGGCTGCTGCTGGCAGCGGCCAGTGCCGCGCTCGGCGGCTGCGGCTTCCGCCCGCTCTATGGCAGCGGCGAGGCGGATCCGGGGGTTCAGGCCCGGCTGGCCGAAGTGAACGTGCAGCTGATCCCGGAGCGCTCCGGCCAGTTGCTGCGCCAGGCGCTGCAATCCCGGCTGGAGCGGGGCCGCTCCGCCGTGGCGCGGCGCTACGACCTCTCGGTGCAATACGCCCTCTCGGCCGAAGCGATCGGGATCCAGCAAGATACCTCCGGCTCCCGCGTCCGCCTGATCGGCGTCGCCAGCTGGGCGCTCCTGGCACAGGATGCCCAGCGCACCACGCTGGCCAACGGCTCCGCCCGCGAGGTGGACGCGGTGAACGTGATCAACCAGCAGTTCTTCGGCGCCGAACTGACCAGCGCCGCCGTGCAGCGCCGGATGGTGGAGGCGGTGGCCGAACAGATCGCCACGCAGCTCGCGGTCTATTTCGCCCGGAAGACCACGGCTTGAAGCTGGACGGCCGGCGGCTGGAGGCGTTCCTGGATGCCCCTGGCACCTGCCACGCCGTTCTCCTGTTCGGTGACGATGTCGGAATGATCCGAGAGCGCGCCGGTCGATTGGTGCGCGCGGTCGCCGGCGGCCTTGATGACCCATTCCGCGTCGCCGATCTGGAGCGCGACGGCCTGTCGCGCCTGGCCGAAGAACTGTCCAGCCGTTCCCTCACCGGCGGCCGGCGCGTGGTGCGGGTGCGCGACGTGACGGATGCCGCAACCGCTGCCGTCACCGCGGCCCTGCAACGCGGCAGCGAGGCCCTGCTGGTGCTGGAAGCCCCGGGCCTGGCCTCACGATCAAAGCTGCGCACCGCGCTGGAACGGGCCCCCGATGCGGTGGCGATCGGCTGCTATGCCCTGGAAGGCGCCGCCCTGGACCAGGTGATCGGCACCGTGCTCTCCGGCCTCGGCGTGTCCGTCACGCCGGAAGCCCGCACCTGGCTCGCAGGCCAGCTCGGCGCAGACCAGGCTGTCACGCGTTCCGAGCTCGAAAAGCTGGCCCTGTATGTCGGCACGGGTGGCCAGGTGGACCTTGCGGCGGCCGAGCAATGCGTGGGCGACCTCGCCGGCCTGTCGCTGAACGATGCCTTGTTCGCGGCCACCGCGGGCGACGTGGCGGAGACGGATCGCGCCCTGGAACTGGCACTGGCGGAAGGCACCGCCCCGGTGGGCCTGCTGCGCGCGACGCTCACCCACTTGCAGCGCCTGCAGCGAGCCCGTGCCACGGTGGCGCAGGGTGCATCCCCCAACGAGGCGGCAAAGGCCGCACGGCCCCCGGTGTTCTTCCGCCAGGAAGCCGCCTTCGTCCAGGCGCTGCGGCTCTGGCCCGAACCCGCGCTGGAAGCAGCTGCCACGCGGGTCTGGGAGGCGGAACGCGCCTGCAAACGCACCGGCACCCCGGCGGAGACGCTCTGTCGCAGTGTCCTGCTCGGCCTGGCGCAACGGGCAGCGCAGCAACGCCGCCGATAGTTCAGAAGCAAGGTTGGGCTCTGCCCAGACCCGCCTGGTCCGGCGCGCGCCGTCGCGCGACGGGCCAAGCCCCCTGGACCTTATTGATGGGATCAAAGGGCCGCCGGCCCTTTGCGGGTCCAGGGCAGCGCCCTGGCCTTTCTTTGGCGGCGCGATACTAGGCCGAGGGCATCAACAACGCGATCAGGCTGTCCAGCTGATCCAGGCTTCGATAGTGGATCCGCACGCTGCCGGACTTGCCATCGAAGCTGATTTCCACCTTGAGGCCGAGCCGTTCGGCCAGGTCCCGCTCCAGCGAGGCGGTTTCCGGATCCTTGCTGGCACTACCCCCGCCGGGGCTGCGCGCCTTGGTGCCATGGGTCGGCACCATCGCCTCGGTCTGCCGCACATTGAGGCCGCGGGCGATCACGGCCAGCGCCGCCTTGGCCGGGTCCGGATGGCCGAGCAGTGCGCGGGCATGCCCGGCGGAAAGCCGCCCGCGCCGCACTTCCTCCATCACCGTGGGCGGCAACTGGCGCAGCCGCAGCATGTTCGCGACATGGCTGCGGGATTTGCCGACCGATTCCGCCAGGCGTTCCTGCGTCAGCCCGAATTCCTCGGCCAACCGGTGGTAGCCCTCGGCCTCCTCCATCGCGTTGAGGTCCTGGCGCTGGAGATTCTCCACCAGCGCGGCCGCCATGGCCTCCGCATCGGTCAGGGCGCGCACCAGCGCAGGCACAACATGCAACCCGGCCTGTTGGGCGGCTCGCCAGCGGCGCTCGCCGGCGATGATCTGGAAGCGCTCCTTCTCGTCCGGATGCGGCCGCGCCAGCAGGGGCTGCAGGATGCCGCGCGCCCGGATGGAATCCACCAGCTCCGCCATGCTCGCCGGGTCGAAATCCCCGCGCGGCTGGAACGGCCCGGGCTCCAGGTGCTCCACCGGGATCGCCGTCACCCCCGGTGCCGGCGGGGCCGCGGCGGGTGCGGCCGGGGCAGGGCGCTGATCCCCCAGCAGGGCAGCGAGCCCGCGGCCGAGGCGCTGGCCGGGTTCCTTGCTCATGGGCGGGTCTCCGAATAGGCGCGCTCACGGCGCAGCAGTTCCTGGGCAAGGCGGATATAGGCCTGCGCGCCGGGGGATTTGTGATCGTAGAGGATCACCGGCTTGCCGTGGCTGGGCGCCTCGGAGACCCGGATGTTGCGCGGGATCACGGTGTCGTACACCTGGGTGCCGAAGAACCCGCGCGCATCGGCCGCCACAAGGTCCGAGAGGTTGTTGCGCCGGTCGTACATGGTCAGCACGATCCCCTGCACCCGCAGCACCGGGTTCAGCGCCTGGCGCACCCGCTCGATGGTGCGCATCAACTGGCTGAGCCCTTCCAGCGCGAAGAACTCGCATTGCAGCGGCACCATCACTGAATCGGCCGCCACCAGGCCGTTGAGCGTCAGCAACCCCAGGCTCGGCGGGCAATCGATCAGGATATGGGAATAGCCAGCCAGCGCCGGCGCATGCAGCGCGTCCCGCAGCCGAAACTCCCGGCGGTCCACACTCACCAGCTCAATCTCGGCCCCCGCCAGGTCGGCTTCGGCGGGAATGATGCTGAGATCGGGCACAAAGCTCTGCAGGATGGCATCCTCAGGCGGGACATCGTCCAACAGCAGGGCATAGGTGCCGGTGCCACGCTGGCTCGGCGCGATGCCGATCCCGGTGGAGGCATTGCCCTGCGGATCCAGATCGACAATCAGCACCCGATGCCCGGCGGCGGCCAGCGCGGTGGCCAGATTGATGGTGGTGGTGGTCTTGCCCACGCCCCCCTTCTGGTTGACGACGGCGATGATTCGGGCGGGTGTGGGCGGAACGTCGGCGGGCTGAGGGGCGCCGCCGGTGCGAGAATGGTCAGACACGGGATATCTCGCTCAACCGGAGGATGCGGGCGTCGGGGGCGAGTGGATTGCTCCATTGCTCCACGCGCATGTGCCACTGCCGGCGGGCAGCCGTCAATTCCTCGTCGGCCGTACGGCCCTTCGGGAAGACACAAACGCCACCTGGGGCAAGCAATGGGGTGGCCCAGCCCAGCAGGGCGGGCAATGGCGCCAGCGCGCGCGCGGTGATCAGCGGGGCAGGGGGCAGCCGAACCCGTTCGATGCGCTCGGCATGAACGGTCGCTGGGGCTTCCGTGATCCGAGCGGCTTCGCGCAGAAAGGCCGCCTTGCGCTGGTCTGATTCCACAAGGTCGAACGGCCGCCCGGTCGCAATGGCCAGCACCAGCCCAGGGAACCCTCCACCCGAGCCAAGGTCGATGGCCCGCTCAAAATCCGGTGGAAGATAGGGCAGCAGCGCCAGCGAGTCGTCCAGATGCCGGTGGCGCAGTTGGGCTATATCCTGCCGACCCACCAGATTGATCGTTGGGTTCCACGTCAGCACGAGGGCCAGAAACCGATCCAGGCGATCCGCTGTTTCACGTGAAACAGAGGGCGGGGGGGAGGGGGGCTGTTTCACGTGAAACGTCGCGCTGTGGACGACTTGCGCACATGGGCCAGGATGGCCGAGAGCGCCGCAGGCGTAATTCCAGGAATCCGCCCCGCAGCCCCCAGGGAAGGCGGCCGGGATGCCTGCAGCCGCTCCTGCATTTCCGCCGAAAGCCCGCCGATCTCCGCGTAGTCCAGCTCCGGGGAGATCACGACAGCCTCTTCCTTGCGGAACCACGCGATATCCTTGTCCTGCCGCCCGAGGTAGCCGTCATACAGCGCATTGGCCTCCAATTGGGCCCGCACCCGCGGCGCAAGCTCTGCCAACCAGGGAAAGGCACGCAGCCGGTCTGCCTCCGAGAGATGCGGATGCGCCAACCAGGCAAAGCACGCGCGCTTCTCGGCATCGACCGCCACATCGATCCCATGCCGACGCAGCTCCTGCGCCGTGGCAGCCTCAGCGCGAGCCCGAGCCTCGGCCGCGGCAATGCCGTCCGCATGCTCCTGGAACTGCTTCGCCCGCTCCGGCCCCACAACCCCGGCGGAAACGCCCCTGGCCGTCAGCCGCATATCGGCGTTATCCGCCCGCAGCGTCAGCCGATACTCGGCACGCGAAGTGAACATCCGATAGGGCTCGGAAACCCCCTGTGTGGTGAGATCATCGATCAGCACCCCGATATAGGCCTCCGCCCGCGAGAAGATCAGCGGCGCAGCGCCCGATGCCCTGTGCGCTGCGTTGATCCCAGCCATGATCCCCTGCGCCGCCGCTTCCTCATACCCTGTCGTGCCGTTGATCTGCCCCGCCAGGAACAGCCGGGGAAGCCGGGTCAGTTCCAGCGACGGCGCCAACGCACGAGGGTCCACATAGTCGTATTCCACGGCATAACCGGGCCGAAGAATGCGGGCAGCCTCCAGCCCAGGAATCGTCGCCACCAGCGCCGCCTGCACCGCCGCCGGCAAGCTGGTGGAGATCCCATTGGGATAGACGGTGTCATCCTCCAGCCCCTCCGGCTCCAGGAAGATCTGGTGCTGCGACCGGTCGGCAAACCGCACCACCTTGTCCTCGATCGAAGGGCAGTAGCGCGGCCCCCGCCCGGCAATCTGCCCGCCGTACACCGCCGAAAGCTGCAGATTGTCCCGAATGATCCCGTGCGTCGCCGCTGTCGTCGCCGTCACCCCGCAGGCAACCTGGCGATTGCTGGTGGCGGTGGTGAACGTGCTGAAGAACTCCGGCACCGCATCCCCATGGTCGGCCGCCAGCCGATCCCAGCCGATCGTCCGCCCATCCAGCCGCGGCGGCGTGCCGGTCTTCAACCGGCCCAGCGGCAACCCCAGCGCCTCCAGCCGCAGCGCCAATGCCACCGCCGGCCCATCCCCCATCCGCCCAGCCGGCCTCGTCTCATGGCCGATATGGATCACCCCGCGCAGGAAGGTCCCCGCCGTCAGCACCACGGCCCCGGCCAGGATCGTCTCCCGAGCCTCCGTGACGATCCCCGCCACCTCGCCGGCATCGTTCACCACCAGGTCCTCCACCGCCGCCTCGGCGATCGAAAGGCCGGTCTGCGCCTCCAACAGCGACTGCACCGCCCGCCGATACAACGCCCGATCCGCCTGCGCCCGCGGCCCACGCACCGCCGGCCCCTTGCTCCGGTTCAGCAGCTTGAAGTGGATGCCCGCCATATCGGCGGCTCGTCCCATCAGCCCATCCAGCGCATCGATCTCCCGCACCAGATGCCCCTTGCCAATGCCCCCGATCGCCGGATTGCACGACATCTCGCCAATCGTCGCCCGCTTGTGCGTCACCAGCAGGGTGCGTGCCCCCACCCGCGCCGCCGCCGCCGCCGCCTCGCAGCCGGCATGCCCGCCGCCCACCACAATCACATCGAAGGCATGGGTCACGGTCGGTTCCTCATGGCCAGGCACTCACTTTCCAATGCAGAACTGGCGAAACACGGAATCGAGGATATCCTCAACCCCCACCTGCCCCGTCAACCGGCCGAGCGCCCGCAGCGCCAGCCGCAAATCCTCGCCCCGCAATTCCGGCTGCAGCGCCAGCAACGCGGCATCCAGGCTCCCGGCCGCCTCCTGCAGCGCAGCCCGATGCCGCGCCCGGGTCAGCGGGGCAGGGCCCTGCATCGCGGTCATCTCGCGCACATGCTGGGCCAGTAGCTCGCGCAACCGCTCCATCCCGCTGCCCGTAGGAACGCTGACAGCGACATCGCCATCCCCAACCCCAAGATCGGATTTCGTGGCCACGCGCAGAACACGCGGATGCTCGGGCAGGTCCGCCAGCCGAGCCTCTCCATGCGCCTCAACCACCACCAATAGATCCGCCGCCCCCGCCCGCAACCGCGCCCGCCGGATCCCCTCCGCCTCCACCGGGTCCAGCGATTCACGCAATCCCGCCGTATCCAGCAACGTCACCGGCACGCCCGCCATCTCAATCCGCGCTTCCAGCACATCCCGCGTCGTCCCCGGCAGATCCGCGACAATGGCCACATCGCGCTCCGCCAACGCATTGATAAGCGTGGACTTTCCGGCATTTGGCGGCCCCAGCACCGCAATCGTCAGCCCCTCTCGAACCCGCTCCCCACGCCGGTCGTCGTTCAGATGCCGCCGCATCTCAGCGCGAAGCCCGCCAATCGCGCCCAGCAACTCCGCCTCCACCTCGGCCGGCAAATCCTCCTCGGGAAAGTCGATCAACGCCTCCTGCTGCGCCAGCACCGCCAGCAACCGCCCGCGCCACCCGGCCAGAATCTCCCCCAGCCCACCCTCCAGCTGCCGCAGCGCCTGCTGCCGCTGCCCGGTCGTTTCGGCATCGATCAAATCCGCGAGCGCCTCCGCCTCCAGCAGATCCATCCGCCCGTTCAGGAACGCCCGCCGCGTGAACTCCCCGGGCTCCGCCGGCCGCAACCCAAACTCCACCAGCGCGGCCGACATCGCCTGCACCACCGCCCGCCCGCCGTGAACATGCAGCTCCAGGCTGTCCTCCCCGGTGAACGAGCCAGGCCCCGGCAACCACAGCACCAGCGCCCGGTCGATCATCGCCCCGGATTGATCCCGTAACGACCGCAACACCGCCTGCCGAGCCACCGGCCGCCGCCGGCACAGCCGATCCAACGCGCTGCCACTCGCCGGCCCCGAAATCCGGAACACCGCAATCGCCGCCCGCCCCGCGCCGGAAGCAACGGCAAAGATCGTCTCGCTGCCCTGGCCCGCCGACATCGCCCGCCCGCGTCCTATCCCGGCGGAAGCATCAACTCCGGCACGCGCCCGCCATCCCGCACATGGCGTTCCAGCACCGCGTCCACCTCGGCCTCCGTGGTGATCTTGTACCAAACCCCCTCGGGATAGATCACCATGCACGGGCCGAGCTCGCACCGGTCCAGGCAGCCGGCCTGATTGACCCGCACCTTCCCCAGCCCCATCTGCTTGGCCTTGCGCTTCATGTAGTCACGCAACGCCTCGGAACCGGACGCCGCACAGGAACCGCGCGGATGCCCCTCCGCCCGCCGATTGCAGCAGACAAACAGATGCGCGTCGTAGAACGGCGCTGGGTCTGGCGGCGCGGCAGGATGGTCCATGCTGGTCTCCGCTGGCCGTCCGGCGGTGGCCCAACCGCCGCGGCGTGCATATGGCGGGAGCCACATCGCGCGGCGCCCGTTCCTTGGCTTTCCTATCCGCGAACCCGTGGCGACATGCAAGGACAAGCAATGGAACAGCCCCGCAACCGCCTCGCCGCCGAAACCTCGCCCTACCTCCTGCAGCATGCGGACAACCCCGTGCACTGGCATCCCTGGGGCACCGCGGCGCTGGAGGAAGCGCGCGCCACCGGCAAGCCCATCCTGCTCTCCGTCGGCTACGCCGCCTGCCACTGGTGCCACGTCATGGCCCACGAATCCTTCGAAGACGCCGAAACGGCGGCCCTGATGAACACCCTCTACGTCAACGTGAAGGTCGATCGCGAGGAACGCCCGGATATCGACCACCTCTACATGTCCGCCCTGCAGATGCTGGGCGAGGCCGGCGGCTGGCCGCTCACCATGTTCCTCACCCCCGAAGGTGACCCGTTCTGGGGCGGCACCTACTTCCCGCCCGCCCCGCGCTGGGGCCGCCCCTCCTTCCGCCAGGTCCTGGAAGGCGTCGCCGAGGCCTACCGCGCCGAGCCCGAGAAAGTGCAAACCAGCACCCAGGCGCTGAAAAGCCGCCTCGCCGCCCTCTCCGCCGAACGGCCGGGCCCGGCCCCCCAGGCCCCGGTGCTCGATGCCGTCTCCGCCACCCTGCTGGCATCCACCGACCCAAACCACGGCGGCATGCGCGGCGCCCCCAAATTCCCCATGGCCCCCAGCTTCCGCTTCCTCTGGCAAGACAGCTTCCGCACCCACACCCCCGAGGCCCGCGCTGCCGTCCACCTCCTGCTGCGCCGCATGGGGCAGGGCGGCATCTACGACCAGCTCGGCGGCGGCTTCGCCCGCTATTCCACGGATGAGCACTGGCTCGCCCCGCATTTCGAGAAGATGCTCTACGACAACGCCCAGATCCTGGAGCTCCTCGCCCTCGCCCAGGCCGACGCCCCCAACCCCCTCTACACCGCCCTCGCCCATGAAACCGTCGGCTGGCTGGTGCGGGACATGACCGCCCAGCCCGCCCGCGGCCGCGCCGCCTTCGCCGCCTCCGAGGATGCCGACAGCGAAGGCGAGGAAGGCCGCTTCTACGTCTGGACCGAAACCGAGATCGACGCCCTCCTCGGCCCCGCCGCCCCCGCCTTCAAATCCGCCTACGACGTCACGGCACCAGGCAACTGGGAAGGCCACACCATCCTGCGCCGCCTCACACCCCCAGGCGACGCCGCGGCCGAAGCCCACCTCGCCACCTCCCGCGCCACCCTGCTCGCCGCCCGCGCCCAGCGCATTCGCCCGGGCCGCGACGACAAGGTCCTGGCGGACTGGAACGCGCTCACCGTCGCCGCCCTGTGCCGCTGCGGCGTCGTCTTCCACCAACCCGCCTGGATCGACCTGGCCGGCGAGGTGCTGGATTTCCTGCGCCACGAACTCGGTCAACCCGATGGCCGCATCGCCCATGCCTGGCGCCTCGGCCGCATCACCGCCGCCGGCCTGCTGGAAGACCAGGCCGCCATGGCCCGCGCCGCCCTCGCCCTGTTCGAGGCCACCGGCGACCCCACCCGCCTCGACCAGGCGCGAGACCACGCCGCCGCCGCCGAACGCTGGTTCACCGGCCCCGGCGCCGGCAGCTACTTCGCCACCGCCAGCGACGCGGCGGATGTGCCCCTCGGCCCCGCCGCCCGCCCCCGCAGCGCCATGGACCACGCCACCCCGTCCGGCAACGGCCTGATGGCGGAAATCCTGGCCCGCCTGCACCATCTCACCGGCGAACCCAGCTTCCGCGCCCGCGCCGAAGCGGTGCTGGAGGCCTTCGGCGGCCTCGATCGAGACTGGGCCGCCGCCCCCACCCTGCTCGCCGCGGCCGACCTGCTGGAGAACGCCGCCGTCGCCGTCATCGCCGGCCCCGCCGACGCACCGGAAACCCTGGCCCTCGTCCGCGCCGCCCTCTCCGCCCCCGATCCCGCCCTCTGCGTCCTCCGCGCGCCACCGGGGCAGGACGTGCCACCCCTCCACCCCGCCCACGGCAAGACCACCGCCGAGGGCAGCGCCGCCTATCTCTGCCGCGCCGGCGTCTGCGGCCCCCCCCTGCGCGACCCCCTCGCCCTGGCCCACGCCCTGCGCCACCGAAAGGACGCGCCGCTTGACAGCGCCGAGCGCCCGGTGCCATCGCTGCCCCGCGCCGCCGGAACCTGACCCCCTTGCCCCAGCTCTCCCTGCATTCCCCCGTAGGCGACCTCACCCTCACCGAAGAGGACGGGGCCCTCGTTGCCATCGACTGGGGCTGGGTGGAGGAACAAACCGCCTCGCCCCTGCTCGCCGAAGCCCGCCAGCAGCTCCAGGCCTATTTCGACGGCGATCGCCTCTCCTTCACCCTCCCGCTCGCCCCCGCCGGCACCGCCTACCAGCGCCGCGTCTGGCAGGCCCTGTGCGACATCCCGCCCGGCGTCACCCGCACCTATGCCGATATCGCCCGCGCCGTCGGCGGCAGCCCGCGCGCCGTGGGCGGCGCCAACGGGCGCAACCCGATCCCCATCGTCATCCCCTGCCATCGCGTTGTGGCCACCACGGGCATAGGCGGCTATTCCGGTGGCGACGGCCTGCCGACCAAGCGCTTCCTGCTCGCCCTGGAAAATGCCGGGCAGGCCGGCGGCGACCTTTTCGCTCAAGCCTGACCCGATCCTCTTGTTCAACCTGCCTCTCACTCTGATGGAAGCCCGATGACCCAGGCCATTCGCATCCATGCCAACGGCGGCCCCGAGGTGATGCAGTGGGAGGATGTGCCCACGCCCGAGCCCGGCCCCGGCGAGGCACTGGTCCGCCATGAGGCCGTCGGCCTGAACTACATCGACGTCTACTTCCGCACCGGCCTCTACAAGGCCCCGCTGCCCGCCACCCCGGGCATGGAAGGCGCCGGCGTCGTCCTCGCCGTCGGCGCCGGCGTCACCGAGGTGAAGCCCGGCGACCGCGTCGCCTATGCCGGCGGGCCGATCGGCGCCTACGCCACCGAACGCGCCATCGCCGCCGACCGCCTCGTGGTCCTGCCGGACGAGATCGACGCCACCACGGGTGCGGCCATGATGCTCCAGGGCATGACCGCCCAATACCTGCTGCGCCGCACCTACAAGGTGAAGGCCGGCGACACCATCGTGGTCCACGCCGCGGCCGGCGGCGTCGGCCTCATCATGTGCCAATGGGCCAAGCACCTCGGCGCCAGCGTCATTGCCGTCGTCTCGACCGAGGCGAAGGCCCAGCTCGCCCTGGAACATGGCGCCGCCCATGCCGTGGTGGGCTACGCCGACCTGCCGGCCCAGGTGAAACGCCTCACCGGCGGCGCCATGGTCCCCGTGGTCTACGACAGCGTCGGCCGCGACACCTTCGGCGCCAGCCTGGATTGCCTGGCCTCGCTCGGCCTCATGGTCAGCTACGGCAATGCCTCCGGCCCCGTGCCGCCGGTCGATATCGGCATCCTCGCCGCCAAGGGCAGCCTGTTCCTCACCCGCCCCACGCTCAACACCTACACCGCCAAGCGCGCCGACCTGGTCGCCACCGCCAACGACCTGTTCGACGTGGTGCGCCAGGGCGCGGTGAAGATCCGCGTCAACCAGACCTTCAAGCTGGCCAACGCCGCCGCTGCTCATACCGCCCTCGAAGCGCGGCAAACCACGGGAAGCACCGTTCTGGTGCCCTGAGGCAAAGGGAAGCGGTTCTTTTTTGAAAAAAGAACCAAAAAACTTTCCTGTACGGCACCCGCACCTCTCGGAAACGTGGGCCTAAGTAGGGCGGGTCGCGAAGCGGACCCGCCATCTCTCCCCGCCCCCCTCCTCAAAAGTCGGTCGAGCTAACAAAACCTTCCTTCGATATTACTTTTTTCCTTGATCACCGGTGTTGCGTCTGGCATTCTAACCAGTGATGCCACATCAATCCGCCGCACCGAGCGAAGCCGACGCACCGCGCCCCCTGGCGCGGGCGATCCTGCACGCCCGGATTCCGGTGGCCTTGAAGCTCCTGTTGCTGGCCCTGCTGGCCGCCTTCTCGATGGCGGACACCACCGGCCGCACGCGCCACGCACTGCGCAAGGACTGGCTCTTCTCCGCGAACACCGATTTCGGCGACGACCTGGACTCCGCCCAGGATCCCTATGTCCTGCGCCGCCTTCTCCGGCTGCGGGCGGAGCTGGGCTGGCTCCTGCGCCGCAAGCCCAACCGCGGCATGGCCCTGTCCGGCCACCGCGCGCCCGCACCGCGCCCGGCGCAGGCCGCCCGCGCGCCGCCATGGCGCCCGCACCCCCCATTTTCACCCTGAATCCGTCGCGAAAACCCCGCGTCCCGCGGCGATGACTCACGCCTGCGCCATGGGCGGCCGCTCACCCCGCCGGAATCAGCTCCAGCGCCTTGGCCACCATCGCCGAGCCGGGGTTCTGCAGTTCCTCCACGATGGAGAAATGGTGCAGCCCCGGCAGGCTGTCCCAGCGCCCGCCCCAGGCCTCGGCGATGGAGCGCGACTGGCGCGTGTATTCCACGCCCTCCTCGCCGCCGACATAGGCATGGATCGGCCCGCCCGGCGCCTTCATCAGCAGCGGCGAAAGCCGCCGCGCCTCCGCTTCATCCAGCCCCAGCGCACCGTTCACCGTGGTCTGGATCAGCGGTTCCAGGTCGAACAGCCCGCTGATCGGCATGCCGGCCGCCACGATCCCCTCCGGCACGCCGCGCGCCTGCCAGTCCGTCGCCATCAGCATCGCGGTGAGGTGCCCGCCGGCGGAATGCCCGGTCGCCAGGAACCGCCGGCCCAGCCGCCGGTGCAGGAAGGCCACGCTGTCGCGCACCTGCTCCACCAGCGCCGCCAAGGTCACGCCGGGGCAAAGCTCATAGGAGGGTATCGCCACCGCCACGCCATGCGCCAGCAGCCCCTGCGCCAGATGGCTGAAGGCCAGCCGGTGCGAACGCTGCCAGTAGCCACCATGCACAAACACCGCCACCGGCCCCTGGCGCGCGGCATCGGGCCAGAACAGATCCAGCGCCTGCCGCTCCGTGGGGCCATAGGGGATGCCCAGCTCCAGATGCGGATGGCTCGCCCGGAAGGCGGCGGCCTCCTGCATCCAGCGCTCGGCGATCGCCGGATAGCTCGGCACCTTGGCGCCGTTGTCGTACTCCGCCTGCAGATCCATCCGTCGCTCCGTCGCCGGTAAGCCGGCGCGGAGTTTGCCCGGTATACCGGCGCGGAAGCTAGACCTTGGCGCCCATGCTGGCCAGCGCCGGGCGGGCGGCACGGCTGCGGGTCTTTTCATACACGCCGCGATTGTCCGGCAGGATCTCGAACTTGTCGCTGATCCCCAGCACTGTCTCCGCCCCGCCCAGGTACAGCAGCCCATCGCCCGCCATCTGCCGCGCCACCATGTCCAGCACCCGGGTCTTGGTCGGCCGGTCGAAGTAGATCAGCACGTTGCGGCAGAACACGATGTCGAACTCGCCCAGCGGGCGCGGATCGGCCAGCAGGTTCCATTCGCGGAACGTCACCATGGAGCGGATGGTGTCGTTCAACCGCCAGTTCAGCCCGTCCTTGCGGAAATACTTCACCAGATGCGTCATCGGCAGGCCGCGCTGCACCTCGAACTGGGTGTACACCCCCTCCTGCGCCCGTACCACCTGCTCCCGGCTGAGATCGGTGCCGACGATCTCCACCGTGCGGTTGCCCAGCGTATGGCGCAGCTCGGCCACGATCATGGCCAGCGAATACGCCTCCTGCCCGGAGCTGGACGCCGCCGACCAGATGCGGATCTTCGCCCCCGGCGGCCGCGCCGCATGCAGCGCCGGCAAGGCCACGGTGCGCACATGGGTAAACGGCTTCTCGTCGCGGAAGAAGAAGCTCTCGTTCGTGGTCATCGCCTCGATGACCTTGCGCTCGATCTCGGCACTGGCGGCCGAGGAGGCCTGCAGCCGATCCGCCAGCTCGTCCAGGTCACGCACGCCGACATCGCGCATGATCGCGCCCAGCCGCGTTTCCAGCAGGTATTGCTTTTCCGGCCCGATCACCAGGCCGGAGCCGCGGTGCAGCAGGGCTGCGAGCACGTCGAAACTGCGGGGCTTCATGCGCGCACCATCCTCATGAATTCACCGATCTTGCCGGCAATGGCCGGCATCGGCAGCACGTGGCAGCAAAGCCCGGCCTGGGCGACAGCGCCCGGCATGCCCCAGACCACGCTGCTGGCTTCGTCCTGGGCAATCACGGCACCACCGGCCGCCACAAGCTGCCTGGCGCCGGCCAGCCCGTCATGTCCCATGCCGGTCAGCATCGCCACCAGCACGCGCCCGCCGCACACCTGCGTGGCGCTGCGCAGCATCGGGTCCACCGACGGCCGGCAGAAATTCTCCGGCGGCCCATCCGACAGCCGCGCGCGAAGCGCACCCGGGGTGCCCTCCACCAGCAGGTGCCGGTCACCGGGCGCGAGATAGGCCCGCCCCGGTTCCAGCACGTCGCCATCCCGCGCCTCGGCGCAGGGCGGCCCGCCGATGCGGTTCAGATGGTCCGCCAGGATCGGGGTGAAGGCGGCCGGCATATGCTGCGTCAAAACCACCGGTACCGGAACGGATTTGCCCAACCCCTGCATCAGCGTGAACAGCGCCTGCGGCCCGCCGGTGGAACTGCCCACCGCCAGCAGCAGCGGCGCCCGCGTCGGCGCCGCGCGCAGCGCCACCGGCGTGCCCGGCGGCGGCGGCCCGGCCCGGCGGTGCCGGCGGGTGCGCGAAAGGCCACGGATCTTGGCCAGCAGGTCGGCGCGGAAACTGTCATCGGCGATCTGCGCGGCACCCGGCTTGGCCACGTAGTCCGCCGCCCCCAGGCGCAACGCCCGCAGCGCGATATCCGCACCACGCGTGGTCAGCGTGCTGGCCATCAGCACGCGAATGCCGGGATCGGCCTTCAGGATTTCCGGCAACGCCGCCATCCCGTCCATCACCGGCATCTCGATGTCGAGCACCACGACATCGATCGGCGTGCCCGCGGCCACCTGGCGCTTGATCTCCTCAACCGCCAGCTTGCCGTTGGAGGCCCGCGCCACGACCTGGATGCTCTTGTCGGCTTCCAGCATGCGCGAGAGCGCCCCGCGGATCACCAGCGAGTCGTCGCACAGCATCACGCGCGCCGCGGCCGGCGCGCGATCCGCCACCGGAGCGGCGGCGCCGCTCACGCGAGGCCGACCTGCGCGAACTTGCCCATCAGGATGTCGGCGTCGAAGGGCTTCATGATGAATTCCTGCGCGCCATGCTCGATCGCCTGCTCGATGAACGAGATGTCGTTCTCGGTGGTGCAGAACAGCACCGGCGGGTTGCCGGGCCCGAACTCGCGGCGCAGCGCCTTCAGGAACTCGATGCCGTTCATCACCGGCATGTTCCAGTCCAGCAGCACGCTGTCCGGCATCTGCCGGCGGCAGGCGTCCAGCGCCATCTGCCCGTCCTCGGCCTCCTGCACGGTGAAGCCGTTGCCTTCAAGGATGCGGCGCGCGACCTTGCGCACGACGCGGCTGTCATCGACCACTAGGCACGTCGGCATCACGCCCTCCCACGCAAAAGCGGACCGATCGACAGCAGGCGGCCCACATCGAGCACCACCAGCAGACGGCCCTGCAGGCGGTAGATGCCTGCGCTGAATTCCGACCACTGCGGCGGCAGCGTCGGTGGATTGCTTTCGAAGCTGTTGGTCGGCAGCGTCATCACTTCGCTGACCTGGTCCACCAGCAACGCGTAGAGCTCGCCCGCCAGCTCCACGACAACAGACATGCGCTCCGCACCGGCCGGCGGCGCCGGCAGGCTGAGGCGGCGCCGCAGGTCGATCGCGGTCACGATGCGGCCGCGCAGGTTCAGGCTGCCGGCGATCTCCGGCGAGGCGAGCGGGATGCGGGTGATGGTCTGCTCGCCCAGCACGTCGCGCACACCCAGCACGGGGATGCCGCAGAGCTGGTCGGCCACCGTGAGCGTCACGAAGGTGGCGTCGCCGTCCCCTGCCTCGGCCGGGCCGGACAGGGAGGGGCGCTCAAGAAGCGTCGTCGTCATCAGGGCTTCCTTGCGGAGGGGGGTGGCGTCAGGCGGCGTGGGCGAGCGTGGCGCTGTGGGTCGGCCGCGCCGCCACGGCGAGGCACTGCTTGAGGCTGGCGAGCAGCGCTTCGCGTTCGAACTTGGCCACGTAGTCCGTGAAGCCCGCCGCGCGCCCGGCCTCGATATGCTCGGGGCTGGCGTGGCTGGTCAGCGCGATCACCGGAAGCTGCGCCCAGGGACCGGCCGCACGGATCTGGCGCACCAGCGCCGGGCCGTCGATGCCGGGCATCTCGATGTCCGACACGATGGCATCGAACATCACCCCGGCCTCGCGCAGCCGCAGCGCCTCGCTGGCCTCGCGCGCCGCCGTCACGTGGTAGCCGGCGGCGGCCAGCGTGGGCACCAGCAGCTGGCGGAAGAAATCGCTGTCCTCCACGATCAGCAGGCGCTGCTGCTTCGCCGAGCCGGACGCGTTGTCGGACCGCCGGAACCAGTCCTGCGCCGCCATGGTCAGCCAGTGGCCGATATCGATCACGTCGGTGGCCTTGCCGGCGATCACCGCGGTGCCGAGCAGGCCCGGACGGTCGCCGCTGAGCTCGATGTGCAGGTGGTCTTCCACCACGTCCACGATCTCATCCACCACCAGGCCCATGGAACGCTCCTGCGCGCCGGAGCTGTCGGAGAACACCAGCACGGCATGGCGTTCCGCCGCCGGGTCGATGGCGCCGGAGAGCGGCACCAGCGGCATCAGCTTGCCGCGATACTGCGTGACCGGCTGGCCGGCGGAGAACTCGATGCGGTCGCGGGCGAGATCCTCCAGCCGGGCAACGAGGCCGAGCGGCACCGCCTTGGGCTCCTGCCCACCGGCACGGAACAGCAGCATCGCGGTGCGGGACTGCGAGCCTGCCGCCAGCGCCTGGCCTTCGTCGGCCCCGCGCTCGCCCTTGCGGTCGGCACTGGCTGCGCTGGTGGCGCCGGTGGCGCGGGCGATGCCGTTGGGATCCAGGATCATGATGACGGAGCCGTCGCCCAGGATGGTGTTGCCGCTGAACATGGTAATGTGGCGCAGGATCGGGGCCACCGGCTTCACCACGATCTCCTCCGTGTCGAACACGCGGTCCACGATGATGCCGAGCTGGGTCACGCCCACCTGCACCACCACCACATGGGCGCTGCGGTCGGAGCCGCCGGTGGCCGGCAGGGCCAGCAGGTCGCCCAGGTTCACCAGCGGCAGCAACCTGTCGCGCAGGCGCAGCACCGGCGTGCCGTGGATATGTTCCACCATCGGGGTGGTATCTTCCTCGGACCCGGCTTCGAGGCGGGCGCGCACCAGTTCCACCACGCTGAGCTGCGGGATGGCGAAGCGCTCGCCGGCCGCTTCCACGATCAGCGCCGAGACGATGGCGAGCGTGAGGGGGATCTTGATGGTGAAGGTGGTGCCGCGGCCGGGCACGGACTTGAGGTCGATGGTGCCGCCGATCTTCTCGATGTTGGTCTTCACCACATCCATGCCCACGCCACGGCCGGACACGGCGGTGACCTCGGCGGCGGTGGAGAAGCCGGCGCGGAAGATGAAGCGCTGGATCTCGTTGTCGCTCATGCCGGCCAGCTCGGCCTCGGTGGCCAGGCCCTTGGAGAGCACCTTGGCGCGGATGCGGTCCGCCGGCAGGCCGGCGCCGTCGTCGGCGATCTCGATGATGATGTGCCCGCCTTCGTGATAGGCGTTCAGCGTGATGCGCCCGGTCTCCGGCTTGCCGGCGGCGCGGCGGATCTCGGCCTTCTCCAGCCCGTGGTCGCCGGAGTTGCGCACCATGTGCGTCAGCGGATCCTTGATCAGCTCCAGCACCTGGCGGTCCAGCTCGGTTTCGGCGCCGCGCATCACCAGCTCGATCTTCTTGCCCACGTCGCGGGCGAGATCGCGCACCAGGCGGGGCAGCTTCTGCCAGGCATGGCCGATGGGCTGCATGCGGGTCTTCATCACGCCTTCCTGCAGGTCGGACGTGATGTGCGACAGGCGCTGCAGCGGCACGGTGAAGCCGCTGGGCTCGCCGTTGCGGGCTTCCTGCATGCGCGCCAGCTGCAGCAGCTGGTTGCGGGTGAGGACAAGTTCGCTGACCAGCGTCATCAGGTCTTCCAGCACATCCACGCCCACGCGGATGGTCTGCGGGCCGGCGGCGGATTCGGGCTGAATCTCGGGGACCTGCTCGGGCAGCGCGGCGGCCGGGGGCGGCGGGGCTTCGGCGGGCGGGGGTGCCGCGGCAACCACCGGCGCGGGCGGCGGCGGAGCGGCGGCGACCACGACCGGTGCGATCACGACCGGGGCGGAAACGATTGGGGCGGACACGATTGGGGCGAGCGAGGCTGAGGCGGGCGCGGGGGTGCGGCCGTTGGACGCGGCGTCCAGGGCTTCCACCAGGGCGGTATCATCGCCCTGGATCTCGGTGCCCGACGTGGCCAGGCCCTCGACGATTTCCTTGATCCGGTCCAGCGCGGCCAGGATGACCGTGACGATCTCCGGCGTGACGGGCAGCAGCTTGTCGCGCACGCGGCCCAGCACGTTCTCCGCGGCATGGGCCACGTGTTCCAGCCGGGGCAGGCCGAGGAACCCGCAGGTGCCCTTGATGGTGTGCACCAGGCGGAAGATCAGCGCGAGGGTCTCGTCGTCGTCGGGTGCGCGTTCCAGCTTCACCAAGGCGACATCGAGCTCAGCCAGGCTTTCGTTGGTTTCGGTCAGGAAATCAGCGAGTAGGTCGTCCATCCGTCACTCCAGTGCAGTGATGCGCGGGTGACGGCACTCTGGCCGGAGCAGACAAACAAATCGTAAAGGAGCGCGGGCTTGATGATGGAGATGGGTGATTTACGTGAAATCAGGCCGGATCACGACCGGCGTTGATGCATCTTGCAGCCGATGTGCAAATCAAGCGGCGGCGATGACTCTGCGGGAACGGGCGGCCGGCCTAGGCGTGGGGCGTGAGCGTGACCAGCAGGGGCGGGGCGGCCTCTGCCTGCGGGCCCATCAGGATGCTGACGCGCAGCCCCTCGGCGTGGGCGATCAGGGCGGTGAGCGGGGCCTGCAGGGCGCGGGACGCCATGGTGGGATCGGCCTTCCGCAGGCTTTCCCAGGCGAGATCGGGATCGGCGAGCATGCCGGCCAGCCCGGCGGGCCAGGCGGCGCGTGGCCCGCTGATGCGCACCACCAGGTCCTGCGCCGGTTGCCCGGCCACCTCGATCACGCCGCCGGCGGGCAGGGCCTCTGCGGCCAGGATCAACAGGTTCAGGGTGAGGCGCGCGGCGGCGGGGGCGAAGTGCTCGGTGGGGTCCACGTCGTCCAGCGCGAAGACCACGCTGCGGCGGGCCAGGGCTTCGGCGAGCTGGCGCCATTCCGCCACCGACATTGCACCACCGGTGCGCCCCCAGGCGGCGCGGGCCAGCCGCAGCCGGCGGGCGAGGAGGTCCGCGGCATCGCCGGCCAGGGCCAGGGCTTCGGGATCGGCCTCCTCGCGCAGGACTTCCATGCAGCCGGTGAGGGCATTCACCTGCCCGCTGAGATCGTGGCACAGCCGCACGGCCAGGGTTTCGGCGAGCAGCAGCGCATCCATGGGGTCATGGTGGCGACTCATGATCTCCCAACCCTCCGGGCGCTGTTGCATTGTCGTTACCCCCGCATCGATCGACCGTGAAAATCACGTTTTAATTACGAGGAGATGGCAGCCATGTCTATAACTATCGTCAACGAAACCCGGCCCCTATGACGGGGGCCGGGGAAGGCGGAGCGGGCCGGCCACCCCATGGCGGATATCTCCGCCCCGGCGAGTGGGTGGTTCACCCGCAACAGCCGGAGTGGGGCAGGGGCCAGGTGCAGTCGGTGGTCGGAGCGCGCGTGACGGTCACTTTCGAACATGCGGGTAAAGTTCTGGTGAACGCGCATCTCGTGGCGCTGCAGCCGGCCGAGGATTGACGGATGCCGGGGTACCCTTGCGCTGGATGCGTCGGGAGACGACATTGCGCTATATCCAGCCGTGAATAGCCCCCCAGGCCCAGCAGGTTCCGCCATGATCGATCCCTTCGGCCGGCCCATCACCTATCTGCGTGTTTCCGTCACGGACCGCTGCGATCTTCGCTGCGTGTACTGCATGGCGGAGGACATGACCTTCCTGCCGAAGGCGGAGATTCTCTCGCTGGAGGAGCTGGACCGGATGTGCGCCGCCTTCATCCGCCTGGGCACCACCAAGATCCGCATCACCGGCGGCGAGCCGCTGGTGCGGCGGGATGTGATGACGCTGTTCCAGAGCCTGGGCGCCCGGCTGGGGCCGAAGGGCCATGGCGGGCTGGAGGAGCTGACCGTGACCACCAACGGCAGCCAGCTGGTGAAGCATGCCGAGGGGCTGGCGAAGGCCGGGGTGCGGCGCATCAACGTGAGCCTGGACACGCTGAACCCCGAAAAATTCGCCGCCATCACCCGCTGGGGCAAGATCGAGAAGACGCTGGATGGCATCTTCGCGGCCAAGGCGGCGGGGCTGGCGATCAAGATCAACGCGGTGGCGCTGAAGGGCACCAACGAGGACGAGCTGGACGCGATGGTGGCCTGGTGCGGCGAACACGGGTTCGATCTCTGCCTGATCGAGACCATGCCGATGGGTGACATCGACGGCGATCGCACCGACCAATACCTGCCGCTGTCCATGGTGCGCGCGAAGTTGCGCAAGACCTGGACGCTGGAGGACACCGACTACCAGACCGGCGGTCCCGCCCGGTACTACACGGTGGCGCAGACCGGGGCGCGCATCGGCTTCATCACGCCGATGACCCACAATTTCTGCGAGAGCTGCAATCGCGTGCGGCTGACCTGCACCGGCACGTTGTACATGTGCCTGGGGCAGGACGATTCCGCCGATTTCCGCCGCATACTGCGGGCGGGGGCGACGGATGAGGAGCTGGATGCCGCCATCGTGGCCGCGATCGCGCACAAGCCGAAGGGGCACGACTTCATCATCGATCGCCGCCACGACCGCCCCGCCGTGGCCCGGCATATGAGTGTGACCGGAGGCTAGCCTCCCGCCCCAGGGCACGGTTCGCCCTTGCCACCGGGGCGGGGATGCACGATATCTGCGGCGGGAGGTCGGCGGCGGACGGGCGCCTCGCCAACCCGGTCAGGTCCGGAAGGAAGCAGCCGCAACGAGTTTCCGCTCGGGTCGTTTGTTCGGCCTCCCACCCTCTCCCCCCGCCTTGGGCCCTGCCTTCGGCAGTTGAAATCGGCGCCGCGCATGTCGGGCTTGTTCTCAGATGAAGACGACAAGCTGCCGCCGCCGGAACCGGCAGGCCCCGGGCTGTTCGGCGAGGCCGAACCGGCTGCCGCCCCGGCGCCCGCGCTTGCCACCCCCGCCTATCGCGTGCTGGCGCGCAAATACCGCCCGACGGTGTTCGATGACCTGATCGGGCAGGAGGCGATGGTGCGCACGCTGCGCAACGCCTTCGCCCTTGGCCGCGTGGCGCATGCTTTCATGCTCACGGGCGTGCGCGGGGTGGGCAAGACCACCACGGCGCGCATCATCGCGCGTGCGCTCAACTGCATCGGGCCGGACGGCAATGGCGGGCCCACCGCCGATCCCTGCGGCGTGTGCGCCAACTGCACCGGCATCCTGGCCGACCGCCACCCCGACGTGGTGGAGATGGACGCCGCCAGCCGCACCGGCGTGGAGGATGTGCGCGAGATCATCGAGGCGACGCGCTTCCGGCCCATGCAGGCGCGGGCCAAGGTGTTCGTGATCGACGAGGTTCACATGCTGTCGCGCAACGCGTTCAACGCGCTGCTGAAGACGCTGGAGGAGCCGCCGCCGCACGTGAAGTTCGTGTTCGCCACCACCGAGATCCGCAAGGTGCCGGTGACGGTGCTGTCGCGCTGCCAGCGCTTCGACCTCCGGCGCATCGCGACCGCCGAGCTGGCCGGGCATTTCGGGCGGATCTGCGAGAAGGAAGGGGCACGGATCGAGCCGGAAGCGCTGACCCTGATTGCGCGGGCGGCCGATGGCTCGGCGCGTGACGGGCTTTCGCTGCTGGACCAGGCGATTGCGCAGACGGAGGCGGGCAGCACCATTTCCGCCGGCCAGGTGGGCGACATGCTCGGCCTGTCGGATCGGGAGGCGGTGTTCGACCTGTTCGAGGCGGTGATGGCGGGCAAGCCGGCCGTGGCGCTGGAGATCACCGACCGGGCGCATGCGCGCGGTGCGGACCTGGGCGTGATGCTGCAGGACCTGCTGGAGCTGGTGCATACACTCACGCGCCTGCGGGCGGTGCCGGCGCTGCGCACCTCCAACGATCTTCCCGAGGCCGAGCGCACCCGTGGCGTGGCATTGGCCGAGGCGCTGACCATCCCGGTGCTGGGCCGTGCCTGGCAGATGCTGCTGAAGGGCGTGGCGGAGGTGGAGACCTCGCCCGACCGCAAGGCGGCGGCCGAGATGGTGCTGATCCGGCTGTGCCACGTGGCCGATTTGCCGCCGCCCGGCGACCTTGTTCGCCGCCTGACCGAGGGCGGTGCGGTTTCTGGCGGTGGGTCACCTGCGCCTTCGGGCAATGGCGGTGGCGGGGCGCGGGCCATGGCTGGGGGCGGTGGGGCCGTGATGGCCGTACCCGCGGCGGCGCGGCTGCCGGCGAGTTTCCGCGAGGTGGCTGCCCTGGTGGCAGAGCACCGTGAGCCCTCGCTGCACGCCCATCTCGTGCATTCCGTGCATCTGGTGCGCTACGCCCCGCCGGTGATCGAGCTGCGGCCGCAGGCGGAGGCACCGCGCGACCTGGCGGCCCGGCTTTCGGCCGTGCTGGGGGAGGCGACCGGCGTGCGCTGGACCATCGCGCTCTCGGCCCAGGCGGGCGAGTTGACGCTGGCCGAACAAGGCACCGCCGCCGACACGGCAAGGCGCCAGACCGCCGCGCAGCATCCGCTGGTGCAGGCGATCCTGGCGGCCTTCCCGGGCGCCAAGATCGAGGCGGTGCACGACAGCCGCACCGATGCCTACGGCCTGCCCGCCGAGCCCGCGAGCCTGCTGCAGGACGCGCCGCCCGCCGACGACCTGGATTTCGCCCCGCCCGACGAGGACGGGTTCAACGCCTCCGACGATTTCGACAGCTGGGATACCTCGCCATGAAGAACCTCGCCGGCATGCTCAAGCAGGCCTCCCAGATGCAGCAGAAGATGGAGGAGATGCAGGCCAAGCTCTCCGCGCTGGAAATCCAAGGCCAGGCCGGCGCCGGCATGGTGCAGGTGACGCTGAACGGAAAGGGCGAGATGCGCTCGATCGTGATCGACCCCAAGCTGGTGGGCGAAGGCGGCGATGCCGAGATGCTGCAGGACCTGGTGCTGGCGGCGCATAACGATGCCAAGCGCAAGGTGGAGGCCAACAGCCAGGACGAGATGCAGAAGCTGACGGCCGGGCTGCCGATTCCGCCGGGGATGAAGCTGCCGTTCTAAGGCAAGGAAGCATGTTCTTTTTTGAAAAAAAGAACCAAAAAACTTTTGTTAATTTGCGCCCGGGCCTTGTGGCCGGCGAACGAACAAAAGTCTTTTTGCTTCTTTTTCTTCAGAAAAAGAAGAGTCTTGCTTAAATGGGCGGCCCCGAAATCGACCGCCTGATCGCGCTGCTCTCCCGCCTGCCCGGCCTTGGCCCGCGCAGCGCGCGGCGCACGGCGTTGAAGCTGTTGCAGGAGCCCGAGACGCGGCTGCTGCCGCTGGCCCAGGCGATGCAGGACGCAGCGCGGTCGGTGCGGGCGTGTTCCGTGTGCGGCAACCTGGACAGCACCGATCCCTGCCAGGTGTGCACCGACCCGCATCGCGATCGTGGCCTGGTGTGCGTGGTGGAGAGCGTGGGCGATCTGTGGGCGCTGGAGCGTGCCCATGTGCATCGCGGCACCTACCACGTGCTGGGCGGGACGCTGTCGCCCCTGGCGGGCATCGGGCCGGAGGACCTCAACATCGCGCCGCTGCTGGCGCGGGTGGCGGCGGGCGGGGTGCAGGAGGTGATCCTGGCGCTGGCCGCCACGGTGGATGGCGCCACCACGAGCCATTGGCTGACCGAGCGGCTGCGCCCGACGGGTGTGGCGGTGACGCGGGTGGCGCAGGGCGTGCCGATGGGCGGTGCGCTGGACGTGCTGGATGACGGGACCCTGGCGGCGGCCTTGCGGGCGCGCCGCGCCTCCTGATCGGTTAGTTCAGCGAGGCGTAGCCCCCGCCGCCGGCATGGCCCAGGACCCAGACGGCGCCGAAGGTTCCCGCGCCGGCGAGAATGACAAAAATGATCCCGAACAGGATCATCCGGGGCATATTGCGGTGCATTTCAAACGATCCGGCCGGGCTTGCGAGATGATTTCTTAATACCTTTGCGACCGTGGCCGGTGCAACCCGTGGGTCATCCGGCCGCTGCCATTTCCGCCACGTGGTCGGCCAGGGCGATGGCGGAGGTGAGGCCGGGGGATTCGATGCCGAACAGGTTGATCAGGTGCGGAATGCCGTGCACGGCGCTGCCCTGGACCACGAAATCCTGGCCGGGGGCGCCCTTGGGCACGATCTTGGGGCGGATGCCGGCGTAGCCGGGCTGGATCTGGCCGTCCTTCAGGGCGGGCCAGTAGCGGCGCACCGCGTCGTAGAAGCTGTCGGCGCGGCGGGGATCGACCGTGTAGTCGATGTGGTCGATCCACTCCACGTCAGGCCCGAAGCGGGCCTGGCCGCCGAGGTCGATGGTGATGTGCACGCCGAGGCCGCCGGGGACCGGGACGGGGTAGATCAGGCGCGAGAACGGGGACTTGCCGGTGAGGGTGAAGTAGTTGCCGCGGGCGTAGTATTCCTGCGGGATGAGCTGGCGCGGCATGCCCTCGATCTTGCGGGCCAGGGGGCAGGCGTGCAGCCCGGCGGAATTGATCACCAGGCGGGCGCGCAGGCGCATCGGGTCCGCCCCGCCGACGGCGAGTTCCACCCCCTGTTCCGTGACGCGCCCGCCTTCCACCGGGGAGTGGAACACGAACATGGCGCCGGCGTGCTCGGCATCGCCCTGTAGCGCCAGCATGTAGGCGTGGCTGTCCAGCACGCCGGTGGTGGGGGAGAACAGGGCGCCGGTGCAGGTGAGGTTGGGCTCCATGGCCACGGCCTCGGCGGCGGTGAGGAAGCGCATGCCTTCCACGCCGTTGGCCTCGGCGCGGGCCTTGATGCCGGCCAGCATCTCCGTCTCCGCGTCGCTTGTGGCGACGATGAGCTTGCCGCAGTTGCTGTAGGGCACGCCGCGCTCATCGCAGAAGCGGTAGAGCATGCGGCGGCCGTCGACGCAGAAGCGGGCCATCAGGCTGCCGCGGGGGTAGTAGATGCCGGCGTGGATGACCTCGCTGTTGCGCGAGGAGGTCTCGGTGCCGATCCCTTCCGCGGCATCCAGCACGATCACCTCGCGCCCGGCCAGCGCCAGGGCACGGGCCACGGCGATGCCCACCACGCCCGCGCCGACCACCACAACGTCCACGTCTTCCATAACGGCCCTCCCGATGCGCCCAGGATGCCCGGCGCGCGGCGCCGTGCAAGGGGGGAACACGCCATGGTTGCCCCGTGCCCTGCGTTGGCCCTACATCCGCGGCCTGGATCACATTCAGGAGGCACGGCGATGAAGCGGCGTCAGGTTCTCGGCGGAATGGCGGCGGCCCCACTGGCTGCTTCCCTGGCCGCCCCGAAGATCGTGCAGGCCCAGTCCCGCCGGGTGCTGAAGTTCGTGCCGGATGCGGACCTGGCGGTGATCGACCCGGTGATCACCACCAGCTACCAGACCCGCGACCACGGGTTCATGGTGTTCGACAGCCTGTATGGGCAGGACGACCAGTACCGCATCCGCCCGCAGATGGCCGAGGGCCATGTGGTGGAGGATGATGGCAAGACCTGGAAGATCACCCTGCGCGAGGGGCTGAAGTTCCACGACGGCGAGCGTGTGCTGGCGAAGGATTGCGTGGCCAGCATCCAGCGCTGGGGCAAGCGCGACAGCTTTGGCCAGGCGCTGATGGCCGCCACGAACGAAGTGGTGGCGCAGGACGACCGCACCATCGTCTTCCGCCTGAAGAACCCGTTCCCGCTGCTGCCGGATGCGCTGGGGCATTATTCGCCCAACATGCTGCCGATCATGCCGGCGCGGCTGGCGGAGACCGATCCCAGCCGGCAGATCACGGAGATGGTCGGCTCCGGCCCGTTCCGCTTCAAGGCCGATGAGCGGGTGCCGGGCAGCCGCGTGGTGTACGAGAAGTTCGAGGGCTACGTGCCCCGCAACGAGCCGGCCGAGCGCACCGCCGGCGGCAAGGTGGTGCATTTCGACCGGGTGGAATGGGCGGTGATCCCCGACGTGTCGGCGGTGGCCAACGGCCTGGTGCAGGGCGAGATCGACTGGTGGGGCGGCCCGACGGCCGACCTGCGGCCGGTGCTGCAGCGCTCCCGCAATGTGCGGCTGTTCTCCATGATCCCGACCGGGACCATCGCCACGATGCGGTTCAACCAGTTGCAGCCGCCCTTCGACAACCCGGCGATCCGCCGCGCCATTGTCCAGGCCGTGACGCAGTCGGACTACATGATTGCCATCCAAGGCGAGGACAAGGCGCTGTGGCGCGAGGGCGTGGGCTACTTCTGCCCCGATACGCCGATGGACACCCAGGCGGGCATGGAGAACCTCAATGCCCCGCGCAACCTGGAGAACGTGAAGCGCCTGCTGGCCGAGGCCGGCTACAAGGGTGAGAAGGTGGTGCTGCTGGCGCCGCAGGACATTCCCTCCACCAAGGCGATCGCGGAGGTGACCTTCGACCTGTTCAAGCGCATCGGGCTGAACGTGGAGGCGCAGGCGATGGACTGGGCCACCGTGGTGCAGCGCCGCACCAAGCAGGAGCCGGTGGACCAGGGCGGCTGGAGCGTGTTCCACACCTCCTGGGGCGGGGTGGACCAGTTCAACCCGGCGGTGCATGCCTTCCTGCGCGGCAACGGGCGCCAGGGCATCATGGGCTGGCCGATCAGCCCCACGATCGAGGCGCTGCGTGCCGAATGGCTGCTGGCCCCGGACCTCGCCGCGCAGCAGAAAGTGTGCGAGGCGCTGCAGCTGCAGGCGTTCCGCGACGTGCCCTATATCCCGCTGGGCCAGGTGCGGGCGCAGAGTGCGCATCGCAGCAACCTCGAAGGCGTGCTCACGGGGCTGCCGGTGTTCTGGAATGTGAAGCGGAGCGCGTAGGGCAAGGAAGCGGTTCTTTTTTGAAAAAAAGAACCAAAAAACTTTTGTTCGCTTGCACGCGTGCCAGGGCGTCCGGCAAGCGTGCGAGCAAATAAAGTCTTTTTTGCTTCTTTTTTCTTCAGAAAAAAGAAGATTCTTTCTTTCCTAGCGATGCGATTATCTCGCGCCGTAGTTTCTGGCGCATCGCGTCCTCGAACTCGGCGAAGGATTGGCAGGTCATGGCGAAGGCGCCGGGGCCGCCGATGACGTCCTGTTGGTAGTGCGCCAGCAGGTCTGGCTCCTCATGCAGCACGCACAGGCCGTTGATGGTGACGCCGCCGGCCACCAGCCGGTCGCGCGGTATGTGGGGCAGGATGCCCTGGTTGGATTTGCCGTCGCCGACCATGTCGATCACCACGCGGGTGGCGCCGGCGGGGGCGGCGAGGATCAGGGCCTCGCAGGCGCGCAGGGCTTCGCCGACGGCGGTGGCGCCGGCGCGGATGGTGCGGGGGACGTTTTCCACTTCCTCCGCGAAGGCGTGCAGGGCTTCGGGGCTGGCGAGGCGGGTCCAGTCCACCATCACCTCCTGCGCGGTGGGGCCGGACCAGATCAGCAGGGCGCAGAGGCTGGCGCCGCGCGGGCCCGAGAGCAGGCCGGCGATCACGGCTTCGTCGCGCAGGCCGGCCGCGCAGCCGCTGGCCATGCGGCCAAAGCTCTCCAACGAGACGCTGGCCGAGCAGTCCAGCGCGAGGATCAGGGCGAGATCGGCGTCGTCCATGGTGGCAGGATACCATCACCCTTGAGCGGCGGCCCCATCCGGCCGATCATCGCAGATCAATCCGGGAGGATGACCATGCCCGACGACGCCGCCCCCAAGGTTCACAGCGACACCAAGCTGCCGCTCTCGCGCATTACCGTGCTCGACCTCACGCTCGCCCGTGCCGGGCCCACCTGCGTGCGCCATTTGGCGGACTGGGGTGCGCATGTGATCCGCATCGAGCCGCCCGGCAACGGCGACGATATCGCCGGCAACCGGGACGGGTTCGATTTCCAGAACCTGCACCGGAACAAGAAGGCGATCCGGCTGGACCTGAAGTCCCCGGAGGGGCATGCGGCGTTCATGAAGCTCGCCGCCACCGCCGACGTGGTGGTGGAGAACATGCGGTCCGCGGTGAAGCACCGGCTCAAGATCTCCTACGACGAAGTGAAGGCGGTGAACCCGCGCATCGTCTACGGGAGCATCAGCGGCTTCGGGCAGGACGGGCCCTATGGCTTGCGGGCCGGCGTGGACCAGATTGCGCAGGGCATGGGCGGGCTGATGTCCATCACCGGCGAGCCCGGGCGCGGGCCGATGCGGGTGGGCATTCCGATCGATGATCTCTGCGCCGGCACGCTGCTGTCGATGGGCATCATGATGGCGCTGTTCGAACGCGAGCAGACCGGCGTGGGCCGCTGGGTAACGACCTCCCTGCTGGAGACGCAGGTGTTCCTGCTGGATTTCCAGGCCACGCGCTGGCTGTTCGATGGCGAGGTGGCGGGCCAGGCGGGCAACGACCATCCCACAGGCATCCCGACCGGGGCGTTCCCGGCCGCCGACGGCTACATCAACATCGCGGCCAGTTCCGGGCGGCTGTGGGACCGGTTCGCGGAGGCGATCGGGCATCCGGAGTGGAAGACCAAGCCGGAGTGGTCCACGCAGAAGGGCCGCAGCGCCGACCGCAAGGCGATCAACGCAGCAATTTCCGCGATCACGCAGACCAAGCCGGCGGAGCACTGGATCGAGCTGTTCGAGGGCGCCGGCATTCCGTGCGGGCCGATCAACACGATCGACAAGGTGTTCGCCGATCCGCAGGTGAAGCACCTGAAGATGGCGCGGCCAGTGACGCATCCGCGGCTCGGCGTGAAGGAGGTGGTGGCTTCGCCCATCAACCTCGTGGGTCATCCGAAGGATGTTCGTTCGCCCACGCCCGATGCCGGGGCGGATACGGTGGAGGTGCTGCGCGGGTTGGGCTACAGCGAGGCCGAACTGACCGACATGAAGGCCCGGGGAATCGTATGACCACCACTTATGCCGACGGAAAGATGCTCGCCGAGGTGTCGGAGGGCGTTGGGCTGATCACCTTCAACCAGCCGGAGAAGCGCAACGCCATGTCCGTGGCGATGTGGCATGGGCTGTCGGAGATCCTGGACGCGTTCGAGGCGGACGAGGCGATCCGCACCGTGGTGATGACGGGGGCGGGGACGAAGGCGTTCGTCTCTGGCGCCGATATCAGCCAGTTTGAATCCACCCGCGCCGACGGCAACGCGCAGCTGGAATACGACCGGCTGACCGGGGCCGGTCGCGCGCGGCTGGCGGCGTTCCCGAAGCCGGTGATCGCCTGCATCCGCGGCTTCTGCCTGGGCGGTGGCCTGGGCATCGCCATGCAGGCCGACCTGCGCATTGCCGGCGAGGGCGCGCAGTTCGGCATTCCGGCGGCGAAGCTGGGCATCGCCTATAGCTTCGAGATGGTGGAGCGGCTGATCTCGCTGGTGGGCCAGGCCCATGCGCGCATGATCATCATGTCCGGCGACCGCATCGACGCCGCCGAGGCGCAGCGCATCGGCCTGGTGAACAAGGTGGTGCCGGACGAGGACCTGACCGACACGGTGCTGGCCCTCGCCAAAACCATCTCCGCCAACGCGCCGCTCTCCCTGCGCGCCACCAAGCTGACGGTGAACGCGGCGATGGCGGGCGAGAGCCAGCGCAACCGGGCCGCCGTGGATGCGGCGATCCTGGCCTGCTTCGACAGCGAGGATTATCGCGAGGGGCGGACGGCGTTCATGGAGAAGCGGCCGGCGCAGTGGAAGGGTAGGTAAAGCCTTCTTTTTCTGAAGAAAAAGAAGCAAAAAGACTTCATTCGTTTGATGCGGAAAAGCCCGTTCTTCCGCATCAAACGAATGAAAGTTTTTTGGTTCTTTTTTTCAAAAAAGAACCGCTTCCTTCTATTCGACGAACCGCGCCAGCCTGACCGCCGTATGCCCCCGGCTCGGCCGCAGGCTGGGCATCACCAGCAGGCAGTCGTCGTGCGGGGTGCGGATTTCCTCCGTGCCATCCAGCGCGATCAGCGTGTTGCGGCGGGGGATCACCTCGCCGCCGCGGAAGGCGCGCACGAAGGCGAAGCTGCCGGTGGCGGCGGTGACGGCTTGGGTAACCTCGGCGACGCGGCCCGGTTGCGGCGCGGAGGCGGGCAGGGTGGGGTGGGCGCGCAGCAGGCCGAGATGGCGCAGCAGGCCGGCGATGCTGGCGGCTGCCATATCCACCGCGGCGGGGTCCCAGTGCTGGCCGGATTCCACCAGCAGGGCGGTGGCGCCGCCCTCGGGCAGGGCGAAGCGCGGCAGGTCGATCAGGCGGGGGCCGTTGGTATGGCCGCGATCGGCCACCGCGAGGGGCGGCGCGCCGACGGCCTGGGCCAGGGCGCGGCCACGGGCGGCGGCACCGCAGAGGATCAGTGGGTCGGACGGCCAGAGCATCGAGTGCAGGTCCAGCACCACGTCGGCCGCTTCCACAGCGGGGCGGATCTCGCGGGCGCGGGCGAGTTCGGCGGAGTGACGCGGGCCGTCGAGCAGGGCGGGGTCCCAGACGCGGTTGAGGTCTTCGTCCAGGAAGCGGGAGGCGGTGGGGTTGGCGGGATCGAAGGCGGCGAAGGCGGCCAGGTTGGCGAAGCCGTAGGTGAGCCGGCCGCCGAGCGGGCGCAGCTTGGCGCGCAGCATGCGGTCCAGCACGGTGGCGCCGGCGTATTCGTTGCCGTGCATCAGGGCGAGCAACAGCACGTGCGGGCCCGGGGCCTCGGCGGCGAAGCTGGAGAAGCCGGGGATACCGGTGTTGCCGGCGTGCCAGGGCGCGAGGTCGGGCGCGGGCAGCCGCACCTCGAACTGCGGCAGCTTGGCCGGGCCGTACGCGGTGGCCCCGGGCGGGTTGGAGCCGGTCATGCCAGCGCCACCATGATGGGCCTAGCCCGAAAGCCGGTCGGCGAGGCGGCGGATGAAGGCGTCGCACGCATCGAGCTGCGCCTGCTCGATCCATTCGTCGGGCTGGTGCGCCTGGGCGATGTTGCCGGGCCCGCAGACGATGGTGGGAATGCCGGACTGCTCGTAGAGCCCGCCTTCCGTGCCGTAGCTGACATAGCCCATGGAGTTGGAGCCGGTGAGCTGCTTCACCAAGTCCGCCAGCCCGTGGCTGCCGGGCAGGGCCATGCCGGGAATCCAGTTCATCACCTCCAGCGTGAACCCGCAGGCGGGATCGACGGCTTTCATCGCCGGCTCGATCGCCGTGGCGACATGGGCGCGCAGGCGCTCCACCTGGTCGAAGAAATCGTCGGACGGGATGGTGCGCCATTCCATCACGAATTCGCAACGCTCTGGGATGATGTTGAGGATGGTGCCGCCCTGGATGGTGCCGACATGCACCGTGGTGTAGGGCGGGTCGAAGTTGGGGTCGAACGGGCCCTGGGTGGCGAAGCGCTTGGCTTCCGCGTTCAAGTAGGCGATGGCCTCCGCGGCGGCGGCGATGGCGTTGACGCCCTTGGCCGGCTCGCTGGAATGGCCCGGCTTGCCGCGCGCGATCACGCGCAGGGCCAGCCGCCCCTTGTGGCCGAGGATGGGCTGCATGAGGCTGGGTTCGCCCACGATGCACATGGCGGGCCGCAGCCCGCTGGCGGCGAGGTCTTCCACCAGCTCGCGCGCGCCGGCCATGTCGGTTTCCTCATCATGCGTGATGAAGAGGTGGATGGGCTGGCGCAGCTTGCGGCGGGCCAGATCGGGCACGGCGGCGAGGCAGGCGGCGACGAAGCCCTTCATGTCCGCTGCCCCGCGGGCGTAGAGCTTGCCGCCCTCTGCGCGCAGGGCGAAGGGGTCGCCTCTCCAGGCCTGGCCGTCCACCGGCACGGTGTCCACATGGCCGGAGAGTGCGACGCCCCCGGCCACCTGGGGGCCGATGATGGCGTGGATATTGGCCTTGCCGCCGGAGGGATCGGTGCTGACGCGGTAGGGCACGCCGTGCCGGTCCAGCCATTCGCGGACGAAGCCGATCAGCTCAAGATTGGGGTTGCGGCTGGTCGTGTCGAAGCCCACCAGGCGCGCCAGCATAGCGGCGGTGGTGACGGGTTCGGCGATGCCTGACACGGTGCCCCCTGAGGCGTTTTTGCTCTCCATCACGGCACTCTATACTGCCCTCTCCCGGCCGCAAACGGACCCGATTCATGACCGCACCGCGCATCGCCATCCTGGGCCTTCACCTGGAGGCCAACTCCTTCGCGCCGCCCACGGTGCGAGAGGATTTCCTGCACCAGTGCTGGGAGGAAGGCGAGCGGATCACGGAACTCGCCCGCGTGCCGAGCCATCTGCCGAGCGAGGTGCCGGGCTTCTACGCCGCGATGGATGCCAAGGGGCCCTGGACGCCGGTGCCGCTGGTGATGATCGCCGCCCCGCCGGGCGGGCCGATCGTGCAGGACGTGTTCCTGGATTTCCTCGACCGCGTGCGTCGCCGCCTGGCCGCCGCACTGCCGGTGGATGCGGTGTACATCGCCAGCCACGGCGCCTCCTCCGCAACCGGGGACGAAGACAGCGACGGCACGCTGGTGGAGCTGGTGCGCGCGATGGTGGGTCCGGCGGTGCCGGTGGTGGTGACGCATGACCTGCACTGCAACGTTTCCGAAAAGCTGGTGGAGCTGTCGGATGCGCTGATCGCCTATCGCACCAACCCGCATGTGGACATGCGCGAGCGGGCGGCGGAGGCAGCGGAGCTGATCGCGCGGCTGCGCGGCGGGCTGCGCACGGCCAAGGCCTTCATCCGCATGCCGCTGATGCCGCCCAACGTGATGCAGCTGACGGCGAGCGGGCCTTATGCCGATCTGATCAACCTCGGCCAGGAACTGTGCACGCCGCCGATCCTGAACGTGTCCGTCACCGGCGGGTTCACCTACAGCGACCTGCCGAAATGCGGGCTGTGCATCACCGTGACGTCGGACAACGACCCGGCGGCGGCGCGCGAGGTGGCGCGGCAGATCGCGCGGGCGGCCTGGGCGGGGCGGGAGCGGTTCCTGCCGAAGCTCACGTCGCTGGCCGATGCCGTGGCGATCGCCGGCGAGGCGAGCCGGGGCGATCGCGCGCCGATCATCCTGGCCGATTGCGCCGACAACCCCGGCGGCGGCGGGCGCGGCAACACCACCTGGATCCTGCGCGCGCTGCATGAGGCCGGCGTGGGCGAGGGCGTGGTGCTGGGCGTGTTCGTGGACCCGGCGCTGGCGGCGCAGGCGCATGCGGCGGGGGTGGGTGCGGCGTTCCGCGCCGGCTTCGCCAGCGACGAGAGCGAATTCTCCAGGCGCTTCGATGCCGCGGTGGTGGTGGAACGGCTGAGTGACGGCAAGGGGCTCGGGCGGCGCGGCATCGCCGAGGGGCGGGTGTTCGACCTCGGTCCCTGCGCGGTGCTGCGGCTGGAAGGCTCCGGCCTGCGCGTGGTGGTGGGCTCGCTGCGGCGGCAGCTGGCCGAGCCGGTGATGCTGGAGATGCACGGAATCGACATCGCCGCACAGCGCGTGGTGATCGTGAAGTCCCGCGGGCATTTCCGGGCGGGGTTCGACGAATTCTTCACGCCGGACCGGATCTTCGAGGTGGACGTGCCAGGCTACAACTCGCCGGTGCTGTCCAGCTTCCAATGGAAGCGGCTGCCACGCCCGGCCTACCCGATCGATCCGGAGGCGGGCTGGACGGACAACGCCTGACCTATTCGGCGACGAAACGCTCCCGCACCAGGCGCAGCGTGCGGCCGTCATCCTGCAGCAGGTGCGTGGCCAGGGCGTTTGTGCCGGGGGCGCGGCGCTGAAGGCGGCCGATGCGGGGCTTCTCGATCATGCCGGATGCGAACAGGCGCTGTGCAAAGCCATGGGCGGCGGCCACCGGGGCAGGGGCGTCTGCCGCCGGTGCCATCAGCGGCGGTTGGGTGGCGGGGCAGAGCAGCAGCGGCAGGTCGAGGCCTAGGGCGGCAGCATCCGTGGCGACCCAGGGCAGTGGGTAGGCGGGCAATGGCAGCTCCGTGCCGTCTTCCGCCAAATGGGGGTCGTAGGCTTCCAGCACCGGGCTGCGGGCCAGCAGGAAGTGGCGGGCGAACAGGTCGCGCAGCTGCAGGGCGACCAGCGGACCTTCCTGCACCGCGGCGGCGAGTGCCATCTCGGCCGCGACCTGGGCGGTGAAATCGGGTGCCACGGGGGCGCGGCGGGTGGCATCGGCCAGCAGGCGGGCGCCGCGCAATGCCAGCAGCCGCGGATCGGGCCGGCGCCGTGCTGCGGCCAGCACCGCCAGCACCTCCGCGAAGACCCGGCCGAACGGGGTGCTGGCCTGCGCCAAGCCATCCTCGATGCCGGATACGTCAAGGGCCGCCAGCATCGCAGCCGCATCGGCGAAGCCGGTATGGAAGCCGGCTACCTCCGAAGCCGCCACGTGCCACAGGGCCGGTCGCAGCCCATCCAGCACGGCGTGGCCCAGGGCGCGCATCACCGTTGCCTGCGGCGCGCCGGCGCCCAGCCGCAGCCGGCCCCGTTCGCACACCGCATCCGTGCCACCCGCGAGCTGCACGCGCAGGCGCCCGCCGCCGGCCCAGGCCCAGGGGAACTCGGCCGCCGCGCGCCACAGCGCCGCCCCGCGTTCCAGGGCCTCGGCCACCGCCCAGTAGCGGAAGCCGGCCGTGCCCGCGGGGTACTCGCCCGGGATCGGCACCGGCCCCTCGATCTCCAGCCCCTGGGCGGCCAAATGCGGCCGTGGGCGGCGGATGGGGGCGGCGAGGGGCCCCGCCAGCCCCAGCACCGTGCGCCCGCCGCCGCTGGGCAGGGCCCGGTGCTGGGGCGTGGCGCGGGGCATGCGCATGTCGCTCATGATCGCGTTCCCCCCGGTTCCCGTCAGGCTGCGATGGTGCCGCGGCGGCGCAGTTCCAGGTAGAAGATGTCCGGGCTCTGGCGGGTGTAGACGCGCTTCAGCGCCACCTCGGCCGGGTCGATGCCGCTGGCCAGGTCCTGCATTTCGGCGGCGTCGCGGTAGATCAGGAACCAGTCGCCGATCGCCTCCATATAGGCGGCGTCGTAGATGCCGCGGGCGAAGTTGCCGATCACCAGCCGCCCGCCCGGCTTCAGCAGGCCGAAGAACGCGGCGGTGAGCGCGCTGGCCAGGCGCTGGCCGAGATAGTCGTAGAGCCCGGCGGCATAGACCATGTCGAAGCTGCCCGGCTTCAGGCTGCCGTCCAGCACCGCCTTGATGCTGCGGTTGACCATCTCCGCCCCCTTGATGCCGAAGGACTTGCCCACGACGGCGAGCGAATCCGCATCCTGTTCCAGCGCCACCAGCCTGCCGATGCGGTGCTGCTGCACGGCGGTGGAGACCAGGCCCTCACGCAGATGGCCACAGGCGGCGGCGAGGATGCTGGGCATGGGTGTGGCATCCGCCACATGGTCGATCAGCTCGGCCATGAAATCGCGCCGTTCGCGCACCGCGGCGGCGGCCGGGGCCCCGGTATCGCGTGCCAGCAGGGCAAGGCCAAGGGGCGAGGCGTCCTTCGCCTCGGCGGCGGCCTGGCCGTAGTAGAGCAGGTCGATCAGCGGGGCATCGCCGGCATAGCCGCGGGGCTTGACGAAGGCGCGGCGGGTGAAGGGGTTCTCGTGCATCAGCCCCATCAGCGGATGGGCCCGCACCAGGGCGATCACCTGCTTCCATTCCTCCTCCGGCAGGCCGGCGCGCATCCACCACAGCCCGTCGCTGAGGATATCCACCGCCTGGGCGATGTCGCCGCCGGCGAGGATGCGGTCACGGGTGGAATCGAGCAGGCCGACGGGGTCGTGCAGCGCCGGTTCGTGCATCGGGCGCAGGGCCACGGGAACGGCAGGCAGGCCCATGGACGGTGCGGGGGGTGCGGTGACTGACACGGCGGCATCTCCGGCTGTGCGGCGCGGGACTGCGCCGATGGCGGGATGGGAGCGCAGCGCCGTCAGAGCGGAGGCCAAGCGGCCATCAAAAATGCGGCCAAGGCGAAATTTGTTCGATTCCGAGCTTGTTCACAATGGCAGGAGGCTGTTTCGTAATCGTTAACGGAGAGTGACTGCAGGAGGCGGTCGATCGTGATGACGGGAGTTCGTCTCAACCTTCTCGGCGGGTTCGGCTGGCAGGTGGATGGGCAGAGTGGCCCGCCCCTGCCCAAGAAAACCCGCGGCCTGCTGGCGGTGCTGGCGGTGGAGCGCGGCCGGCCGATGGCGCGGGAGCGCGTGGCGGAGCTGCTGTGGCCGAACAGCGGGCCGAAGCAGATCCAGGGCAGCCTGCGCGAGGCGCTGTATTCCCTCCGCCGGCCGCTGCGCGGGCGCCAGGTGGTGGTCTCCCACGATGGCGCGCTGGCGCTGGGCGAGGACGTGGCCACCGACGTGGAGGAGTTCGAGCGCCACGCCCTGGCCGAGGACCTCGCCGGACTGCGCCAGGCGGTGCAAGCCTATGCCGGGCCGCTGCTGGCCGGGTTCCCGCACATGGAGGAGGATTTCGCCGACTGGCTGGCCCCGAGCCGCGCCGAGTTGGAGCGCAAGGTGCTGGCTGTGCTGGCGCGCATCGGCGACCTGTGCACTGCCACGGGCGACGCCGCCGGGGCATTGGAAGCGGCGGAGCGCATGTTCGCGATCGACCCGCTGCGCGAGGAGATCCATTGCCGCCTGCTGGAAAGCTGCGGTGCCGCGGGCCGGCGCGCGGAAGGCCTGCGCCACTACGCGGCGATCACGGAGGCGCTGAAGCGCGAGCTCGGCATCACGCCCGGCGCGGACCTCCGCGCCGTCGCCCAGCGGTTGAGGGCCGAGATGGACCCGCCAGCGGCGCCGGAACGGCCGCCCCCGGAGCCGATCGGCGCCCCGCCCCCGGTGGCCGTGCTGCCCTTTACCCAGCTGGGCGACGAGGCCGTGCCGAGCCACATCGCCGACGGCATCCTGGTGGACACGGTGTGCCAGCTGGCCGGGCTGCGCGAACTGCAGGTGATCTCCCACGGCTCCACCCTGGCCTACCGCGACCCGCAGATGGACCTGCGCCAGGTGGGCCGCGAACTGGGCGCGCGCTACGTGGTGCGCGGGGCAATGCGGCGGCGCGGGAACGTGCTGCGGCTGACCACCGAACTGGCCGATGCCCGCACCGGCGCGGTGGTTTGGGCACACACGCAAGATACATCGGCGATGTTAAACTTCGCCGACCAGGACCGGCTTGTGTCGCAGATCGTTTCGCACCTAGCTCCGCGGGTTCATGAACTGGAACTGCGGCGGATCCGCGGCAAGCGGCCGGAGAGCCTGAGCGTGTACGAACTGGTGCTACTGGCACGGGAAAAACTTCTGACGCTGGAACGAGCGCCGATCGAAGCCGCAAAGGACTTGCTGGACCGCGCCATCGCAGTTGAGCCCGAGTATGCCGACGCCTACGCGTTGCTTGCCGATTGGCACACACTGACAATGACACACGGGTGGCGGCCTGATCGGCAACACGCTGTCCAGGAAGTTGATAGGGCTGCACGCCGCGCGCTGGCGCTGGATTCGGAAAATTGTCGCGCGGTGATGTTCCATGCCCATCGGCGCTCCCTACTGCATCGCGACTTCGACGGTGCAATGACACTGTTCAACCGCGGCACCTCGGCTTGGCCAGGCTCAGCCCATATGTGGCTTTGGAGCAGCTACTCCTTTGCCTATGTGGGCGATGCGAAGGAGGCCGTGCGCCGGGTGAGCCGCGCGTTGGAACTCTCTCCGCGCGATCGGGAAGCGCACGAGTTCTACAGCGCCATGTGCGTGGCGCACTACACAGGCGGGGACTATGTCGAGGCGGCACAATGGGGACTGAGGGCGATCGGCGAGCCGCGAGTGCTGGGGGCGACCTTGCGGTGGACTGCGGCGGCTCTGGCCGCCAGCGGCAACCTCGAAGCCGCTCGCAGCGTGGTGCACCGTGCGATGCAGGAGATCCCGAACCAGCGCGTCAGCGTGGTGGTTCAGAACAGCCCCTACCGAGACATCAACAAGCGCCACGCCTATGGCGAGCATATGCTGCTGGCCGGATTGCCGTACTGACCTGTGGGCGACCACTACCAAAAGGAACCTAGCGATGCCGGAGAACCAAGCGCTCATCGATGCGCTCAACGCCCTGAAGGACACCCTCCAGAAGCTACCTGCCAGTATTGCCAGCGAGGTGCTGAACCTTTCCGACGAGGTGTTGGGAGGCGATGAACCAGCCGGCCAGAATGGTGGCCAGAATGGTGGCCAGAATGGTGGCCAGAACGGGGGCCAGAACGGGGGCCGGGCCCAGGGATGGTTCTGGGCGCCGGGCGGGCTGGCGGGTGGGCGTGGCGGCCCCGCGTTGATGGGGGCGGCGCTGCCGAGCCATGCCGGCGAGTACAGTACCAAGCCGGACATGATCTTGGGCACCGCTTTCCCGAAGGACGGCTGGGACCCGCTGTTGAAGGCAGCGGTGGTGGCAACCGATTTCGCCATCGCCGCGGCGAAGGATGGCGGCAGCGCCGAAGGCGCATGGGACACGATGCGTGCATTGCTGGTGGCCCGGCTGGACCTGTCGCCGAAGAACATTGCAGCCGAACTGGAGCACCTGCGCGACCTTCGGCTGAGCGAGCGCGGGCCGCGCTACCGGTCGGCGATCCTGGCCCAGGCGGGAGACTTCACCACCTATTACGCCGACCTGCTTGCCTGTTCGCCGGCGACGCGCCCGGCCACCTGGAGCCTTGTGCTGATCGGGTTGCAGGTCGCCGGCCTGGTCACCGCGCGCTTCAAGGCCGAGTTCATGCGCGCGCGCCCCGCGCAGGTATGGCCGGGCATCGCGCCGATGCTCGACACGCCGGCGCATCCCGCCTACCCCAGCGGACACGCGCTGCAGGCCTATCTCATCCAGCATTGCGTGTGCGAGGCAGCACCGGCGATGAGCTCGGCGTTACTGGAGCTTTCAGCGGAGGTCGCAGTGAACCGCGAGCGCGCGGGTGTCCACTGGCCGAGCGACAAGGAAGGCAGCTGGGCCATCGTGCCGGAGATCATGCGGGTTCTACGGTCGGTTCCATCCTTCGATTGCGTACTGCAGGCCGCCAGGCAGGAGTGGGATGCGCCGGTCGGCAAGGACTGCAAAGCTGTTGTCGTTGTTACCGAGGAAAAAGAGGGCCAGAGGAGCCGTCTTGTTTCCGAGACCGAAACGCAGCACACGGACATGGAGACGATCACGAACGGGCGTACCCGGGGTGCCAAGGTCACACCAAGTAAATCGCCTGGACAGGGCCGGGCGCGCTTGAAAAAGGGCGCGGCTCCCCTGTCCGAGCGCAGCAAGGATAGGGCCGGACGCTAACGCTTGGCCCGCTCCCGCATCGCGTTCAGATACGTCGTGGGCGGGATCGGGTGCAGGGGCGTCAGGCCCTTGACCCAAGGCAGTGGAACGACCTTGTCTTCCCCGCCGGCCGTTGCTTGCAGCCACAAGGCCGCGGTCCACGTGGAGCGGCACCAAAGATAGGCTAGGACTGCTTCTGCCGGCAGTCCGATGCCCACAACGGCCGCCTTCGTGGCAGTCGCCCAGGTACCCGTGCGCACCGAGGAGGCTTTCCAGCGGTCGCTTTCGTGCCAGGTCTGCACCGCCGCGTGGACGACGCCCCCGGCATCCGCCACAAGAAACCGCCAGCCTCCGGAATCGGTGGCGCTGCGTAGCTCCTGCGTGTTGCTCAACAGCCCGCGGGTTCGGAGATTGTACACGCGGTGCGGTAAGACGAGTTTCAGACCGTCTGCCTGCAGCTTCAACTCCTCCCATTGCAGAACGTGCTCTACCTTCGCCAGCGCGACTGCCTGCGCCTCCTCCGGCGCCCTTTCCGGTACGATCAGCATCGCGGTTTCTTCGGCTGGCGGGTGATGATCTTGTGCGAGAACGGGCCGTACTCGTGCTCCAGCCGGTCGGACCCGATCACCTCGGGGCCCGATACGGGATCCCAGATCAGCAGATCGGCATCCGGGTATGTTTCACAGCCATAGATGATGATGAAGTGACGGATACCGTCCTTGACCGTGCGCAGGCAGACAAGCCGGCCTGCATCGAGGAGCTCCTTGGTCTCGTCGAAATCAAGCCCGGCGCCGATCCATCGCTCCACCTCGATCTCATCGCGATCCTGCCCGATGCCGCCCCTCGGCGCGTTCGGCTGGGCGCTGCCTGGCCGCGGCTTTCGCAGCAGCACGCGGAAGCTTCGCTGGGACCGGATCGGAATCATTCGCTCCAGGGCATCAAGCTCGCGCAGGGCACGGCCGAGATAGTACTGCCGGTCGTAGGCGTCGTGGACCTGACACTGTCGCGGTGGTGCGTCGAGCTCGTCCCGCGTCGTCAATCTCTCGCAGAACCTCGGCGTGACGTTTGCGGCGGGGCAGGCCGCGGTCCCGAACACCTTCATACAGTTCACGATGTCGCACTGGCGGCGCACCGGCGCCGCCGGATTGCTCCGGCGGTCGTAGAAGGTTGCGACCATCGCCGCGGCTGCCGCCCAGCACCAGTTGTCGGCTGCTTGGTAAAGTCCCTGGAAGCCCGTGGCTTGCGCCCGCTCCAACGCGGGGTGCGGCTTGGCGCGTATGTCCACGCCTTCTTGCAGCAGGGTCTCGATGCTTTGGGCTGTCATTGGCGTTCCCAGGCGGGCAACAGAATAATGTTACGGCATCAGCATCATTCTGCGCATGCGGCGGCGGCGTGGTCAAGCGCCCGTTAGCCGAACATCTTCCCCGGCACTCCACCCTCCCGCGAATACCCCATCCCCGTATACGCCCCCCCCTGATACCGCTCCACCACCGGATCCCCGCTCACCTTCCCCCCCATCTGCCCCGCAAACCCATCCGCACTATCCTCCGGCGCCCACCCCAGCGTATCCCGCGCATCCTTCCGCCAATACGTCCGGCTGTTCGCCGAAGCCCCCCAGATCACGCAGCTCTCCACCCGCTCCGCCAGCGTCGCCCGCACGCACAGCCGCACCAGGTCGTCGTAGCTCAGCCAGGTGGAGAGCATCCGCGCGTCGATCGGCTCCGGGAAGGAGCTGCCGATGCGCACGTTGATGTTCTCCACGCCGTGCTTGAACCAGTACATCCGCCCCATCAGCTCGCCATACGCCTTGGAAAGCCCGTAGTAGCCATCGGGCAGAAGCTGGCAGTCGTCGTCCAGCGCCTCGCTGCGTTCGTGGAAGCCGATGGCGTGGTTGGAGCTCGCGAACAGCACGCGCGCGCCCTCGCGGCGGGCAGCTTCGTAGATGTGGTACAGGCCGCGGATGTTGGGGCCCAGCACCTCCTCGAACGGCCGCTCCACCGAAACGCCGCCGAAATGCAGGATCATGCCGCAGCCTTCGGCCAGGCGCAGGATCGCCACGCCATCATTCAGGTCCGCCTTCACGAAGCGGCAGCCGGCGGGCACCGGGTCGGGGAAGGCCACGATGTCGGTCAGAACCAGCTTCCAGCCCATCGCGCCCAGGCCACGCGCCAGCACGCGGCCGAGCCCTCCGGAGGCGCCGGTGAGCAGCACGGGCTTTTCGGGAATCTGGCTCATCGTCGCTCTCCTGGGTTTCGCCGCAGCAGGGCACCGGGGGGCCGGGGTCGTCAACACCTTGCGCGCCCGCGCCTCGCGCTGCACCCTTCGCCCATGCGCACCCTGAACGATCTCTCCGCCGCCCTTGCCATTGGCAAGACCACATCCCGCCAGCTGGTGGAGGACTGCCTCGCCCGCATTGCCGACCCGGCCGGGGAGGGCAGCCGCGCCTTCATCAAGGTGGATGCCGAGGGCGCGCGCGCCGCGGCCGATGCGATGGACCTGTTGCGCCGCGCCGGCCGCGCGCTGGGGCCGCTGGCCGGCATTCCGTTCAGCGTGAAGGATCTGGCCGGGATCTCCGGGCAGGTCACCACCGCCGGCTCCACCGTGCTGGCCGATGCCGCGCCGGAGGCTGCCAACGCCCCCGTGGTGCAGCGCATCGCCGAGGCCGGGTTCGTGATCATGGGCCGCACGAACATGACGGAGTTCGCCTTCTCCGGCCTGGGCATCAATCCGCATTACGGCACGCCGAAATCCCCGTGGGACCGCGCGACCGGCCGCATCCCCGGCGGCTCCTCCTCCGGTGCCGGCGTGTCGATCGCCGATGCCATGGCCTATGGCGCGCTGGGCACGGATACCGGTGGCTCCTGCCGCATTCCGGCGGCGATGAACGGCGTGGTCGGCTACAAGCCCACCGCCCGCCGCGTGCCGATCACCGGCGTGGTGCCGCTGTCCACCAGCCTCGATTCGATCGGCCCGCTGGCCAATTCCGTGGCCTGCTGTGCCGCCATCGATGCGGTGTTCGCCGGCGAACCGATCCCCGATCTGGCCGCCGCCCCGCTCGCCGGCCTGCGCCTGGGCGCCCCGGAAAACGCGGTGCTCGATGGCATGGACGCCGAGGTGGCAAATGCGTTCGAGGCCGCGCTGGCCAAGCTCTCCGCCGCCGGGGCGCGCATCGTGCGCCTCCGCCTGGCCGCGTTCGACGAGATCCCCCGCGCCAACGCCCGCGGCACCTTCGCCGCCGCCGAGGCCTGGGCCTGGCACCGCGAGCTGATCGCCGCCAAGGCCGCCGGCTACGACCCCCAGGTGCTCAAGCGCATCATGCCGGGGCGGGACATGGCGGCCGGGGACTACGTGGCCCTGCTCTCCACACGCGCCGAAATCTGCGCGCGGGCCAATGCCGTCACGCAGGATTTCGACGCCATCGTCATGCCCACCTGCCCGCTGCTGCCGCCGCCGATCGCGGCGCTGGAGGCAGACAGCGATGCCTACACACGGGTGAACCTGATGCAGCTGCGCAACTGCGCCTTCGGCAACTTCCTGGACCGCTGCGCCATCTCGCTGCCCTGCACCCAGCCGGGCGAGGCGCCGGTAGGGCTGATGTTGATGGGCGAAACGATGGGGGATGCCAAGCTGTTCCGCGTGGCGGCGGCGGTGGAGGCAGCACTGAAGTAAGGAAGCATGTTCTTTTTTGAAAAAAAGAACCAAAAAACTTTTATGACATGAAAAATAATAAAAGTCTTTTTTGCTTCTTTTTCTTCAGAAAAAGAAGGCGCTTGCTTTAACCTTGGGGGAACCAAACCATGAGCAATCCTGAAATCGACGCCCTGCGCGCCGCCATCGCCGCACGCCCGAAGGCCGCCGACCTCGCCGAAATGCGCCGCGGCATCGACGCGCGCGGCCTGGCGAACAAGCTGGCCGAGGACGTGACGGTGGAGCCGGTGACCGCCGCCGGGGTGAAGGCCGAGTGGACCTCTACGCCGAATGCCGCGGCCAACCGGGCGATCCTGTACTTCCATGGGGGCGGCTTCGTGATCGGCTCGCTGGACAGCCACCGGCATGCAGTGGCGGAGATGGGCCGGGCGGCGGCGTCCCGCGTGCTGGCGCTGGAGTACCGCATGGCGCCGGAGCATCCCTTCCCCGCGCCGGTCGAGGATGCCGTGGCCGGCTATCGCTACCTGCTGGCCCAGGGCTTCGCGCCCTCGCACATCGCGCTGGCCGGCGACAGTGCCGGCGGCGGCCTGGTGGTGTCCGCCCTGCTGGCGATCCGCGAGGCCGGGCTGCCGCAGCCTGCCTGCGGCTGGTGCATTTCGCCCTGGATCGACATGGAAGCGACCGGCGGCTCGATCACCTCCAAGGCGGCCGAGGACCCGACAGTGCAGAAGGCCGGGCTGGAGTTCATGGCCAAGACGTATCTGGGCGGGGCGGATCCGAAGAACCCGCTGGCCTCCCCGTTGCATGCGGATTTCGCCGGGCTGGCGCCGCTGCTGATTCAGGTGGGCGCGGCCGAGACGCTGCTGGACGATTCAACGCGGCTGGCCGCGCTGGCCGGGGCGGCGCATGTGGCCGTCACGCTGGAGGTGTGGCCGGAGATGATCCATGTCTGGCACGTGATGCACCCGGTGCTGGCGGCCGGCCGCCGCGCGATCGTCAATGGCGGCGCGTTCGTGCGCGCCACGATGGACGGCGCAGCGCCCGTGTCCCCGCGCGTTCCGTAAGCGTCAGGGCGCGACCGGCAGCACGATCCGGTCGCTGGCACCGGACATCATGTCGGTTGCGCGGATCTGCCACAGGCCCGCCGGATCGTTGGCGGCCAGCGGAAGGCGCCAGGTGGCCGGGCCGCCGCGCAGGATGGCGGTGCCGCCGTAGCGCGGCATCGCCGTGCCATCGGGTGCGGTGACCTCCACGCGCACGGCGGTGGCCTCGGCCGGCGTGGCGCCGGCGAGGGCGAGGCGCAACTCGGCGACCTCGCCCGCGCGCAGGCCCGCCCCGGCCGTGATCGTGGGCGCGGGCAGGCGCGCGGGGGTGAGGGCCAGAATCACGGGATCGGGGCCGGAGAGGCGCAGCGGTACGCGGCCCTGCGACTCCGGCAACCGGCCGCCGCGGCGCAGGTCGTGGGCGGTGTGGCCCGGCGGAAGCGTCAGGACGATGTCGGCCGGCCCCGGCGCGAGCGTGCGCAGCCCCACGAGCAACACGCGTCCGTTGGACAGCACGCGGGTTTCCACGCGCGATGCGGGGCCGCCACCGGCGGAGGCGACGCGCAGCAGGGGTGGTGCCTCCGCACGGGCAAGCAGGGCGGCCAGTGCGGGCAAGGCGGCCTCGTCGGCCTCCGGCAGGCGGGCGATGGCGCGGGCGGGTGCGAGGTTGGCCAGTTGCGGGCGCGGCAGCAGGCGGCTGCGGCCGTCGTAGCGGCCTGGCGTGCCCATCATCAGCACGGTGCCGCCGCGCGCGGCGAAGGCGCGGATCTCGGCCGCCTCCGCGTCCGACAGGGCGGAGACCTCCGGCAGCACAAGCAGGCGGATGGCGGATTTGCGCAGCGCGCCGCCGGCGAGCAGGTCGGAAGTGAGCCAGCGCGGCTGGGCGCCGAGGGTTGAAAGCAGGGTGGCGGCACGCTGCCGGGCAGCGCGGTGCGGCGGGGTGAAGAACCATTCCTTCTCGGAATCGCGTTCCACCCAGCGCGGCCCCACGGCCAGCTGCTCCTCCATCCATTGGGTGCGGAAACTGGCCTGGGAATACAGGATCGCCACCGCATCGTGGTGCGGTTGGCTGGCGATCAGCTGGGCGCCCAGCCCGCTGGTCAGCTCGCGCAGCACCGGGGCGAGGCCGGTGGTGCGCGGCGAGGCGGGGTTCAGCAGCGCCGCACGTTCGTCCCACAGCACCAGGCCGCGGCTGCCCAGCAGGACCTGGCGCCAGATGCCGGCGATCTCGCCTGGGCCGGAGGCGAAGTTGGTGTTGATCAGAACCGTGGCAGGGCTGATGGAGCGCACGATCTCCATGTTGTTGGCGTTGTCGTAGATCTCCAGCGCATCGAGTGCGCCCACCAGCAGGCCGTAGTCGTAGCCGCCCCAGCCCGGCACCTGCGCGCCTGCGATGCCTGACAGCGCCGTGGGGTCCGCCTTGTGCAGCGCATCGGTGCCGGCCCGCAACGCGCGGGCGAAGGCAACGTCCATCCATGCCTTGAAGTCGGCCCAGGCGGACCAGTTGCGGTCCTGCCGGGCGATAGCCTCGGTGGTGGTCAGCGGCATCACCGCATCCCAGCTGGCGAAGCTGCTGCCCCATTGGCGGTTGAGGGCGGCAAGGTCGCGGTACTGCCCGCGCAGCCAGGTCCGGAAGCCGGCCAGGGACTGCGGTCCCATGTCGAAATCCCAGGCGGCGGCGAGGTCGGCGATGCCCGCCTCGTCGGCCAGGTCGTACCACAACGGCCGGTAGGGGCCGAGGTGGCGGACGGTGGCGCGGATGCGCTCCTGGATGCGGGCGATCCAGACGGGGTCGGAAAGGCTGGGCTCGCGGTGGAACACGGTGGGATCGGCCGGGTTCTCGCGCTGGCGGCGGCGCACCTCGTCCCACAGCCAGGTCACGCTCAGGTTGGGGCGCCAGCGGTGGTAGTTGGCGTAGAGGTCGGTGGCGATGTTCTCCAGGTACCAGCGCGTATCGGCGGCCACCAGGGGCGCCATGCGGGTCTCGGCCAGGGCGGGGTCATAGGGGTCGTCGCGGCTGGGGATCACCTTGCCGGCGGTAATGCCGAGCTCCTGCAGGCGGCGGCGGGCGGGCGCGTCGGCATCGTGCCAGTACTGCGCCACCCAGTCGTGCCATCCGGCCGGGGGCCGGGCGATGAAGCTTGCCTCCTGGCGGCGCGGCGGCTGGCCAGACAATTCCAGCGTGGCGGCGAGGGTGTTGGACATGGCAATGGCACGCCGCATGTCGAGCGGGATCGCCACCTCGCGCGCCGCACGCAGGTCGAGCGAGATGCTCCGGCGCTCCACCACGCGGCCGAGCGTGTCGGTCCATTCCAGGGCGAGGGTGCCGGTGCCGGTGATGGGTCCATCGAAGCGCCATAGCGCGCGCGCCTGCGGCCCGCCCTGTTGCGCGCCTTCCGGTGGCACCAGCGTGTCGGCCCCGGCCGGGAGCGGCAGGCCCAGCAGCAGCACCGCGGCCAGGGTGGCGGCGGAGGCCCGCTTCCAGGCCAGCACCACCGGCAGCAGCACGAAGGTCACAAGCAGCGTGGCGCCGAGGCTCCAGAGCAGCAGGGCGCCCATGCTGGCCGTGCCCGGGTGCGCGCTGCCGGCCAGCGCGCCGAAGGCGGTGGCGGTGGTCAGGGCGGAGAACAGCACCGCCCGCGCCGTGGCGGTGCCCAGGAAGGCCCTGGCCCCGGCGGCCCGGTTCATGACGAAATAGATGTTGAACGACACGCCCACCCCCAGCAGCAGCGGCAATGCCACGATATTGGCGAAGTTGAGCGGCAGGGGAAGCAACACAATCACGGGAACGGTCAGCAACGCGGAGGCGAGCAGGGAGCCGAGCACCAGCACCACGTCCATCGGCCGGCGCAGCAGCACCAGCAGCAGCACGGCGATGGCCGCCAGCGCCCCCAGCGCGGCGGTGACGAAGGCGCCGACGATGGTGCCCGCCGTTTCCACGATCGTCACGGCGGAGCCGCCGGCCTGGGGGGCGATGGTGCGGATCTGGGCGACGAAGCGGTGCAGACCCTCGGCATCATGCGCCTCGGGCTTCGCGCTGGCCTGGATGCGGATGCGCCCATCCGGCGCCCGCCAGTCTGCGGCCAGCTCGGCCGGGATGTCCGCCAGCGTCACGGGCCCGGCCTCCAGCACCCGGCGCAACGCATCGAGCTGGCGCGGCAGGAAGCGGGTGAGGGCGGCATTGGCCTGCATCAGCCGCTCATCCGGCGCGGTGGCCAGGGTGGCCAGCGCGGCGGCGATGGCGCGCAGCGGGTCGTCCGGCGCCAGGCGGGGCAGCACGCGGTCGATCTCGGTGCGGGCGGTGAGCACGGCCAGGCGCAGGTCGGCCGGCGTCACCGGGGCAGGGGCGGAGCGGGGGGCCAGCGTGGCGCCGAGGATGGAAGCGGCATCGGCGATCAGCGGCAGCTTCTCCGCCTGGTTCTCCGGCACCAGGGAGGGCAGGCTGACCACCTCGGCCACCAGCGGCAGGGCGCGCAATCGTGGCATCATCAAGGCGGCCTCCTGCGGGGAGGCAACCATGATGTCGGCCGAATAGGGCGAGGTGATCGGGTCGTCCATCAGGGCGCGCAGCGTGACCATGGCTTCGGTGGACGGGTTCTTGGTGTGCAGCGGGTCGCTGTCGAAGGCGATGCGCGGCAGCAGCACGGCGCCGAGCAGGCAGATCGCGGCAAACCCGCCGGCAACGGCCACCCGGTGGCGCAGCAGCGTCCCCTCCACCCGCGCCGCCCAGGCCCAGCCGATCTCCGCCGCCTCCCCGCGCGGGCGCAGCAGGGTGAGCATGGCGGGCAGGAAGGACAGCGTGCAGGCCAGTGCGATCAGCATGCCGAACCCGGCGATCAACCCCAGCTCCGCCACCCCGCGGAAGCTGGTGGGCACGAAGGCGAGGAATCCCGCCGCGATGGCCACGGCCGCCAGCAGGATCTGCGGGCCGACGGAAACCACGGTCTGCGTCAGCGCCAGCGTCGCCTCCCCCGTGGCCAGCCGCATCTCCCGGTAGCGGACGCAGAACTGGATCGCGAAATCCACCGCGATGCCGGTGAACAGCACGGCAAACGCCACCGACACCAGGTTCAGCGTGCCCACTGCCAGCGCCGCGAAGCCGCAGGTGAGCACCAGCCCGAGCCACAATGTCGCCACGATCGGCACGATCAGCCGCCAGGAGCGCACCGCCAGGATCAGCCACAGCAGCACCAGCGCGCCGGAGATCGCCATGCCGCCCAGCGCGCCCTGGGCCACGGTGGCGAATTCCTCATCCGCCAGCGCCACCTGGCCGGTCACCCGCACCGTGGCGCGGCCGGCGGCGACGTGTTCCAGCCCGGCCGCGGCGCGGCGCAGGGCGGCGGTGGCCGCGCCGCCGGGCTCCAGCGCGCCGAGGTCGAGCCGGGCCTGGGCCAGCACCAGCCGGCGCGGCCCGGCCATCTCCACCAGCTTGCCGCCCAGCAGCCGCTGCCAGGACAGCGGTGTGGGAGCACCAGCGGCGGCATCGGCGAGCGCCGTGGCGAAGCCCTGCAGCGCCGGGCGGAAGCTGTCCAGCTTCTCGCCGCGCTCCACGCCCATCGCCACCAGGGCCAGGGTGGAGAACAGCCCGCGCGCCGAGGGGTCGGAGGCGAGCTGGCCGAGGAAGGGCTGCGCGTCGATCGTCTGGTCCAGCAGCGTCGTGAGGTCGGCGGTGTCCAGGTAGAGCAGCCCGTGGCGCTGCAGGAAGGGCGCGGCATCCGGCCGGCGGGCGAAGCGGAAATGCGTGGTGTCCGCCGCCAATGTCGCCGCCAGCGCATCGGCGGTGGCATCCGCCTCCTCCGGCGTGGCGCCCTCCACCACGGCCACCAGCAGGTCGCTGAACTGCGGGAAGGCACGCGCCTGGGCGATCTCGCGTTGGCGCCAGGGCAGGGCGGGGTCGAACAGCGCATCGGTGTCGGTGGAAACGCCCAGCCGCGCGGCGGCGGCCCAGGCGCCAAGGCCCCCCAGCACCACGCCGGCGAGTACCACGTGAAGGGCGCGGGTGCGGCAGTATTCCGCAATGGCGGCGAGCAGGCGCGGCAGGGAGAAGCTGGTCATGGGCCCGGGATATCCGCTCCGGGCGGTGGGGTCCATAAGGGGAAGGAAGGATGTTCTTTTTTGAAAAAAAGAACCAAAAAACTTTCGTAACTCGGCAGCTCCAGGCGCTCGCGCAGATAAGCGAGGCCCCTCCGCGCGCAAACGAACATAAGTCTTTTTGCTTCTTTTTCTTCAGAAAAAGAAGACGCTTACTGCCGAGCCAGCTCCGGCAGCAGCGGCAACAACGTCGGCAGGTCCCGCTCCGCCACGCAGGCGAGGTATTCGCCGCTGGCGGGCACGCTTTCCTCCTCCACCCGCGGCATGCCCTCGGCATCCAGCGGCAGGGCGGCCAGGCCGATATCGGCATAGACCCCCAGCAGCGTCGGCCCGGCGCGCCAGATCGCGGGGTCGAGCCCTTCCTGGGCGGCGAAGTCGCGCAGGCGCCAGATGGCCGAGATCCGGTCGGAGGCGGCGCCGGCGGGGTCGCCGAAGCCCAGCAGCACGCCGCCCACACGGCGGAACGGGATGGCGGCGCGGCCGGCCTCGCCCCACAGCAGGCCGTCGGCCGCCGCGGGTGGGGTGCCGCCCAGGGTGAGGTAGCGGGCGCGACTGTCCGCGTTCCAGGCATCATGGGTCACGCGGCCGGGGCGCACGGTGCGCCAGATCGCCACCAGGGCCACCAGCACGGCCAGCGCCACGCTGACGCGCACGGAGTTGGGCAGCGCCGGGGACAGCACCACCTGCCACCAGGAGGTTTTGGCCAGCAGCGTCAGCCGCGGCTCATAGGTGGCCAGCACCACCACGGCGCCGGCCAGCATCAGCGGGGCAGAGGCGCGCTGCACCGTCATCGGCCCGGAAAGCAGCCGCGCATGGCGGTAGAACAGGCGGCGGAACGGGGCGAGCAGGGCGGTGGCGCCCAGCAGCAGGGCGGGGATCCAGAAATGCTCGCCGCGCGCGGCGGTGAAGGCCGCCCCCAGCAGCAGCAGCGCGATGGTCAGCCCCCAGGCGAGCGTCACCCGCCGGGTGAGCGCGATCGAAAGCACCATCAGCGCCGCGCCGATCAGGCTGGGCACGAATTCGCTGGCCGGGTGGAACAACGCCTGGGCCCAGTCGGGCAGGCTCCAGGCCGGGCCGATCCAGGTGTAGTCGCCCAGCGCATCCATGGCGCCCAGCGCCATCAGCAGCGCACCGCACAGCGCCACGGCGCCGGCCACCGCGGCCACCTCGAAATCGGGCTGGCTCCAGCGGCCGATGGTCTGCACGCCGGGCAGGCGCGCGGTGCCGGCGAACAGGCCACGGCCGCGCAGCAGCATCTCGTTGCCCGCGAACAGCGCGCCGGCCAGGAACAGCGGCACGATGTAATAATACAGGCGGAACACCACGATGGCGCCGACGATGGCCGGCGGCTCCAGCCAGGTGGACAGGCCCAGCAGCATCGCGGTGTCGAACACGCCGAGCCCGCCGGGCACGTTGGCCAGCAAACCGGCGGTGTAGGCGAACACATAGACGCCGAGCACCACGAAGAAGGTCAGGCCCTCGGCCGGCGGCAGCAGGGCATGGAAGATCGCCGCCGTCACCATCACGTCGATGGTGGCCAGCGCGGTCTGCACGATGGCCATGCGCCAGGAGGGCAGGTCCACGTCGTGGCCGAACAGGCGGATATGGCCAACGAGGCGGGAGAGCACCACGTACACCGCCGTGCCGGCCAGGCATGCGGCGCCGATGACCTGCAGCATCCAGCGCGGCAGCCGGCTGCCCAGCACCGGCAGCACCTCCGGCTCCAGCAGCAGCACCGCCCCGCCCAGCACCATGCCGCCGAGGATGAAGGTAAGCGAGCAGAACGCCACCACCTTGCCGATCTGCAGCGGCGTCAGGCCCCAATGGGCATAAAGCCGGTAGCGCACCGCAGCCCCCGAAACGGCGGCGAAGCCCAGATTGTGCGCCAGCGTATAGGCGCAGAAGGAGGCGAAGGCGGCGCGCGCATAACTCACCGGCCGTCCGGCATAGATGGTGCCAAGCCGGTCGTAGATGGTGAGGATGGCGTAGGCGAGCAGCGTCCAGCCGAAGGCCTGCCACAGGCGCGAGGACGGAATCGCCCCCAGCGCCGCCTTGATGTCGGCGATGCTGAGGTTACGGAATTCGTTGAACACCACGTAGATCGCCCCGCCGAGCAGGGCAACGCCCAGCACGGCGGGGAGGTGGCGCAGCCAGGGCTTCATCGGGGGTCCCCGGTCAGCTCTCCGAACGGGCGAGCGCCCCCTCGATCAGGGCCATGGTCTCCGCCAGGCCATACAGCGCGATGAACTGGCCGAAGCGCGGCCCCTCCTGCTGGCCCAGCAGCACCTGGTAGAGGCAGCCGAACCAGGCGCGCAGCTCCGGGAAGGGGTGGCGCTTGCCGACCTCGTACAGCACGTCCTGGATCGCCTCGGCCGGGCTGCCGGGCGGCAGCTTGCGCAGCTCGGCCAGCAGGTCGGTGAGTGCCGCGCGGTCGGTGTCGTCGGGCGCCTTGTACTGCTTGGCCGGGCGCACGAAGTCCCGGTAGTAGGCGAGCGCGTATTCCACCAGCCGGGCCAGCAGCGGCATGTCCTCGGGCGTGGCGGCGGCGTTGTAGCGGCGGATGAAGCCCCACAGGATATCCGGCGAGTCCGCGTTCACCACGCTGGCCAGGTTCAGCAGCATGGCGAAGCTGAGCGGAGAATGCGCGTCCTGCGGGATGCGGCCGGCATGGATGTGCCAGGCCGGGTTGGCCGGCTGTTCCAGCGGCCCCTGGGCGTGGCCCTTCAGCGCGTTGGCGATGTACTCGTCCACCGCCTTCGGGATCACATCGAAATACAGCCGCTTGGCGCGCTGCGGCTGGTTGAACATGTACTGGCCGAGCGATTCCGGCGGCGCATAGCGCAGCCATTCCTCGACACTGAGGCCGTTGCCCTTGGACTTGCTGATCTTTTGCGCCTGCTCGTCCAGGAACAGCTCATAGGTGAAGCCCACCGGCGGCTCGCTGCCCAGGATGCGGCAGATCGCGCCCGAGAGACGCACGCTGTCGATCAGGTCCTTGCCGGACATCTCGTAGTCCACGCCGAGCGCATGCCAGCGCATCGCCCAGTCGGCCTTCCACTGGCACTTCCCGCCGCCGCCGAGGATGCAGGTCTCGTACTTGGCGCCGGTATCGGGGTCGGTCCAGGCGACCATGCCCGTCTCCGTATCAAGCACCGTCAGCGGCACCTGCATCACAATGCCGGTCTCCGGATGGATCGGCAGGATCGGCGAATAGGTGGCACGGCGTTCCGGGCCGAGCGTGGGCAGGATCACGCCCACGATCTGTTCGTGCTTGCGCAGGATCTGGCGCAGCGCATCGTCGAACCGGCCGGCGGCGTAGTACTCGGTGGAGGAGGCGAACTCGTATTCGAAGCCGAAGCTGTCCAGGAAGGATTGCAGCCGGGCGTTGTTGTGCGCGCCGAAGCTGGAATGGGTGCCGAAGGGGTCGGGAATGCGCGTCAGCGGCTGGCCGATATAGCCGGCCAGCATCTCCTTGTTCGGCACGTTCTCCGGCACCTTGCGCAACCCGTCCATGTCGTCGCTGAACGCCAGCAGCTTGCTGGGCAGGCCGGTGAGCTCGGTAAAGGCGCGCCGCACCCACGATGTGCGGGCCACCTCGCCGAACGTGCCGATATGCGGCAGGCCGGAGGGGCCATAGCCGGTTTCGAACAGCGCGTGCCCTTTGCCCGTTTTGGCCATGCGCTCCACGACCTTCTTGGCCTCCTCGAAAGGCCAGGCGCGGGGAATGGTCGGGGCTTGGGCAGGGGCTGAGGCGGACATGGGCCGGACCCTAGTGGATTTGGCAGGCAGGGGGAACCGTGGGACGGGAATGGCGGGGTTGGGGGCGGAGGGGGGCGAAGGGAGCAAGGAAGGGAACCGCCAAGACGCAATGGACGCATCCCATCGCCTCTTGGCGTCCTTCTTGGCGATCTTGGCGCCTTGGCGGTTCCCTCGCTTCCTTCCCTTCCCTCCAACCGATCCGCCATGAAGGGTGCCCCTCGCCCCGGCTTTGCCTATAAGGATGCAAATGCCCCCACCGATTTCCCTGCCTGACTCACCTTCGGTGGTGGCGGGCGCCGCGCGGGCCGCGGTTCTGACCGAGGATGGCGAGATGCTGCTGCTGCCCGCGGAGGCAGCAGGGCGGCAGGTGCACGGCCGCGCGCCGCTGCTGGTGCACGCGCCGGCCACGCTGAAGCGGCTGGGCCTGCGTGAGGAGCCGTGCCTGGACCTGCTGGAGCTGTTCGCCTTCGTGCGCCCGGCGCGCGGCGTCGCCCCCACGCCGCGCGGCCTGGCCCTGGCGCTGGACATGAAGCCGCCGGCCCCGGGGCTGGAGGCCGCCGCCGCGATCCTGCCGGACATCGCCGAGGCGCTGCTGAGCCGGCTGTCCGGGCTGCGCGGGCTGCCGGCGGCCAAGCCGCTCTCCGAACTGGCCGCCCGCATGGGCCGCGCCGGCTGGGGCTGGGCCGATGCCGTGCTGGCCGCCCTCGGCCTGCCCGGTGCGGTCGCGTCCGACGAGCCGATGCGGGTGTGGAAGCGCCTGCCGGAATGGGAAGACCTGCCGCCGCCACCCGCCCCCTCCGCCCTCGGCGTGGAGGAAGGCGAGGCGCGCACCCGCCTGGCCGACATGTTGGGCGATGCCGCCGAGGCCCGGCCCGGCCAGAGCGACTACGCCGCCGCCGTCACCCACGCTTTCGCGCCCCGCGAGCAGCGCGGCGACCCGCATCTGGTGCTGGCCGAAGCCGGCACCGGCACCGGCAAGACGCTGGGTTACGTCGCACCCGCCAGCCTGTGGGCGGAGCGCAACAAGGGCAGCGTCTGGATCTCCACCTTCACCCGCCACCTGCAGCGCCAGGTGGAAGGCGAGATGGCCCGCCTCTTTCCCAACGCCGCCGAACGCCGCCGCCGCGTGGTGGTGCGCAAGGGGCGGGAAAACTACCTCTGCCTGCTCAACCTGCAGGATGCGCTCGGCATCGTGCTCTCGGGGCAGACGCATCCCGGCGTGATCCCGCTCGGCCTGATCGCCCGCTGGGCGATGGCCACGACCGATGGCGACATCCAGGGCGGCGACCTGCCCGGCTGGTTCGGCGACCTTTTCCCCCCCGCCTATTCCGCCGGACTGGCCGACCGGCGCGGCGAGTGCATCCATGCCGGCTGCGAGCACTGGAAGAAGTGCTTCGTGGAACACACCATCCGCCGCGCCCGCTCGGCGGAGCTGGTGGTGGCCAACCATGCGCTGGTGATGGCCCAGGCCGTCTGGGGCGGGCTGGACGACGCCACCGTTCCCGGCCGCTACGTGTTCGACGAAGGCCACCACATCTTCGATGCCGCCGACGGCGCCTTCTCCGCCGTGATCTCGGGCCAGGAGGCCGCCGAACTCCGCCGCTGGCTCCTGGGCGCCGAAGGCGGCCGCTCCCGTGCCCGCGGGCTGCGGCGCCGGGTGGAGGATCTGGTGGCGGCGCGCGAAGACTTGATCGCGCCGCTCGATGCCGCCCTGATGGCCGCGCGCGCCCTGCCGGCGGCCGGCTGGGCGGAACGCCTGGGGCTGGAACTGCCCAGCATCGACGGCGAGCAGGCCAACCCCACCGAAGCCTTCCTGCGCGCCGCCCGCCAGCAGGCCCTGGCCCGCGTGCAGGGCGACGGCGAAGCCATCGGCGCCATCGAATGCGACCTCTACCCCGTCGGCCCGGACCTGCCGGAGCGCGCCGCCGGCCTCGCCCGCGCCCTGCAACGCCTCGCCACCCCGTTGAAAACGCTGATGGACCGCTTGGCGGCCCGGCTGGAGGACGAAGCGGAGGAGCTGGACGAAGCCACCCGCACCCGCATCGAGGCCGCCTGCCGCTCCCTCAAGCGCCGCGCGGTCGATCCGCTCTCGGCCTGGAGTGCCATGCTGGCCGCCGTGGGTGCCACCCCGCCGGAGCCCGGCGAGCGGCCCGAGCACGTGATGTTCCTGCGCCTCGATCGCCGCGGCACCGAAGACAGGGATGTCGGCCTGCACCGCCACTGGCTGGACCCTACCATCCCCTTCGCCGCCACCCTGGCCCGCCCGTCGCAGGGGCTGCTGGTCACCTCCGCCACGCTGCGCGATGCGGGCGCGGACGACGTGGAGGCCGCCTGGGCCGATGCCGAGGCCCGCGTGGGCGCCACCCACCTGCCCAGCCCGGCGATCCGCGTCGCCGTCGCCTCCCCGTTCGACTACGCCGCGCAAACCCGCTGCTTCGTGGTGACGGACGTGAACACGCGCGAGATCGGCGCGCTGGCCGCCGCCTACCGCACCCTGTTCCAGGCCTCCGGCGGCGGCGGGCTCGGTCTGTTCACCGCCATCGCCCGGCTGCGGGCGGTGCACGCCCGCATCGCCGCCCCGCTGGAGGAAGCCGGCATCCCGCTGCTCGCCCAGCACGTGGACGCGATGGACAACGCCACGCTGGTGGATGTCTTCCGCACCGAGGAAGACAGCTGCCTGCTGGGCACCGATGCCATGCGCGATGGCGTGGACGTGCCCGGCCGCGCCCTGCGGCTGGTCGTGTTCGAACGCGTGCCCTGGCCGCGCCCAGACATCCTGCACCGGGAACGACGGGTGCACCTCTCCGGCGGCGACACCGCCGGCTACGACGCCCGCGTGGCCCGGTTCCGCCTGCGCCAGGCCTTCGGCCGCCTGATCCGCAGCGCCGGCGACCGCGGCGCCTTCGTGCTGCTGGACCGCTCCACGCCCACCCGCCTGCTCTCGGCCTTCCCCGCCGGCGTGGCGGTGCAGCGCGTGGGGCTGGCCGACGCCGCCGCGCAGGTGCGGGACTTCCTAGGCTGAATTTGGTTAAGCCCGAGATAAGTCCCGACACGCAACGTGGCTTGATCGCGGAGCCGTTTCGCGCTTGTTATGCGCATACAGGTAAAACATTGTAACGAGATGCCGGCCGCCTGGGTCATATTGGGCAAGCCGGCCACGGAAAGGGGAGGCCCGGCCCTGCCGGCATGCAGGCGGGACGGGTTGGCATGAAGGCGCGTGGGGCCCCTGGGAGAGGCTGCGCCGGCGAGGATGCATGCCCGGCGATCGCTGCCCGGCCCGTGGGGCCAGGTACCGGATGGCGGGACTGACCGGCTAAAGCGCGGCCCCGCCGCGGTGTAAGCCCGCCACCCGCCAAAAAGGCGGCTGCGGGATGACAACGATTTCCGCTGGTTCCAGAGAGGCTTATGGCGCTTCGCCCGCAATCCCTCGCCTTCACCTTCCTGATCGGTGCCCTCGCCGCCCTGCCGCCGCTGTCCATCGACCTCGGCCTCCCGGCGCTGACCCTGCTCGAATCCTCCCTCGGCGCCAGCCACACCCAGGCGGCGCTCACGCTGTCGCTGTTCCTGGCCGGGTTCGGTGTCTCCCAGCTGGTGATGGGCCCGCTGTCGGATCGCTACGGCCGCCGGCCGGTGATGCTGGCGGGCATGGCGCTCTATGCCCTGGCCGGGCTGGGCTGCGCCCTGTCCTCCAGCATCGAGGCGCTGCTGGCCTTCCGCCTGCTGGAAGGCATCGGCGCCGCCGGCGGTACCACGCTCGCCATGGCCGTGGTGCGCGACAGCTTCGACGGCCAGGCCGGGCGCATCAAGATGAGCCAGGTGAGCATGGTCATCACCATCGCCCCGATCATCGCGCCCACGCTGGGCGGGCTGCTGCTGCTGGTCTTCCTCGACTGGCGGGTGATCTATGCCACGCTCGCGTTGGCCGGCGCGGCGCTGGTGGCCGCCGTCTGGTTCGGCCTGGCGGAGAGCCGGCCGCCGCTGCCCGGCGCGCGGCTGGACCTGCTGGGTCGCTACGCCGCCGTGTTCCGCCACCGCCGCACCATGGGCTACGTGCTGGTGAACACGCTGGGGTCCGGCGGGCTGTTCGCCTTCATCGCCGGCTCGCCGATGCTGCTGATGGGCACGATGGGCGTTTCCACCGCGGTGTTCGGGCTGCTCTTCGCCACCACCTCCTCCGGCATCCTGCTGGGCTCCACCATCAACAACATCCTCGCCCGGCGCGGCGTGGGCGCGCGGGCGCCGCTGGCCATTGGCCTCTCCCTGGCGCCGCTGGCCGCGTTGGGGGCGGCGCTGGTGGCCGGGGCGGGCATCGTCTCCGTGGCCACCTTCATCCCCTTCGTGGTGGTGGTGGGCATCTGCCGCGGCCTCACCACGCCCAACATCACCCATGCGGCGCTGGAGCCGGTGCCGCACCATGCCGGCGTGACCGCGGCGCTGATGGGCGCCGGCCAGATGCTGTGCATGGCGGTGGCGAGCGTGGTGGTGGCCGAGATGCATGACGATTTCGGCGCGCTGGGCGTGGCGCTGACCATGCTGGGCTTCCTCTCCGCCGGGCTTGTCGCATGGCTGCTGGTGGAGCGCGCGGTGCGGCGGGCGACGCAGGCCTAGGCACGCTGTCGCCTGCAGGCCCCGGCGTGGCAGAATGCCGGCGGATTCGGAGGCACGTGCATGGACCCCGCTACCTGGACGATCCTGGCCGCCGGGCTGGCGCTGCTGGCCGGGCTGGCGGCGCTGGCCGCCTTCGCCGCCGTGCAGCGCCAGGCCGCGGTGCTGCACCAGCTCAAGCTGCTGGGCGAGCAGACCCGCCTGGGCCTGGATGCCGCCACCGCCACCCAGCGCACCGCGCTCGCCGAAACCGAGCGCGCCCTGGCCCGCGCGGTGACCGAGAGCGGCGCCGGCCTGCGCACCGAGGTCGCCGGCACCGTCGATGCCCTGCGCGCCCAATCCGGCACCGACGCCGCCGCCCTGCGCGCAGAGGTGGCGGCCATGCGGGAGGGCAATGAGCAGCGCCTGGGCGCGATCGCCGAGCAATCCGCCGCCGCCGCCGCCGCGCTGCGGGCGGAGGTGGGCACCCTGCGCGAAGGCAATGAGAAGAGCATCGCCGGGATGCAGACGGCGATGTCGGCGCAGCTGCAGGGTTTCGGCGAACAGACCACGGCAGCGGCGGCCCTGCTGCGGCAGGATCTCTCGAGCATGCGGGCCGAGACCCACCAGGCGCTGGTGGTGCTGCGCGAGGGCAACGAGAAGAAGCTGGCGGAGATCCAGGGCGTGGTGAGCGAGCAGCTCGCCAAGTCCGTGGAACAGCAGATGACGCAGAGCTTCGCCCGCGTGACGGAGCAGTTCGCCCAGGTGCAGAAGGCGATGGGCGAGATGCAGGCCGTCGGCGCCCAGATCGGCGACCTCAAGCGCCTGTTCGGCAACGTGAAGACCCGCGGCGGCTGGGGCGAGACCCAGGTGCGCGCCATGCTGGAAGATATCCTGCCGCCGCATGCCTGGGAGGCGAACTGGAAGCCGCGCCCGGACAGCCGCGATTCCGTGGAATTCGCCATCCTGATGCCCGGCCGCGACGGCGTGCAGGCCCGCCTGCCGGTGGATGCCAAGTTCCCCACCGAGGATTACGAGCGCCTGCTCACTGCGCAGGATGACGGCGACGCCGATGCCGACCGCCTCGCCCGCGCCGCCCTGGCCCGCCGCATCATCGATGAGGCGCGCAAGATGCGGGAGAAATACATCCACCCGCCGCTGACGGTGGATTTCGCCATCATGTACCTGCCGACGGACGGGCTCTATGCCGAGGTGGCGCGCGTGCCCGGGCTGATCGACAGCATCGGCCGCGAGCACCGGGTGATCGTGCTGGGGCCCACCCTGTTCCCGGCCATGCTGCGCACCATCCACCTGGGCCATGTCACCCTCTCCCTGGAGCGCAAGGCGGAGGAGGTCGGCATGCTGCTCGGCGCCACCCGCACCGAGATGCGCAAGATGGACGAAACGCTGGACCGGCTGCACAAGCAGTCCAGCACCCTCACCAGCGCGCTGGACAAGGCGCGCACCCGCACCCGCCAGGTGGACCGCAAGCTGAAGACCATCACCGCCATGGACCCGGAGGAGGCGAGCCGCCTGCTGGGCATCGACGAAGGGGCGCTCGCCGAGGAGGAGACCGCGCAATGAGCGATGCCGCGCGCTACACCGCCCACTACCTCGCCACCAGCCGGGCGGCGATGGAGGCCTTCGCCACGGATGCCGCGGCCCACGCGGTGGTGCTGGGCATGGCGGCCGACATTGCCACCGCCATGCGTGCCGGCGGGCGCTACCTGGTGTGCGGCAACGGTGGCAGTGCCGCCGATGCGCAGCACATCGCCGGCGAGCTGGTCGGCCGGCTGATGTTCGACCACGCGCCGCTCGCCGCCCTCGCGCTCACGGCCGACAGCTCCGTGCTGACCGCCACCGGCAACGACTACGGCTTCGAGCAGGTGTTCAGCCGCCAGGTTCTGGGGCTCGGCCGGGAAGGGGACGTGCTGCTGGGCATCTCCACCTCCGGCAATTCGCCCAACGTGATGGCCGCGATCGCCGCGGCGCGGCAGCGCGGCATGGTGGTGCACGGCTTCAGCGGCGGCACCGGCGGGGCCATGGCCACGGCCTGCGACCGGTTGCTGCTGGCGCCCTCGGCGTGGACCCCGATCATCCAGCAGGTCTACATGACGGCGGCGCACCTGGTGTGTGCGCTGGTGGAGCGGGAATTGTTTCCGGAAGGACGGCCAGCGTGAAGACTTCTTTTTGTGAACAAAAAGAAGCAAAAAAACTTCATTTGCTTGGCGCCGGGGATGGGCCACGGGCGCAGGTGATGAAAGTCTTTTTGCTTCTTTTTCTACAGAAAAAGAAGGGCTTGCTTTCCTGATGGCCAAGGCAACCACCCGCTATGTCTGCCAGGCCTGCGGGGCCATCACGCCCAAATGGGCCGGGCGCTGCGAGGCGTGCGGCGAATGGAACACCATCGTGGAGGAGGCTTCCACGGCGGCGGTGGCTAAGGGGCGGCGGCTGCAGTTCGTCGATCTCGCCGGGGTGGCCAATCCGCCGCCGCGGGTGGGCACGGGGATTGCGGAGCTGGACCGGGTGCTGGGCGGCGGCTTTGTGCCGGGCTCGGCGATCCTGCTGGCGGGCGATCCCGGTATTGGGAAATCTACCCTATTGCTGCAGGCCGCTGCAAGGCTGGCGCGCAGCGGCAAGCGGGTGCTGTACATCTCGGGCGAGGAGGCGGTGGACCAGGTGCGGCTGCGGGCGCGGCGGCTGGGGCTGCAGGGCGATCCGCTGGAGCTGGCGGCCAGCATCAACCTGCGCGACATCGCGGCCAGCATCTCGGAGACCAAGGATGCCGCGCTGGTGGTGATCGATTCCATCCAGACGATGTGGATGGAGGGGGTGGAGAGTGCCCCGGGCAGCGTGAGCCAGGTGCGGGCCAGTGCCTTCGAGCTGATCCGGATTGCCAAGCAGCAGACCGCCGCGCTGGTGCTGGTGGGGCACGTGACGCGGGAAGGCACGATCGCCGGGCCGCGGGTGCTGGAGCACATGGTGGATGCGGTGCTGCACTTCGAGGGTGATCGCGGCCACCAGTTCCGCATCCTGCGCGGGGTGAAGAACCGCTTCGGCGCCACCGACGAGATCGGCGTGTTCGAGATGGGCGAGGAGGGGCTGACGGAGGTGGCCAACCCATCCGCCCTGTTCCTGGCCGAGCGGCGCGGCAATGTCAGCGGCAGCGCGGTGTTTGCCGGCATGGAGGGCACGCGGCCGGTGCTGGTGGAGGTGCAGTGCCTGCTGAGCGCCAATGCCGGCGGCTCCCCCCGGCGTTCGGTGATCGGCTGGGATTCCGGCCGGCTCTCGATGCTGCTGGCGGTGCTGGAGACGCGCTGCGGGCTGAAGATGGGTGCCACGGATGTGTACCTGAACATCGCCGGCGGGCTGCGGGTGAGCGAGCCGGCGGCCGATCTGGCCGTGGCCGCCGCCCTGGCCAGTGCGGCGACCGACCAGCCGACCGACCCGGCCAGCGTGTATTTCGGGGAGGTCGGGCTTTCCGGCGAGGTGCGGCAGGTGGCGCAGGCGGAGGCGCGGTTGAAGGAGGCGCAGAAGCTTGGGTTCAGTCGTGCCGCGCTGCCGCGGCGGGTGGCGGGCGGCAACCGCAAGCTGTCGGCGCCGGAGGGCATCGTGCTGGACGAGATCGGCCATCTGGGCGACCTGGTGGCCCGCTTCACCCAGAAACCGGCCAAGCCGCGGGCATGACACCGGCATGACGGCGCCGGGGGTGGCGCATCCGGGCCAAGGGGGGATATACGAGGCCCCGCCCATGCCCCGTATCCCGCATCTCCGGGCCGGCCCTTGAACTGGGTCGACCTTGCCGTTCTCGTTGTTGTGGCCATCTCGGCCGCGGCGGCGTTCATGCGCGGCTTCGTGCGCGAGTCGCTCGGCATCGTCGCCTGGGCGGGGGCGGCGTGGTTTGCCTACACCTTCGTCGATCTGGCCCGCCCGCTGGTGCGCGATTTCGTGGGCAACGAGCAGATGGCGGAGGTGATCGCCTATGCCGTGCTGTTCCTGGTGGGGTTGCTGGTGCTTTCCATCCTGACCAGCATCATCGCGCAGGTGATCCACGGGCTGGGGCTGGGGGCGCTGGATCGCACGCTGGGCATCGCCTTCGGGCTGGCGCGGGGTGCATTGCTGGTGATCGCTGCCTATATCGGGGCTGGGTGGCTGAGCATTCCGGAACGCTGGCCCCAGCCGGTGCGCGAGGCGCGGCTGCTGCCCTTCGTGGCCGAGGGCGCCACGAAACTGGCCGACCATATTCCCGAACGCTTCCGCCCCAGCGTGCCCGTGCTGCCGCCGCTGCCCGCCGCCCGTTCGATCGACCTGCTGCAGGCGGTGCCGCTCGGCCGCCAGCAACCCAAGCCGTAGCTGTTGCCCGCGCCCCCGCCAGGAGTTGCCCATGACCATGCCATCCCTCCCCGGCGATACTCATGATCTCACGGCCCCTGGCGCCGATGACAAGATGCACGAGGAATGCGGTGTTTTCGGCGTTTGGAACCACGGCGATGCCGCGGCGCTGACCGCGCTGGGGCTGCATGCGCTGCAGCACCGGGGGCAGGAGGCCACGGGGATCGTGGCGCATGACGGGCACCACTTCCACCAGCATCGCGGGCTTGGCCTGGTGGGCGAGAATTTTGGCGATGCCCGGGTGATTGCCGGGCTGCCGGGGCCGAACGCGGTGGGGCACAACCGGTATGCCACCACCGGCGATACCGTGCTGCGCAACGTGCAGCCGCTTTATGCCGATTTCGAGTTCGGCGGGCTGGCGGTGGCGCATAACGGCAACCTGACCAATGCCACCGGGCTGCGGCGGATGCTGGTGCGGCGCGGGTGCCTGTTCCAGAGCACGATGGACAGCGAGGTGTTCATCCACCTGATTGCCATCAGCCAGTATTCCACCGTGGTCGATCGGCTGATCGACGCGCTGAAGCAGGTGATCGGGGCGTATTCGCTGATCGCGCTGACCAACGAGGCGCTGATGGGGGCGCGCGACCCGCTGGGGGTGCGGCCGCTGATCCTGGGCCAGATGGAAAACGCCGAGGGCGGCCGGGCCTGGGTGCTGGCCAGTGAGACCTGCGCGCTGGATATCGTGGGCGCGGAGTTCGTGCGCGACGTGGAGCCGGGCGAGATCGTGGTGATCACCGACCAGGGGGTGCACAGCATCAAGCCGTTCGCGAAGGCGCCGGCGCGGTTCTGCGTGTTCGAATACATCTACTTCGCCCGGCCGGATTCGGTGATGGAGGGCACGGGGGTGTACGCGGCGCGCAAGCGGATCGGGGCGGAACTGGCGCGGGAGAGCCATGTGGATGCCGACGTGATCGTGCCGGTGCCGGATAGCGGCGTGCCGGCGGCGATGGGGTATGCGCATGAAAGCGGCACCCCGTTCGAGCTGGGGATCATCCGCAACCACTATGTGGGCCGCACCTTCATCGAGCCGACCGACAGCATTCGCCACCTCGGCGTGAAGCTGAAACATTCCGCCAATCGCGGGGTGATCGAGGGCAAGCGGGTGATTTTGGTGGATGACAGCATCGTGCGCGGCACCACCAGCCGCAAGATCGTGGAGATGGTGCGCGCGGCCGGGGCGGCGGAGGTGCATATGCGCATCTCCTCCCCGCCGACCACGCATTCCTGCTTCTACGGCATCGACACGCCGGAGCGGGGCAAGCTGCTGGCGGCGCGGCATTCGGTGGAAGAAATGGCCCGCCTGATCGGGGCGGACAGCCTGGCCTTCATCAGCCAGGACGGGCTGTACCGGGCGCTGGGGCACAAGGGGCGGGATGCCGGGGCGCCGCAGTATTGCGATGCCTGCTTCACCGGGGACTATCCGATCGCGCTGCCGGACATGGCGAATGCGGATAACCGGCAGTTGAGCTTGCTGTCAGAGCGGAGCTGAGTGCCGGGGCGCCAGTGCAGGCGCCGCAGTGTCACGTTTCTTTACAATATGATGCGTCTGCAACAAACCGCTCGCATCCTATCTGCTTGAAGTCCCGCGATTTCCTACCATGGCATGCGAAATGCATGTCTGGCGGCGCGCCGTGGGGGCGCCTTGCCGAGGATGGAGGTTGCAATGAAACGTGGTGTGGGTTTTGCCGTGGCATTTGGGCTGGGCGTCCTTCTGGCCGGACCGGCGCCAGCCGGGGCGGCCACGGTGTTCACCAATGTTACCAGTGCGACGGGGGCGGGCTCCGTCGGGGTAGGGACGTTCGGCGTGCCTTTCACGCCGGCCAGCGATGTGAACCTCTCGGGCGTGGGCCTGTTCCTGAGCGGCGTGTTCTATTTCGACATCAGCCTGTATGGCTCCAACGGTGCCACGATCGGCACGGAAATTGTTGATCTCGGCAGCATCAATGCCCCCGGGAACACCGCCGGGCTGGTGACGAAGAACTATACCGGCCCGACCCTGCTGCTGGAGGGCGGCACGACCTATTATCTGGTTGGGGAGAATGTCACTGGATTGACCAGTTGGTATGGCGGTGGTTCTCCGGCGCAGACGGTGCTCCACGGCTCGAACAACTGGGCCGTGCTGGAGCCGCAGGTGGCGCTTCAGTTCGAGATCTACGGCGATGCGGTGCAGGCCAGTGTCGACACGCCGGAACCGGCCTCCATGCTGGTGCTGGGCGCCGGGTTGCTGGGGCTGGTGGAGGCTCGCCGGCGGGTGGTTGGAGCTGCCCAGCAGTCATAAATTACGATATCGGAACAATAAGGCCGCGGCGGGGCATTACCCGTCGCGGCCGTATTTTTTGATGAAGTAGCGGGCGGCGCGGATGACGTAGGGCTGGAGGCCCAGGTCGGGGTGCGTCAGGGGAAGCGGGCGCGCCGGACGCGGCCTGGGCGTGCGAGGCTTGCGCGGGGGGCGGGGGCGCGGGGGGAGCTTGAGCCATTCGGGCTGGTCGAGGCCCAGGGCGTGGCAAAGCGGGCGCAGGAGGCGGGCGGCCTGGGGGGCGGCTTCGATGAAGGTTCGGGTATCGGCCTGTTGCAGGAGGTCGTGCAGGGCGCCTGCGCTGGGGCCGGAGTCCGGGATTCTTTTGACGATCCAGCCGCGGCCGCGGGGGAGGCGGGTGGGGGCATCGACCAGCTTGGTGCCGGCGGCGGCGGGGAATTCGGGGATCTGGGGCGGGGGCTTGCGGACGGAATTCGGGCGGGTGGTGGTTTTCGGGCGGGGGGTGGGGAGGGTGTTGGTGCGCCAGCGCTCGTGGAGGCGGGCGAGGCGGTTGCCAAGGCGTTCGAGGCGGAACCAGAGGAGGGTCCAGACGGGGCCGGGCAGCAGGGGGAGGTCGCCATGGGGGGCCATGATCCAGCGGAGCTCGGGCCCGGCCCAGATCGGGCGTGCGGGCGCGCTGACGACAGGGGCTGCGCGCGCGATGACGCGGCGCAGGCCCTGGATCAGGCCGGTGATGATGTGGGTGAACTGGATCATGGTTAGATATATAACTAACCATCGGCGGCAGTGCAAGGGGTGTGTGGGGATTTTTTTCTGGGTTGGGTGGTGGGGTTGGCATCGCAAGAGCCCCCCTCATTGATCCGCTTCGCGGCTCAATCCCCCTGCTTCGCAGAGGGGAGAGAAGTAAGTAAGTAAGTAAGAAAGGGGCCACAGAGACACAGAGACACAGAGGAGCAAGGCAAGGGAGAGCAAAAAAGATGGCGAAACCGTTTTGTGTTTCGGTTTGGTCTGGGTGGTGGGGTGTGTGGTTTGGAAGTCTTTTTGCTTCTTTTTCTTCAGAAAAAGAAGGCCTTGCTTGCTTTGGTGCTGTCAGGACGGGAAGACGGCGGTGATGATGATTTCGATGAGGTCGCCTTCCGGCATGCGGGATTCGACGAAGCTGCGGACCGGGCCTTGGCCGTCGGGCATGACGCTGGCCCAGGCTTCGTCGAAGGCGGGTTTGTTGTCGTGGTCGGTGACAACCACTTCGGCGCGGACGATGCGGGTGAGGTCGAGCCCGTGGGCGACCAGGTGCTTTTCCAGGGCGCGCAGGCAGCCGACGGTTTGTGCCTTGATGTCCTGGGTGCGGTCGGGGCTGGTGGCCACGGCCCACATGAAGCCGCCGCCGCCGGGCAGGCGGTAGACGGCCACGCCGGATTTGCTGGGCAGGGTGCGGTTGGGGACCCGGGTGATGTCGGGCGAGGCGGGGAAGCTGGGCGAGATCATGGCGGCGGCTCCGGTTGGGCGGGAGCCGCCATCAGGCCATGGGTCGGCGCGTTAGGCCAGGGTGCGTCGGGCCAGTGTGGGCCGGCGTGTGAAACCCAGGCCGGCGAGCCCGAGGGCGAAGACCAGGGCGGAGGCCGGGGCGGGGGTGGCGACTGGGGGGGCTACGGGAGGGACCTGGTTGGGGAGGTTCCAGCCGATCACGTCCATGGCGATGAGATCGAGCGTGGTGATCGTGAGTGGCTCGCCGGTGCCGGCGGTGGGGTCCATGATGCCGAGCCCCAGGTTGTCCTTCCAGTGGCTGGCCTGCTGGCCGTCGCCACGGATCCGGCCCTGGGAGAAGGTGGCGAGCGAGGTCTGGCAGGCGTTCAGCGAGAACATCCGCGCGGTGCCGGGGTTGCCCACCGTCCAGTCCAGCGCCCCCAGCGCCGCGCTGGCGGCGGTGCAGCGGTAGAGGTCGAGCGGGGCGACGAAGGTGAAATCGTCATCCAGGAAGGGGCCACGGGCTCCGGGGCTGTTGATGTCGAGCACGTCCACGCCGCTGATGAAGCCCAGCGCGTGGCCGATCTCATGGATCGCGATGCCGACGAAATCGAACAGCCCGGACGCGATGCCGTTGCTCGGGTCGTAATCGAAGCTGAAGGCGTTGTTGAAGGCGATGTAGCCGTCGCAACTGCCGGAGCAGTTCGCGTCGGTGCTGGTGGCCAGCAGACCTGTGCTGCCCAGGCCGAGCGCCTTGGCGTTGGCCCGGGTCATGTTGATGACGTTGTTGTTCAGGCCGACGGGATCGGTGAGGAGGCTGGTGTTGGCGGCGCCGTTGTTGTCGATATAGGGGGTGAAGCTGCCGCTGCCGTTCGGGTTGTTCGACGTGGCGTTGATCCTCAGCTTCAGGCTGGGCCCGGCCTGGAGGTGGGTGACGGCGATGGCATCGTTGGCGCTGGTGGAATCAGCGACCAGGGCGGCGCGCACGGCGGCGTAGCTGTAGATCACCTCGGTGCTGCCGGCGGAGGCCAGGATGCCGGACCCGAGCGTGGCGGTGCCGACGGTGAGGTTCACCGTGACGCTGTCGGCCAGGGCGTTGGACCAGATGGCCGCGGCCTGGGTGAAGGCATTCTGCGCCTGGGTCGAGGTGCCGCCGATGAAATTAAGGTTGAACACCGGGGCGGCCTGTGCCGGGGCGGTGGCGGCGATGGAAGCGGCCAAGGCGATGCCGGCCAGGCGACGCGCGGAGAGGGTGGAATGCATGGCTACGATCGTTCCCGTCACTCGAATACGGATGTATTAGCAAATCCTGTACCGATGACAATCTTCTTTACGGAACAACCGGTTACAAATCGCTTTCGAGACGCCGCCGCAGACGTGTCAAATTTGCCGACAGTCTTGTGTAACAATAACTCTCGGCGCGGTTCAGCCGCCCAGGTTGCGGAAGCCGCCCACGCCGCGCTCGATGCCGGTGACGTGTTCCGGCCGCAGCCCCCCGGCGCTGGTGGCGCCGCAGCTATGGGCGATCATCTCCACTTCCTCGCGCAGGCGGCGGGCGTAGTGCATGACGCGCACGGCCTTGTCGGTGGGATCGAGCCCGCGGATCAGGCGGGGGTCGGCGCTGGTGACGCCGGTGGGGCAGTGGCCGGAACCGCATTTCATGGCCTGGATGCAGCCGAGCGCGAACATGAAGCCGCGCGCGGAGGAGACGTAGTCTGCCCCCATGCACAGAGCCCAGGCGACCTTGTCTGGCGTGACGAGCTTGCCGGAGGCGAGGATGCGGATGCGGCTCCGCAGGCCGTGGCGGTCCCGGGCTTCGGCCACCAGAGGGAGTGCCTGGGTGATGGGCAGGCCGACGTAATCGGCCAGCGGGGCGGGGGCGGCGCCGGTGCCGCCTTCGCCGCCATCGATCTGGATGTAATCGGGGCAGTGGGCGGGGTTTGCGGTGCAGTCGGCGAACCAGTCATCCAGGAACGATTCCTGGCCCATGACGAACTTGACGCCGACGGGCTTGCCGGTGGCGCGGCGGACGCGATCGACGAAGGCACCGAGCTGCTGGATGTTGGCGATGTCGGCGTGGCGGTTGGGGCTGATGCTGGCCTGGCCCTGGGGGATGCCGCGGATGGCGGCGATCTCGGCGGTGACCTTGGCGGCGGGGAGGATGCCGCCCTTGCCGGGCTTGGCGCCCTGGGCGAGCTTGACCTCGAACATTCGGACCTGGGGGTGGGCGGCGATCTCGCGCAGGCGGGCTTCGCTGAGGGCGCCGTTCGCGTCGCGCACGCCGTATTTGGCGGTGCCGATCTGCATCACCACGTCGCAGCCGCCTTCGAGGTGGTAGGGGGCGAGGCCGCCTTCGCCGGTGGCGAGCCAGACGCCGCCCATCTTGGCGCCGCGGGAGAGGGCGGAGACGGCGGCGTGGCTGAGGGCGCCGTAGCTCATGCCGGAGATGTTGAAGAAACTGGGGGGATCGTAGGGTTCGCGGCAGGCGCCGGGGCCTTCCGTTACGCCGATGCGGCGGGGGGTCCATTCGGTGGTGTCCTCCTCCAGCACGCCGAAGGCGGCGGGGCGGAAGGCGAAGGCGGGGGAGGTTTCGCTGCCGAAGGAGACGAGGTTGGAGATGCCCTTGGCGGTGCGGTAGATCCAGGCGCGCTCGAGGCGGTTGAAGGGGCGTTCGACCCAGTCGGGCAGGTATTGGTACTGCCGCATGTATTCGCCGAAGCTCTCGGAGAAGTAGCGGAAATGGCCGATGACGGGGTAGTTGCGCAGGATGGTGTGGCTGGTCTGGCGGGTGTCGTAGACGTACACGGCGGCGATCAGGGCCGCGGCCACCAGCAGCAGAACCAGTAGAATGGTCATGTCCATGCCTCCGGCGCAGTTGGGCGCAGCATGGCATAGTGTGTGAAGCGGCGGGTTGCGGAATGGTGAAGTTTGCGCGGGCGCGGGGCCGAGGAAGGAAAGGTTAACCGCCAAGGCGCCAAGGACGCCAAGAGGGCGCCAAGGCAGGACGTGGCTGCACCCGAGTGCCTTGGCGTTCCCTTGGCGGTCTTGGCGCCTTGGCGGTTCGCCCTTTCTTCCTTCCCTACTCCGCGGCCATCCAATCCGCGATGAGCCGGCTGGCGATGCTGTCGCCGCGGGGGAGGGTGAAGCCGAGGTCCTTGTGGCGGCGCAGGTCGTCGCGGGTGAACCAGCGGGCGTCGGCGATTTCCTCGGGGTCGATGGTGATCTCTTCCGTGGTGCCTTCGGCGTAGAAGCCCAGCATGATGCTGGCGGGGAAGGGCCAGGGCTGGCTGGAGTGGTACTGCACGTTGGCGACGCGCACGCCGGCTTCCTCGAACACCTCGCGGGCGACGGCTTCCTCCAGGGTTTCGCCGGGCTCCACGAAGCCGGCCAGCGTGGAATACATGGTGGAGTTGGGGAAGCGCTTGGAGTGGCCGAGCAGGCAGCGGCCGTTGCGGTGGACCAGCATGATCACGGCGGGGTCGGTGCGCGGGAAGTGGCTGACGCCGCAGCCGGTGCACTGGGTGGAATGGCCGGCGCTTTTGGGCGTGCAGGCGGCGCCGCAGACGCCGCAGAAGCGGTGCTTGGTGCGCCAGTGCATCAGGCCGCGGGCGTGGGCGAGGATGGAGGCTTCCTCGTTGGGCAGCATGCCGGCGACGGAGCGGAGATCCGTGAAGGCGCCGAGTTCCGAGGGCAGGTCGGGCAGGGGGCGGTCTTCGGGGGAGAGATCGACGCAGAAGACGGGCTGCGGGCCCTGCATGCCGAGGAAGGCCCAGATGCCGCCATCGGGCCAGCCCTGCAGGTGAAGGGCCGCGGCGGCGGCGCCGGAGAGGAAGACGGCTTCGGGCCGGCCATCGGCCATGCCGCGCATCAGGTTGCGGGCGCGCCAGACGGGGGCGAACAGGGCGTCGGGGCTGGCCATCGCGGCGGCGATCCAGGCCTCGTTGTCGCGGTGGTGGGCGGCGCGGTCGAGCGGGCTGCCGGAATAGGCGTTGGGGCGGCTGGCGAGGATCAGGGGCACGCGGGTGGTTCCTTCAGGCAGGGCGCCAGCGTGCCATGCGCGAAGGGAAGGGGGAAGGCGGGGGTGGTTTCAGCCCGGCGTCAGATTCCCGGCCGGGTGGCGGCCGGGCGCTGGGCGGCGCGGCCGGCGGCGGCTGGGCGTGCCTGGACGGCTGGGCGCGCTTGCGCTGGCTGGCGCGCGGCCGGGCGCGCGGCCGGGCGGGTGGCGGCCTGGGCGCGGGGGGGGGGGGTGGCGGGGCGGTGGCCACGGTTTCCAGGACCGGTGCCGAAGAGACGCGGGCTTCCTGGCGCAGGCGGTCGAAGCAGTTGGCCTCCGTGCCGCCGGGGGCCATGCGGGCCTGGGCGTGCACCACTTCGGCCGGGGTGCCGCGCACGCCCTGCAGGACCAGGTTGAGGCGGCAGACGCCGTCTGCCTCGTAGTTCCAGACGATTGCGCCGCCGTCGCGGCGTTGGTCGTGCGGGTCGCCGAAGCGGGCGCGCAGCTCGCTGGTGCGGACGTGCAGCAGCGAGTCCATCGGCAGGCTGGCCTCGGCCGGCGGCACGTCTGGCGTGCCGGGCTCCGTGGCCCTGCCGGAGCCGGCGGGGGTGCCGGCGCTGGTGCCGCCCTGCGGCGGGGTGGCGCAGGCGGCCAGCCAGGCCAGCGCCGCCAGCGTGGCGGCGCGTGTTGCGGCCCGGCTCATCTCAGCTGGCGTCGGCCGGCCGGGCGGGCTCCCCGGCGGCGGGCGTGGTGGCGCGGGGGGCATCGGTGATCATCTCGATCTGGCCGGTGATCTGGCCGCCATCCTCCACCTGCAGCCGGCGGCAGCGCGCGGTGCCGAGCACGCGGCCGGTGGCGCGCACGATCAGGGCGTTGCGCGCGGTGAGCGTGCCGTCGATGGTGCCGGCGATCTCGGCTTCCTCGACCTCCACCTCGCCGCGGAACATGCCGCCCTGGGCGATGGCGAGTTCGGTGGCGTGGATCATCTTGGCTTCGACGATGCCCTGCACCTCCAGCCGCTCGGCATCCTGGATGGTGCCGTGCACGCTGATGCCGCGGCCGATCACCATGGTGCGGCGTTCGGCGGGGGTGCGGCGCTGCTGCTGGGCGGCGGCGCCGGCCGGCTGGCCGGCTGGGGTGCCGGGGGACATGCCGGTGCCGGGCTGGGGGGCGGTGGGGAACGGGGGTCGGCTCATCGGCGGTGCCTCCTTCGGGGGCGCGGGACGGAAGGGCGGGACGCCAAGCCCACTGTCGGCGGGGCGGGGGGCACCGGGGGGCGGGGCCTCGGCGGTGGGCCTGGCAGCCTCCGCCGGCGCGGGTTCTTCGGGTTTGCGGCGCTTGAACACGGCTTAGTCCGATCCAGGCAGTGGTGACCGAGGTTGGGCTATCACGCCCCGCCTGCCCGGGACAACCCGAACGGTGTCCCGATCCGCCCCGGCAAGGATACGCCGGGGCCGAGAACGTGCACCATGGCGGCAAGACCCAGCACGGGGGCAACAAGGTTCAGGCCCGGGACCAGGGCGGCGGCGGCCACCAGCGCGCCCTGCAGCAGCACCGCGCCGCGCCGGGCGCGGTACAGTGCCAGGGCCTGGGGGCGTGGGCAGCGGCGCAGCGCCACCGCCATGAACAGGCCGCGCCCGATCGCCCAGGAGGTGACGAACCAGCCCACGGCGAGGCCGAGGCCGGGGATCAGCAGCGAGACCAGCAGCGCCAGCACCTGCATGGCCAGGACCATGGCGCCGAGCGCCACGCCGTCCCACGCCTGGGCTGCGAAGCTGGCTGCCTGGGCGGGGGGCAGGGCGGGGTAGTGGCGCCGCTCCACCGCGCCGGCGACGCTGTCCACGAAGAGGGTGGCGATGCCGGTGGCGAGCGGCACGAACAGGAACAGGCCGAGGACCAGCGCGCCCAGGAACCCCGCGGTGCCGGCGGCCCAGGCGAGCCAGCCGGATTGGGAGGGGTCGGCGGGGGACCACATCCAGGCCAGTTCCATGCCGGCGAAGGCCATCAGGCCGCCCAGCGCCAGCACGGCCGCCACCGCTGCGGCCACGCTTTGCAGGACCGCGCGCAGGAAGGCAGGGTCGTCCAGCTGGGCGATTGCCAGCGCCATGGGGAAGGGTCTTGCAGGGGTCACAGGTTGCCGCCGGAAAGGGGGGATGATACGCGCAGCGCCATACCAGGCACGGAGAGACACCATGGCCAACCCCGCCCGATTTGACCTGCTGGGCATCGGCAACGCCATCGTGGACGTGGTGGCCCCCGTGCCGGAAGCCTTCCTCTCCAAGCACGATATGCACAAGGGCGCGATGGCGCTGATCGATGCCGCCACCGCCGAGCGGCTGACGGGCGAACTGCCCGAGGGCACGCAAAGCTCCGGCGGTTCGGCGGCCAATACCTGCGCCGTGGCCGCGCTGCTGGGGGCGAAGGTGGCCTATCTGGGCAAGGTGGCGGACGATTACCTGGGCGGGGTGTTCCGGCACGATATCGGCTCCGTGGGCGTGCATTTTCCCACGCCGCCGGGTGGCGAAGGCGCCCCGACCGCGCGCTGCCTGATCGCGGTGACGCCGGATGGCCAGCGCACCATGAACACCTTCCTGGGCGCCTGCGTGACGTTCGGGCCGGAAGACGTGGACCCCGCGCTGGTGGCCGATGCCGCCGTGACCTACCTGGAAGGCTACCTGTTCGACCCGCCGGCCGCGCAGGAGGCCTTCCGCCGCGCCGCCGCTGCCGCGCATGCCGCCGGGCGGCAGGTGGCGCTTTCGCTGTCCGACGCGTTCTGCGTGCATCGCCACCGCGCCGCGTTCCGGGAGCTGGTGGCCGGGCATGTGGATATCCTGTTCGCCAACGAGGCCGAGATCACCGCGCTGTACGAGACCAACACCCTGGCGGAAGCCGTCGCCTGGGCGCGGCGCGACGTGGCGCTGGCGGCGATCACGATGAGCGAGAACGGCTCCATGGTGATCAAGGGCGGCGAGACCGCGCTGGTGGAGGCCGTGGCCACCCAAGTGATCGATACCACCGGGGCCGGCGATGCCTACGCCGCCGGGTTCCTGGCCGCGCTGGCCGCGGGCAAATCCATCAAGCAGTGCGGCACCCTGGGCAGCATCGCCGCGGCCGAAGTCATCAGCCACTTCGGCGCCCGCCCGCAGCGCGACCTGTCGCAGGAACTGCGCAAGTTGAAGTAAGGCCAGGGCTCTGCCCTGGACCCGCTGGGGCCTTAGGCCCCAGACCCCTCGACTTTTCCGCCTTCGGCGG